>NZ_JBMOSM010000019.1:0-87447 GCF_049316025.1 Paenibacillus sp. NPDC058898 | reverse complement strand
GCGTCACGCGCGGCCACGCCGGCAGGTGCCGGCCGCCTGCGGAGCAGGGCGGCCAGCCTTGCGCCGATGGCGCCCCATGGGAGAGCCAGGCGCCGCACGGCGATGTCGGCGACCCATAGCAGCAGGGCCGCCGCCAGCAGCGGGTAGCTCCAATCATGGAGATTCATCCGCGAGGTTGCCTGCCGGTCAAACACTTCGGCCGGGTTGTCCCAGGATAACACGCGGCCTCCGGTCGCCTCGGCCAGCCGCTTCATGGCTTCCTCGCCGCTGCCGGAGGACATCCGGTATTCCGGAGAATACGGAACCACAAAACCGGTGCCTGGCGCAGCCTGCAGCGCTTCTTCCCCGCTGGCATCCTCAAGAGACAGGAGGAATGCCCCAGGCTTCGTGACATTGACGAGCCCGGTATAACGGCCGGGAGCCTCCTGGATAAGCTCCACCGTCTGCTCGCCGGCTTCATCGTCCCCGATCACCGCATTCAGCTTCTCCGGTGGATTCTCGCCCCCTGCCATAACCTGGAGCTTGACTTGGTTGCCGGCCGTTTCGGTAGTCACTTCATAGGGCGACGACGTAAACTGCGGGAACGTCCACTTCACGATTTCGGTCAACGTGTTGGCAAAGCCGGACCATGATACCCATTCCTTGGACCACTTTCCGCTTAAATCGCTCGTCCATGCCACCGTTCGCCCGGATCCGTATTGCCAGCGCGACAGGATCGGGTCCGGCTCCGGACTGGACAGAACCGTCTGAGCGGAAGACTTCGGCGTTGTCGCTACATAACCATATAGCCCCGGTACGCCCTGCTGGAATAGACTCGCCCACTCGCCCACGTTCTGAACGGCCGGAACAAAGGGTTTATCCACGATATAGGATTTGGCCAGCATCACGGCCTCCCGGCTGAATACCGCCGGCAGCGTCGTTTCATCCTCAACGAAGTAATAACGGCCTTTGGCCGCATCCGCCAAAGATTGAAGAAGGTTGGTATCAGCATCCATCCCGACCGCCACCGAAGACATCGTGATTTTGTTCTCCACCATCGTATCGGTCAGGTCCTGATACCCGGAATTCATGGCCGATTGCCCGTCGGTCATCAGAATGATATGTCTGCGCTGGGCGTTAATCTTCAGCATTTCCTCAAGCGCCGAGGAAACGGCAGGATAGATGTTGGTCCCTCCGGCGCTCGGAATCGACTGGATGCTGCTGAGCACCTCTTCCTTGTCCCCGAGCTTCTGCGGCGGAACAACCCACCACGGCTGATCGTCAAAGGCGACGACGCCGACCGTATCCTTGGCTCTAAGCAGCTCCACTGTGCGCATGGCCGATTCTTTGGCCAATTCGATCTTATTGCCATCCATGCTCCCCGAACGGTCGATGACGAGGATGAGACCAAGCGATGGAATCTCCCGTTTGCCTTCCAGCTCCATCGAGACCGGCAGTGCTTTTTCAATCGGGGTTTTAAAATACCCGCCCATCCCAAAGCTGTCCTCGCCGCCCGCCATCATAAACCCGATGCCGAAGCTTCGGACCGCCTGCTCGATCAGCTCCATCTGTTTGCCGCCGACGTCACTGCCTGAGACATTATTAAAGATGATGCTGTCGTAAACGGCATACTTGGCAGCTTCCAGCGGAAGCAGCTCCGGCGGAATCACTTCGGTGCCGATCATCCCGGACTCCAGTGCTGCCGTGATATTACCTGACGTTCCCGGGGTTCCTTCAACGATCAGTACGTTCGGCGGACCTTCCACCCGGGTAAAATCAAACGCTGCATTATTGGCGGATGCCTCATCCCCATCCATGAAGATTTCGGCACGGTAACGGTGAAGTCCCGGGCTCTTAGCCAGGCCTTTTACGGCATACCGGTTCTCGCCCGGGGTTACGTCAACGCGTTCCCGGCCGATCTCACGGTTGTCCTCGTAAATGCGCAATTCACCGGAGGTCTTAAACGTGCTGCGGATCATAACCTCCACATAGAAAGACTCCGCTTGATACAGCTTATCCGGTACCTTCAGTTCCTCCACCGCAACGTCACGGATTGCCTGCTTCGGAGTTGGAAGCACATCAACCGCAATGCCCCGATCCTTCAGCAGCCTTCCCGCCGCTGCCATGCTGCCTACATTCTCCTCCCCGTCCGAGATCAACACGATTCTGGAATCGCTGTTGCCCTCGAACAGGCTCCCTGCGAGCTGAAGACCGGACTCCAGCCCCGTAAACTGCTGCTCCAGCAGCGCATTTAAAGAGGCTCCTGCATTCTCCGTAGAGGATAATCGCCGTTCCACAGCCCCCTCAAGACCTGTAGAAACAACAGCGGTGCCATCCTTCTCGCCTTTTGCCCCAAGGGAATCGTTAATCCAATTCGTGATCCGGGCCGAATCCCCCATACTGTCGGAACGGTCCGCCAAGTACACCACCTGTTTATCCCGCAAGACGGTATACCCGTGCAGACCCGAAATCATAAGAATCAATAACAGAATGACGCAGGTTCTAAAGAATAAGGCCAATTTCTTGCGAAAACCGCTGAGCCGAAAATCCGATTTGTATGCGTAATAGAGAAAGACTCCTGCCGGGATCAACAGCAGCAACAACCATGGTTGGCTAAATTGAACGCCCACGCTGGTACACCCCCCATTCCGCTGCGATCACAGCCAGTGCCAAGGCCGCCAGCCATGGCATTAACGAACCGGCATCGCTTGCCGTCTCGCTGTGCCCAGACGTCCCGGTACGTTCACCAGCTGCCGTATCATCCGAGTTCGGTGACGTTTGACTCACGACCGGACCCTGATCGTTGCTCCAATCCGCCTCGTACGGATCTGCCGTTACAGCCAGCCAAAACTTAAGCTTCTCACCCGCTTCATTCTGCTGTTCAAAAGCGTACAGCCCTGGATATTCCGGCACGATCTGTACCGGTGATATCCCTTGCTCATTCCGGAGGGCCTCCGCTGCAGGGATGCCGTCAGCAAGAGCAAGACCACTCTTAGGTACCCACTTTGCCGCTACCGTATCCGCTGCAATCGGAATATCTGCTTGCGCTCCGGCCATATAGCGGCCAAGGCCGCTTCCCTTGCCCGAGGTCATCCACTCTAGTGCATTGCTGACCATGACCGGGAATTCCGGCGATAACGGAAGATCGCTATCCTGAAGCAGGAAATTAAACGACAATCTCGGTCGCCCGTTTTCGCTTCCCGCATAGACGATGGGTTGATCCCCCAGCTTGACCACAGGTTCGCCCCAAGCAGGGGCCTGATCCACCAGCGTACCGAAATAGACGCCCGATAAGGTTACATAGGCGGTCACCGGATGCTTCGCAAGCACAGCACGTCCTCCTTGGCTTCCGACTTTGGTGCCTTCTCCGCCGATCGTCCATAGCGGCGTTTTGGCGGCCAACTCCGCCCACTTCCCTTGCTTGAACCCTTCCGGCATGCTCCCGTCTATGACGAGCAGATCAAATTCGCCATCAGGTAAGGGCGGTACATCCGATGCTGCGCTGCCCTTGTCCGTATTTTGATCCGTGCCTGGATCCTCACCCTTCTTGTCTTCGGAGCCATCCCAGGCAACCCGGGTGACTTCGGCTCCGCTTAGCTGCAAGGCCTTCTCCAGGAACAAATTGCCTGAAGTCAGCAGAAGTACGCGCGAGGATCCGTGACCCAAACCGAATGCAAAGGAATAATTGTCTGCCGCATACCCGTCATCCTGGGATAACTCAAGCCGATACACCTCCGCAAATGGGAGATCGGCAAAAGATTCGGTTAATTTCTTCCCCGGCGTAAGATTCAACACCTTGCTGGCCAGCAGCTGTTCATCCCCGTAAAGATTCACTTCGGCCGACATCGCTTCCTTGGCATTCGTGCTGAGGACAGCGACTGCCCCATAGGATGAACCTGTTTCACCCTTAGGTGAAATGCCAAATTGGTCGATGGAAACGTTAAGAGGGAGCTGCCCCTGTACCTTCTCTACGGATACCGGAACCTGAAACGTTATGGGAGCCGTATCCTGCTTCCAGTAGCTGTCCGTAAAAATAACGACCTCTGCATCACGCTCTTCCCGTGTCAGAGCGGAAGCGAGCGATAAGGTTTCCCTGTAGGATGCCTGGCCGTAATAGGGCCGCAACCCATCCACGGCCTTATCGATGGCCGCGCGGTCGCTTTCATGGGAGACCAGCGTCGTGGGACTTGCTCCCACAGACAGAAGGGTGATCTCGCTCCGTCTCCCTTGGTCCTTCACGTACTCCTTAATTCGTTCCTGCATCATTTGCAGCCTGGATGCGGCTTCGCCTTCTGCCGAAGGCTGAATCTGCGCGCTCATGCTGCCCGAGGTATCGGCAACGATGACCACATGGGCGCTGCCTCCGCCAGACACCTGCATAAAGGGCTGCATCAGTGCGAAGACCATCAGCACAGCAGCAAACAGTTGGAGCCACAGCAGAAGCCGGTTCTGCAGCTTCTGCCACGGCCTGTTAGCCTCCAGGTTCCGAAGCACCCGCTCCCACAGCAAGTGGCTGGGAACGGTTGTATCCACATATTTTCGTTTGAACATATACATAAGCACGATAGCCGGCAGCGTTAAACCGAACCATAGGCTCAGCCAAGATTGAATCCCCAACGTGTCCCCTCCTTACTCCCGTGGACCCTGACTAACACGACTTGGATGTTTTCTCAAAGCATCGGATGAAGGCTCGTCCATCTTTTCCTATTTGAATGAGTTCTCTTCTTATTTGTTCTAAAGATCACAGACAGATGCTCGTGAAGCCTGCATTTCATAGCGTGTCTATTTACCGGTGTTACCCTGTCTACAAGCTTCCCAAAGCGTATGAAGTCCGGCAGATGCTTGGATCACTGCCTCCTGTATGAGGCTTGTCTATCCAGTGACCAGACCTGCTCCTGCCAGTACCCCGAACATCGCATCCGTAAGCGGCATGTCCGCCGGAATGAGCACGTAAGACATGCCCCGCTCCGCGCACACGCGGGACAGCATCGTCCGATACCGCTCCAGCTCCTCTTTGTAACCATCGAGTACTTTACCCGTCAACGCCACTTCCTTGCCGCTCATCGTTTCGCTGTCGACCAATCGCAAATCGCCGGTCAATTTAGGCTCTAGTTCTTCCCTCGACAAAACATGCACCAGCACCACTTCCTGCCCGGTGCCGGACAAAAGGGATAGCGCCCTGAACAATTCCTCCTCGCCGCCCGCCAGCCAAAAATCCGAGAACACCCAGGTCATCCCCGGCTGCCGAGGGAGTGCGCCAGGAACCGCAAGCGCGGCGCCCAAACTTCCCTCACCTCCCGTTTCTGCCCCTTGCAGGAACGAAAACAGGCGATGGGCCGAGCCCTTTCCTCTCATGATCGGAAGACGAGCATGAATCGAACGGCTGTAACAGGCGACCTGCAGCCTGTCGTAGGAGGACAATGCCATGTAGCCGATGCTTGCGGCGAGTTGACGTGCGAGCAGCCATTTCGGGCTTCCCTTCGTTCCTGCCGGATCCGCAGCGGATAGTTCGGATGACGATGACATGACAGCCCCCATCGATGCCGAGCAATCCACGAATAGGCTGACCGTCAGCTCCTGCTCGTCCATGAATTGACGCACGAACGCTTTTCCCGTACGAGAATAGACGCCCCAGTCAAACCTGCGGACATCATCCCCGGGCGAATATACTCGGTAATCGGCGAACTCGAGTGATGAACCAAGCCTGCGGGATCGTCTCTTTCCCTGCAGCATTCCGGCAACCCGTCGCTTGGCATCGAGACTCAATCGCTCCAGTCGCGGAAGCCATTCCGGAGGAAGCAGGTGCCCGCCCCCGCTCACGCGGACGCCTCCAGCGCTTGCAGAACCTCCTGAATGACATGGTCTGTCGTAATGCCAAGCGCCTGACCTTCGAAATTCAGGAACAAACGGTGACGCAGCGCAGATAAAGCCACGGCGCGAATATCCCCTGTCGATACATGCATCCGCCCGCTGCACAATGCCCGGACCTTGCTCACTGATATGATGGACTGAATGCCCCGCGGTCCGGAACCGAACTGGACGTATTTTCGTACCGCCTCCGGGGCCGCAGCCTCTTGCGGATGCGTCATCATGAGCAGACGAACCGCATAGTCCAAAATCTCCTCGGCAACCAGCACTTCCCGGGCCCCGCGCTGGATTTCCAGCAGCTCGTCTCCGGTCATTTGTCGTTCCACCTGGAATTCGTGGGAGGACGTCGTCCGCTTCACGATTTCCTTCAGTTCATCCGCGCTCGGATACGACACTTCGATCTTCAGCAGAAAGCGGTCAAGCTGCGCCTCCGGCAATGGATACGTTCCCTCGTTCTCCAGCGGGTTTTGCGTCGCGAGAACAAAGAAAGGTTTTGGCAGCTGATGGGTTACCCCGCCCACCGTGACGGTCTTCTCCTGCATGGCCTCCAGCAATGCACTCTGGGTTTTGGGCGTGGCCCGGTTAATCTCGTCGGCAAGCACGATGCTGCCGAACAGCGGACCCTTTTGAAAGGTCATCCCTGTGTCTCCATGCTGCCCGAACGACAAAATGTTGGTGCCCGTTATATCGCTCGGCATCAAATCCGGCGTGAACTGAATACGGGAAAAGGACAATTCCAACGCTTCCGACACCGTGCGAACGAGCATCGTTTTACCGAGACCCGGAATCCCCTCCAGGAGGGCGTGCCCTCCCGCAAAGATACACCAGAGCATCTGCTCCACAACATCCTGCTGCCCGACAATCACCTTGCCAATATGTTCCCGCAGGCCTGATATTTTCTCCATCCATTCCTGTGGTCTCACTGCAATATCCGACATGGACGAAACCTCCATCTTCTTGGTAAAGTTCAAGTACTCATTCTATATAAGTTGAACTAAAGATTCTTAGCCTGAGCATCACTACGAATGCGGATTATTCTTCCGATCGCTGTTGCCCCCAGATTTCTTCTATACATCCATATCATGGTTAAAATCCGGTGACAAAGGCGACCACTTCGTTTCTCCAGAATAATTCCGCCTTCTCCGTTGAAGTTCATCTTTTCTTTAGTTCAATCTATATAGCTTCCGTTATTGGCTCTTCGATCCCTTACGGATTCGGATTGATTTGTATGAAATATTCCTCAACCAACCCTTGCATCTGGTCAGGCAGTTGATTGCGATCTAATGTTTTACGCGCTTCGGTCTCATAATCGCGGTACACTTCCTCATAAGGCCTGGACATGCCCGGAACGGTCGGCGAAACGCCGCCCTTCTGAATATCACCGCCACTGCCCTTGATCTCGCCGGAATCGTTCTGCACATTGCCGCTGCCCTTGTAATCCCGAGGGATCGTCACAAGCTCGCGACCGCCAGAGCCAAAGCCGGCTCCGCTGCCGGTCCCGCTTCCCGATCCTCCGCTGCCACCTGAGCCGGAGCCTGCTCCTGATCCGGAGCCGCTCCCCGAACCGGACCCACTGCCGGCGCCTTGGCCTTGACCGGCCCCGGAGCCGCCTTCCCCGGAGCTTCCCTCCGAACCTTCGCCTTCTTCTCCCGAGTCTCCCCCGGATCCCGCCTGCGCCAACGCCTCGGCACTGCCGCCGTTACTCCAGGCATCGGATACCGACATCCCGGCAGCCGTCATCTGATCGGCCAAGCTCAGTCCTTGCGAAGCAAGGGAGGACGCCAGCGAAGCGGCGGATTGCGACTGACTATCCGACGCGGCTTTGGCTTGCGCCGCTTTAGCCAGCTCCTCGGCCAGCTGCTGGAGCGCTTCTTCCAGCTCCTTCGGCAACTGGCCTTCCTTCAGCGAGTCGGCTGCTTTCTTGAGCTCTTGCTCCAGCTTCCCGTCCTCCAGCTGCTTGGCGGCTTCCTCAGCCAACTTTTTCAAAGCATCGGACAGCTCGTTCTTCTCTTCTTGGGACATCTTTTTCACCTGCTCGGTGAGTTTCTTCATTTCCTGCTTGAGCTCATCGGCCATGCCTTCGGCAAGCTTTTTCCCCACCTGGGACAACGCCTTCTGTTGCTGCATTTTTTGGGCAAGCTCAGACAGTGCCTTCGCTTTTTCCTCCTGCTGTTTCGCCATTTTTTCAAGCTCTTTCATCGCTTCTTCCAGCTTCTCCAGCGCTTGCTCGGGATGTTTCTCACGGTCCAGCGCTTTCTTCAGGGCATCCAGCTTCTCCTGCAGCTTCTTCCTGTCGGCAGGATCGATCGTTTTTTTCTGGAGTTCCTCCGTAAGCTTCTCGGTTTTGGCTGCCTGCTCCTTCATCCAGCTCTGCGCCTCTTTTGCCGCTTCCACCTTCTTGTCCATCGGGTTCGGAACAAAAACAAGGATGAGCACGGCAGCCAGCGAAGCACCACAGATCAAGAGATGTCTTTTACGACTAGGGTAAGGAAGACGCTCCGGCAATTGCTCCGCAAAACGTGCACCATAGCGTTCCGCCTGCTCACGCTGCCATTTAGCGGCCTGCGATTCCTGTTCTTTGAACGATAGTGCCGTGACCATCATGTCGCTTCGCTCCGCTCCGTCCGGAACATGATCCATCGCTGAAGCGGCCTCTTCGATCGGAACCCGGTGCAGCCATCCCCATAACAAGCCTACGAAGCCTGCTCCGACAGGAACGGCCACGGATGCGACGGGAAGCCAGGCAATGGGTACGAATCTCCCCAGCACCAGGAGCAGCAGCAGCGCGGCAAACCCTGCCATCAGTCCGTATAAAACATACGATATGACGCGAAATCGCTGCAGCCGCCGTCTCGCAGCTTCGATAAAACGCATGATGTTGTCCATTGCTCTTCCTCCTTACCGTACTCTTATGCTTTAAGGTTACGCTTCATCCCGCGTCATTTCCGGTACTTGCGGGAGCTGTGCCTCGTCCTTATCCTTACGTTTCCGCCTTGCGATAGGACGTATTTTCCGTATGGCAACCCACAGGGCAAGAACAATCACAACCGAATACACGATGAAGAATTCCAGCCACAATTCAATGGGGGCCTTACTGTTCAAACTTCCGCCGTGCAGCAGGAACACTTCCTTGGAGAACGACGGGTTGAACAAACTCATCATCGCTCCGCCGGGATTCAGACCCAGCAAATATCCGACCCATGAATAACTGCCCGGTGTAGGCGTTATCCCGCTTTGATACATATTCCGCTGTTCAATCCCCATGAAGAACAGATACAGCAGGCCTGTGACAAGGAATATAATAAGTCCCGCACCGTAGGCGACAATAATCGCGACGATGGTTCTTTTGAATAAAGTCGAGAACATCACGCCAAGCGAACCGAGCAGCAGCATCACGAATAAATAAAAAACAAAAACGGATATGAGCTGTTTCGGCGAAATCCCTCCATACAGGAAAACAATGCTGTATATCGGCAAGGTGGCCAGCACGATCAGTGTCATGAAGCTGAGTGCCGACACCAGCTTGCTCAGCACAATCGTGGCCGAGCTCTGCTGCGTCGTCAGCAGCATGCTCAGCGTTTGCTTCTCCCGCTCGCTGCTGATGACGCCGGCGGTAAGAGCAGGTGCCATGAACGCGATGAGGACAAGCTGAGCAAAACTCAGCACATAGAACATCATTTGGCTCATCTGCGGATCGAATCGCTGAGGTCCCCGCTGTCCCAAATATAAGAAGAGGTAAATGAAGCCCATCGCAATAGCTCCGAGCGCCAACACATAAAATAACACCGACAGCATAGAACGCGTAGAACGCATCCGCAGCCGAAATTCCTTGTCAATGACCGGATTAATTAGCTTTCTGCTCCAATTCATTCGCGGGGTCCCCCTTTGGTAATTTCGAGGAATACATCCTCCAGATTGCTCTGTGCTTCCTGAAACGAGACAATCGGAATTTCCCAGGAGACCACCTGCCGCAGCAGAGCGCTTTGCTGCGCATCATCCCCGCCGTAATGAACATGGACACCGGTGTTATCCGTTAATACCGACGAGACAAAGGGTTCGTCCCGCAGCTTCTCGGCCAGTTCCTCTTCACGCTCGAGCGTGCGGATATGGATGACTTTTTTCACGCGGAGACGGCTCTGAATATCAGCCACCTTACCTTGGGCAACCATCTCGCCGTGTTCAATCACGCCGATTTCATCCACCATCTCCGCCAGCTCAGGCAAAATATGCGACGAAATGATGATCGTCTTGCCCATAAGCTTCAATTCCTTCAAGATTTCACGCATCTCGATCCGCGCCCGCGGATCCAGCCCCGAAGCCGGCTCATCCAGAATTAACACGTCCGGATCATGCACCAGACACCGGGCAAGGCATAAACGCTGCTTCATGCCGCGCGAGAGACTGTCGACGTACGTATCCGCTTTGTCGCTCAGGTTGACGAGCTCCAGGAGCTGCGGAATGAGCTGCTCCCGCTCGGCGCGCGGTATGCCGTAACTTGCCCCGTAAAAATGCAAATATTCGGTAGATTTCAACTGGTCATACACGCCAAAGAAATCGGGCATGTAGCCGATCCGCTTGCGGACCTCTTTGGGATGCTGGGTCACGTCAAAGCCGCCGACTTTGGCAACGCCCGAGGTTGGCAGCATCAGGGTGGCCAATATGGACATCGTCGTGGATTTGCCTGCTCCGTTCGGGCCGACAAATCCAAATACAGTCCCTTTTTCGATATGAAGACTGATGTCCTTCAACGCATGGAACGTTCCGTATTTTTTACTCAGGTTTCTAATCTCGATCATGGAGTGGCCTCCCCCTTCACAGACAGCTCAGGCATCATAAAGTTGGTCTGATCCTTGGCGGTGATCATGAAACGGATCCGATTTCCCAAGATATACTGCTCCGTATTTTTGGTAATGGTATGCACATTGTTCACGTCTGTAACAGGCTCCCATTCGCTCTTCTTCGAGTTCCAGATCTCCATCATAACGTTGTTGTTGAATTTGGTGCCTCTCATGGACAATTCCGAATACTTCACGTTGCCTTCCGATATTAACGGGAATTCGGCGATCAAGCTGCCCTGTCCCATTTCGACCCCATGAGGGTAAACCCCATACATCGGCGCATTCACCTGCGATATCTCGGGAGACAGGAACCCGTAAGGAATGTTGATTTCCCCGTTTAGTCCCCAATCCATCTCCACGGGCTGTATCCAGAAATTGAGCTGATCACTCTCCACCTCAGCGCCTTTCAGCGTATAATTCGTCAAATGATCCTTGCTCCATCCCAAAATGTAAGCATCCCTGTTGACCATTCTGTTGGAATATCCGTATTGGGACAAAATATCGCGCTCACGCTGTTTCGGATCATTCTGCGAATAAGGGTACAGCATCCCGGACAAGTCACCGCCCGTAAACTTGATGATTTGTTTCGGGTCCTGAGGAACGGCAGCCGCCTCTCCCTTCTTGATATCTCCCAGCTTATAGGCTTTGCCTCCAATAACCAGTGCAACCTCGGTCAAATCGTTAATCGTGTCATTGGTGACCTTACCGTTTAATTCTCCTTTGGCATCCAGCTTCAAATCCATGCCGAGGCGCCCCATCTCCTCGGTTCCTTGACGGTCCACCCATACCTTGGCTAATGACCATTGGGACATGTCGCGAAGCTCCAGCGTCGTGGACGCCTGCTCCATTCGGACAAAATTTTTATTCTCGCTCATTCCCCCAAACGTGTTCCGGGACTGCCCCGTTCTCAAATACGTATTCTCCGGAAATTCCAAGGTATAGTTCCCACTTCGAGGCGTGAAGAATGCGGAAGCCGTCGATTTAACCGCATCCCCCTGACCGTTTAGTTCAATCAAGTTGATAGTGTGTGCGAGTTCCCGCGTCTTGTCCGATGAACCGGCCACGTAAACGGAACCGCTCGCGATGACGGCAATGATCGGGATCAAGAACCAAGCCCATTCCCGTTTGTCCGCCTTTTTCAAGATGTAGTAGAGCAGCGGCGCAACGACGACCGCATAAATAATGAGCATCCACAACAGCAGCGTGAAGGAAGGCATCTTCAGTGATGGAAAATACTCCAGAACGTAATTCAAATTGTCCATAAGCGAATTGTAATACATACCATTCTGCGCACCCATCATGGGCAGGTTATTGCGCAGTATCGATGCCCAAGCATCCGGATGGCCTGCCCATGAGCTCACCGGTTCCATAGCCAGATCATAGGCCGCATATTGAACACTTCCTTGGCCATAGGTCTTCGAAGCAAACAAAGGTTGTCCATCCGCTTCAAGCCCGATTTGGGCGCCTTCCACCGCTTTTGCTGTAGAAATGGTAAATGCCCCATCCAGTTTCAGCGGTTTCCCGCCAAGCTTCTCCAGCTCGGCTAGCGAATTAACGGTGGTGGTGCCATTCGCAACAACCGGCGTTATGTCGGCAAACGGTGCCGCTGTTTTGGTATATCCCGCGCCTCCGGCCAGAATCAGGGTGCCGCCGCCATTTACCCAATCTGTAATCGCCTTGAGCTTCGGCTCTGACAGCGTATCAGAAGCAAAATTGTTAATAACGATGACGTCCAACCCGTTCAGCAGCATTCCATCCGATGGAACGCTGGCGTTCTTAAGCGGGAACACGTTCACGCTGTTGCCTTTGCCGTTAAGGACATTCATGAAATTCATCGTATCCGGATCATCCGATAACACCGCAATAAGTGCGCCTTGATAAGGAGAAGCCTGCACGTAATTTTTACCTGTGGCAAACGGAATCTGCTTCCCTTTGGTATAAGATCCTTCATAGAAGAGGATCTGGTTATTATCTTTATTCAGCATGGCCCCTGGAATGCCGATCACGACTTCCTTCGGCGTATCCTTCGGAAGGTCCACCTGCTGGACGTAGGAAGTTTGATATCCGAAGCCATTGTAGTTCTGAATCTGCACGACCATGTCACCGGATATATCCCGGTCACTGGTTAAGGTCAGTTTGAGCGGATTCCATTTATCATGTTTAATCTTGCCTTGGTAACCCATTTCGGATTGAATGCTAATCTTCGCTCCATCGGCGTAAACATTTCCGGCCGGAATCGACAAGGATAACGTGGCCACAATCAGCAGCGCCACCATCGGCAGCAACATCCACGTTTTTTTTGTATAAAACGACAACTGATGATTCCCCTCTCCACATATAAATTGCTCTCACATGAGAAATGACACATATGTTCCGAAGACGTATGTAAAGGTTCTCTTCACAAGTTCAACTATATTGACGAGTCGAATTCATGAAAAGTTTGACGTTTCCTTCCATAAAGAGATATATTGGCCTGTATTTTCAGCATCCCAGAGGTTTTTGGTGTTTTTTACCAAGTTGGTTATAAATAAAAATCCCACTCCAATAAGAGGAGCGGGATCAAGGGGTAATCCATTGCAGCGTTAAAGTGTTGGGCTGCTCCATTGTACTATCTATGATGAATCGTCCAAATACAGCCTCATATTCTTACTTGCACTCAGTACACAGACTGTCTTCCTGTCTGATTATACGTACACTTGCAAACCGTTAGTTGAATACAACCGTTTTATTGTTATGCACCAGAATCCGATCCTCGACATGCCATTTGACGGCTCTTGCAAGCACCACGCGTTCGATGGTACGACCAATACGCTTCAACTCGTTGACATCGTCCCGGTGGCTAACGCGCTGCACATCCTGCTCAATAATCGGTCCGCCATCCAGTTCTTCGGTTACATAATGGGCGGTTGCTCCGATAATTTTCACCCCGCGGTTATAAGCTTGCGCATAAGGCTTGCCGCCGACAAAAGCCGGAAGGAAGGAATGGTGAATATTGATAATCCGGTTCCGGTAATGTTCGATAAAGGTTGGCGAAATAATCTGCATGTAACGCGCAAGGATAATCACGTCGATGTCATCGCCGATCACATCCAGCTGACGTTGCTCCGCTTGAGGCTTCGTATCCGCCGTAACCGGAATATGGTGATACGGGATACCGAACGATTCTACGTATTCCTTCATATCTAGGTGATTGCTCACCACCAGTGCGATATCCGCATCCAGATCGCCAGCCTGCCATTGCCACAACAGCTCTACAAGGCAGTGATCTTCTTTTGAAACAAAAATCGCCAGTCGTTTCTTACGGACCGCATGATAGATATTCCATTCCATACGGAATTGATCGGCAACTTCCTGGAAGGACTCCTCCAGCTTGGGAAGCTTCGTATTCAAATCCTCCAGATCAAACTCAACCCGCATAAAAAACATGCCGCCGGCCGGATCCATCGTATATTGGTCAGACTGAACGATGTTCGCGCCATGCTGGTACAGAAACTGGGAGACCGCCGCCACAATTCCCGGTCCATCCGGACAAGAGATCAGCATACGGGCACGATTAGGGTACTGACCTGCCGCAGACGGCAGATCCTTCTTGATGTGAATTTCCATGAGACTCGGTGATCCTCCTTTTAAATCTGCAATTAACATGAACGGCACCTCTCAAGAAAAACAAACCGCAACATGCGGAAGTTTTCTTGAGAATGCCTTAGTACTCTTAATATAAAGCCATTTAATGAAGCTTATGATGTCAAGGAAACACCGGACAACCAAGCGATCAGCCGTTGATTGATCTGCTCCTCCGAAAGGTCGGACAGCAGGCCTGCTGCCATGACCATATCATACAGACGCTCCATGGGTTCGCGAGGATCCGCCTTTTTGGCTTTGGCATCATTCTTCAGAAGCGTCCAGGTATCCAGCACGAACGAACGGGATTCAATGCCTTCCTTCGCAAAGAAAGCACTCAGCTCTTCTACTTGCTGAGCAAAAGTTGGCCCGAAACGGCCTTCCACATCCCCACGCAGAAGCGCAATCTCGATCTCATACATCGGACGCTGCGTCTTCGGATCTTTACCGATCCACGGCGTCTCCAGAATGAACGGTCTGCCCTGGAGCTTCTCATGATGAACCACTCTTTGAATGGCTTCATAACCGATCCATCCGGTTCCAATCGGCGTATGACGGTCTTTACCCGCTCCACGCGGATTCTTGCTGTCGTTCACGTGCACAACCGTTAACCGGTCGAGTCCGATCAACTTGTCGAACTGCTCCAGCACGCCGTCCAGATCATTTACGATATCATAACCCGCATCATGAATATGGCAGGTGTCGAGGCAGATGGCCAAACGGTCATTGTACTTCACCTTATCAATAATGGAAGCAATTTCTTCAAAACTGCGTCCCATCTCAGTGCCTTTGCCGGCCATCGTCTCCAGCGCAATCTTCACTTCGGTCTCATCCGTACCGCCGAGCACTTCATTGAGGCCTTCGGCAATTCGGTCGATGCCGTATTCCGCGTGCTTATCGGTATATGCACCCGGATGGAGAACGATATTCTTCACGCCGACCGCATGCGTACGGCGAATCTCCTCTTGCAGAAAGCTCACCGCCAGCTCAAACGTGTTGGGCTTGTACGATCCAAGGTTGATAATGTACGGCGCATGGACCACAATCTCATCAATCCCGCTTTCCTGCATAGCGGCTCTGCCTTCTTCGATAAACATGGAATCGATCGGCTTGCGGCGCGTGTTTTGCGGTGCGCCGGTATATATCATGAACGAGCTTGAGCCATATGATGTAGCTTCAGCCGTCGCAGTCAGCAATCCCTTGTCCGAAAACGACACGTGGGAACCAATTTTCAACATGCTGTATCCCCCTTTTTTAACACACAATTACACCTATTTTAGCTTGTATATCGAAATAAATCTAGAAGGGATGGAATGTGAAGGACGTTGTTGGAATGATTACAGTAGTGGAGTGGGTTTTTCTGGTTTTGTGTTGGAATACGAGGTAATGCAAAATAATATGTTGGAACGCGCTTTTGTGGGTGGGTTGTGGGGAACAATTGAAAAGTGGTCAAGCCCCATAGTGGACATTAAAACACACCTAGACTGCAAACTGGCGTAGGTACTCTACCGGTGTCAGTTTTTTAGTCTCCGCTGTGGCCGCTATTTGAAGACCCTCGCGCATTGCACAAAGGGATAGCTCGCTATGTCCAATTTTACAATAAGGAACGGCCTCATGCATCACTAGGCGTCGCCAAACCAGCTCAATTCTATATATATTCCAATGTAAATGTTGCATCCTAAGACACTAGATTCTACATGACAAGGAGGATTAACTTATTTCTCAAGCATTCGTATCTTGACAATGGAGGCATTACACTCCAGCAGCTACAGCAAATGGTGGGGATGCCGCTCAGGATTTCTTTACACTTCATCAATGGCATCTTCCGCAGGTCCTTTACCTTTATGTTACAAATTATCAAATACAACGAACATAACCGGCTGGGTAGTAATTAGCGTCTGTACCTTATCTGCCTCCTTCGCCTGAAACTGGTTCATGACCAATGTTGCCGGTCTCTGGTTCGGTACATGCAACTTCGCAATCTATAATGATATCATCATCAATTAGATGATGCAGCTCGGGATACTGCCGTGTACAACCTGATCTTCCCGTCTTGCTGAGAAAATATAAGCCTGTGACCGTCTATCTTTGGTTCAAATATGTAGTTTGAATGACTGAAAGAGCTATGAGTTGTTTCTAGTAACATTAGGGATATAAACACAAAATCGCCTCTCAACTGATTATAACGTAATGAATATCCAGTGATTGGCGGTATTGTTGTTAATATTAAATTACATTATCTTACACAGATTCCTTACATACGTCATATATAAGTGCGTTAGAGAGAAATCCATTTGCACAAGACATGCCAAATGCTGCAATTGATAGGAAATCAGCAACAGGCGTACTTACTAAACTATGATAACATAAATAAGTCAGAGAACTTACCCCTAGGAGAGTAACAATAACAGTGTAACCTTGCAATTTATCAATTCTAACTTTTTGTTTAGTAGTAATAGGTCTATATCTATTAATTTTTTCAATAGCAGTTAGAAATATAAACAAAACAGATACAATAATTGAAAAACTATTAATAGGAATTAAAAATGGAAATTCGCTATCCTGCAACCTCAATATCCCAAGAATTAGAAAGAGTGTTAATACAGCAATTTGAATCAAGTTATACACTATATACAGCGCCTACACTTTCATCTATTTTCTTAGTTATCATTGGAAATAAATATGTACAGTAACTCAATAGCTCGTCAATTTCATCTTTTGTAATATTTACTGCTTCTCCACGCTCTAAAGTAAATGAATGATTGTAAACTATTCTATACAAATCACTTTCTGAATGTTTAAACGCTCCAATACTGCCAAACACAATATCTTCGTTAAATTCTAACAGATCAAAAGCAATACCCTTCAGTTCTTTTTCAGGAATCGGTTTGGATAAAGGTGCAAAGAATCGTAGTGTATTAATTTCTTCCCTATGCCATAGTGCTAGATAATAAGCTGATGAATCAAATCGAATCATTATACTGAATACTTCAGATTCCTCATTATAAGAAAAAGTCGCTTCGATACTTTCTAAAATATTTATAAGATGATCCTTTAGCCCTGTGTTCATTATAAATGTCCTTTCTAGACTAGTCTCATTCATCTAATAACTACAGTCCTTACGTTCGAGACATTAATTTTCCCTATTTTGTCTTCTTTCCCTATACACCTAACACCTACTGTTTGATCATTAAAATTATCACTTAGAAAAGGAACTATTTTGACCATAAATTCTCCTACATCTGATGACTCTGGAAGCATAAAGCTAATTTTTGATGGGCTCGCACTAACAATAAATTTTTTTTCGTCGTTGAAGGCGTCAGCGTAACAATTAGATTGTTTATAGAAATTAATATTAAAATGATCTGCAGTATATCTTAACAACTTATCGTAATCATTGGATTTATCAATAATTATATCGAGGGAATACATTTCACTTACCCCTCCAATTCAAGAAATCCATCATTTTTGAAATTTTATCTTTTTTTTCAGGTTGGAAATCTGTGTGATTCATTTCTACCTCTGCGAAAAGTGCTATATCTGCTCTTGTCAAATTCTCTTTGGACCTCTCCCATTTTTCATGTGAGTTTTTTAATTCATTTACTCTCCACTCTGGCAATTTCTTTTCGATACATACTTGAATAATTATTTCTCGAACATCACGAGTAAAATGATTCTCTGCCCAACTCAAATACTCCTTGTGAGTATCCATTTCTAATTTTTCTAGTTCCAATTTCTTTTCGTCTATACAGTCAAACTTACTACGAAATTCCAAATACTTATTGGGAGCACTCATAATTTTAGATACCTCGTTCATATACCGTATATTACCAATTATACAATCAGAGGTCTAATTGTAAAGGAAAAAAATACATATAATAAATACATTATTCACAGCTCTTCACTAATAGATCACATTTTTTATCCCACTAGGAAAAGGCTGTTAGCTATATTATCAGCAACCTTCTTTTCTGCTCTCTCTAGCATTAGTTGTACCGCGCTTTTGGTAATCCCCATCTCCGAGGCTACTTGACGAAAACTAAAGCACAGTCCAAATCGTAGTACATACCCTTGTTTCTCTCTCTCAGCGTAGACAATGCATCATCAATCTGAAACCGTTCATGATCTGATAATGTTATGGGATACCACAGGCGCTGGTTGTGCGTATGACTGCATATGTAGTGGATCTACGGCGATGGTTCGTTATCGACCTGATCTACGGTGTATGCCCCTTCTTGATCCAGGATTATGGCCTATATGGAGCCAGTCATTGTGGGCAACACGTGGGCACATCCTCACTACAACTTCCGAAAACCCTATAGCGCCATACATGAACTAAATATGTCTGGGCTATCGAAATAAATCTAGAAATGCGTTATAATTCTCAAGAAAGTGTCATGTGACAATAATCATTGAGGTGATATACAGATGAAGAGCACAGGGGCCGTCATGGGCTATTTGTCGTCCAGTGCGCCGCCGTCATGGTTCATGAACTCCATTGCCTTCTGGGGATGGGTCATGCTTGGGCTGATGGGCATCGGCGGATTTTTCATGTTCCGCAAGTTTCTGAAAGTGCTTCCCAAGGCCGACGGCAAATCGAAGCTCGATTGGCAAAATTACTGGGTAGAGCGAAGCCGCCCGCTGTGGACGGATGAATCCAAAGCATTTCTGGACGAACTGGTGCAGCCTGTTCCAGGACCGTTCCGGGATATCGCCAAACACTCCATTGCAGCCGAAATAGGCAAAATCGCCGTCGAATCCGGCGCAACCGAAGTAACTCGGGATCACTGCATCAAAGGTTACATCGTGGCTACGCCGAAGCGGGATTACAAATTCCTGATGAATTTCCTCCAGAAGAAGGAAATCGACTACAAGCCATATCAGCATTTGATTAATAAGTAATAACATAACCTTAAATGGAACGACGGTATTTGCCTCATTCAAAATGTTCGGACAAACCGTTTGGTCCGGAAAATAACTCCCCCTATCCTCATACAGAGGATCAGGGGGATTCGTTTTTTAATTTCGTTAAATTGAAGGGATACATATGAACCTGCCCTGTTTTTTTACTCTTATACAGGAACAACAGCGTATTCTCCTCTTGTTTATTGAAGCGAATGATAAGCTCGCGGTCCGGTTCATTATTTCTGTCCAAGGCAACTTCTTCAAGGAACTGTTTCTCCGCAGGCGGAAGCGGGAGTATCTCATGAAGATAAGCAGTGATTTCGCGCATACGGTGATAGAGTATCAGATGCTGTGTACCATATTCCCGCAAAATCATATACGAATCCGTGACGTATTCGATCATATAGACCTCGTCTTTTTTTCCAGTAAGCTCTCCCAGATCGTAGGAAGCCACCACTTCCCCTTCATGATTCAGAAACTCTGCATGCTTGCCGTCCGTGAACAATAATTTTTCCTGCAGTTCGTATAGGTTATACGCATTGGTATCTGGATAATATCCCATGAATCCGAAGTGCGATTCCTTTATGATGTGTCCGTTCTTTACAAAAGCCTGGCCGGATCTCTTACCTAATGCGGACATCCCTACTGCCTCATATAATCGGATGTACGAACTATGGTCAGACAGTCTTTCCACCTGGAGATGTCTCAGCTCCTCTACCCTAATCTCCAATGTCCCAATCAACGATGGCACCTTGTTACCGATGGCTTGATAGAACTCGCCGTTCTTTCGATTAAGCCAAAATGTAATGCCCTTATCTGTTCCCACAGCATAAGTACTGCCCACAGACAGCGTCTTCGTATGGGAGTCCCACTTTACCTCCTCTTTAACGGCTTCGGCAACAAACCGGAGAGGAATGTACAGCTTTCCGTTGATGACTTCCGTAGAAACATTAAGTTTCTTCTTTTTCTTGTTTACATAAGCAACATCGCTTCCTGATTGCAGCGTCACTTCAAGGTTTACGCGATACAGACTCGCCCTTTGCTGCGGTTGATTCCAATAATCCTTCAAGCCCAAAATATCGCCGCCCTCCCGCAGAGGAAGCAATACTCTCCCATCCTTCATCATTATCGGGTCTTCCAAGGTAAAGAGGGATTTGAATTGCCCATATTCCACGTTTGCTTTTACAAAAGAAGTGGCGGCATGGGATGGGCTCGGAAGCAGTAACCATAACACAAAAAACAAGGGTGACCATAATAAGGCTTTTTTTATCACATTGATCATTCTCCTTCATCTCCATGAAATTAGAACCCTATGTAATAAACCCTTATCTATGTGGCGTGGTTACGGGGCGGAACAAATAGTTCATCTCATAGCCAGATAAGATGATGCAGCTGGTTGATTTCAAGAAAATCATGGAAATAAATCATAGATCACGTATAATAGAGTGTTATAAGAAACTAATCCGATAGTCCTAGGAGGAAGAATCGCGTGAAGTTGAAATTAGCAATTATTATAGTTTTACTATTTACATGTATTGTACCGGCCGCAGGAGCGGCGCCAGCCAATATCGTCAATGTGGATGGCGTTAAAGTGGGGCTGCGACAGGCCCCTATTTTGCGAGACGGGGTGACCCTGGTACAATTCGCTCCGATATTCAAAAGCTTGGGTCTCTCTGTAAAGTGGGATCCCGCTAAACAGCAGATTACAGGGACTAAGAAAGGGATCAACCTTGTGCTGACTATTGGCAACAAAAACGCCTATGTAAACGGTTCGCGAATGCTGCTCGAATCTCCCCCAGTGTCCTTGAACGGAAACATTTTCGTTCCGCTTCGCTTCATCAGCGAAGCCACTGGAGCGACCCTCGCCGTAAATGGAAACACCATCAACATTACCAGTTACAAGGGGGACAGAGCCCTTTGTTCCTAAGCCTACACCGATTCCGCCGGTAAAAACAAAAGCTGTAAAAATCCAAGAGGAGTTGGAATCCAAATACTCGAATCTCTCTTTCGGAAAATTGCACCTAAATAACTTAACTTATGGCGTAACCGACGATTTGGATACACTTTCCATTGCCGTAGAAATTTCGGATGAACAAACGATGCAGAACATTATCGACACCTTTGACAGCAAACCTTCAACGGGGCATCAGCTGACCAAAAATATTGCCAATCATGTACATAAAAAATATGGCTACAAAAAAGTCAACATATTTATCATTACATTCTTTGCGAGTTCCTCTTATCCAAGCGGATATGATGCCCAATATAATATTTTCGTTCCCGAATACAATGTATATGTTACACGCTGGCCCTTATACGGAGGATCTTATAATTACTCGAAAAAGGTAGCTTACTGGTATTTTGACCCAACCGGTGATACGGAGTACATGATTTATTCAAGCTCGTTATAAAAATTTCGCACTCACACTTCAATAAAAATTAGAAAAATAACCCTGGGTATTATGTTAAGGCAGATCACTGCCTTTCAAACCCGGGGTTCTTTATGTACTATAAAATATTGGGATTAATAAATGAAGAAAGCTGTAATAGGATTTATATGCGGGACCATGTTCTTCTCCGGTGTGTAATACGCAGCATCTGGCAGTTTAACGGCAACTATAGCAAACTACAAACTTATGGTAAATGGAAAAGAATTTAGAATCTGAAAAACAAGCCTGTTGTTATCAATGGAACTAGTCAATTGGTTTCAAGAGTATATTTTCTTCGTACTCATTTCCTCTTGAATCATTCCAAACAATATTAACTGTCTGTGATTCATTACTTGTCACAGAACTTTTTACCCGATTAATTGGAATTTCTATAGTTCTGGTTGTAAGCCCTGTTTCTTCTATCTTTATACTCCCATCTTTAATGTCAATCTTATATTTTTCGACATCATTCCAGTCTTCATCTTTATAAAAAAAGGTATACATACCAGACTCGTCTTGATCTGTGATACTTGAGTTTAACTCGCCCTTCCAGTGAATGCTTTCTCCTTTTAGTGTTATTTTCGTGTTCTTGTCTACACATCCTGTCGTAATCATTATAAACGCCACCAGGATAAACATCGCAGCAAACTTGAAAACTTTTTGGTTTTTATACATTGTTGTCTCCGCCTTTTTGTTGTGTATTATACAATAAGGAATTCATTTTTTTATATTATTTGGCAATTTATTGTATTATTATCTCTACACTTTTATGTACCCCATAATACTGGGACTAAATTCCCCAACGTTGGAGAAACCCCTGCGCAGGGTAAACGTCCATCCTGCGGCCCCTCATCATAGGATATTCTTTATATGGCACCATGGACTCTCCCGTCAACACCGTACCGTTTCTCGAACCCAGATCCTTCACTACGAAAGTTCGACATGTGCCCGTGAAGTCCCTGTGCCCTGAATATAGAGGAGATCTTAGCCAGTTAAATTAAATAGATATACCATTATCCCAACAAGTAAAGGTCCTATCACTAAAAACCCGAATATCAGGGCAATAACTTTTAGAGTTCCTGATATTCCTTTTGACGAGTTCAAGGTGTCTAGTTTATTATTGATTTCTTTTAGCTCTTTCAATATTTCTCTATTAAGATCTTCAGACACATCAAAGACCTCCTTATACGTATGAATCAAAAACACAAGATATATTTTCAATTAATCGTTAATAAATACAAACTTAGTTATATATAGTTAGTCGGTATATTTTACCATAATCATCATACCCGATGTTTCTATATATCTAGTAAAAATAAAAAAACCAAAAGCCCCTCAAAAAATTAGGGTACACCTTTGGTTTTCTGCAATAATCCAAATTTTCTCTAAGCTTCATAGAATAATAGCTTCGCAAATCCTACTTCTACAATAATTATCCCGTATTAATATAAACCCCTACGCAAGGTAAACGACCATCCCGCAATAATAAAGACATCCCCCTCCATCAGAGGGTATTCTTTATAAGGCACCATGGACTCCCCCTTCAACACCGTGCCGTTTCTAGAACCCAGATCCTTCAAGACGTAACCTCCGCTTTCACGCGAAAGTTCGACATGCGCCCTTGAAGTCCCCACTCCCTGTGCAACGAATTGGGCTACGTCAGGGGACCGGCCGATAATGAAATGGGGCTGATGCAGTTCAATCCGCTGGGGGGCGGCTGCATTCGGTTCGTTTAGCTCGAGGTAAGCACCTGCTGAATGTTGCACGCCTGGACGGGCTGCGGCATCCGGACTTAGCAGCACGGTAGCCCCCCCGCCTCCAGGGAACGAAAGCACCTCCGTCCGTTGGGACAACTGGGCATAATAATCCCCCTCATCCCCATATGGATCCGCAGTCGCAGCTGCTGCCTCAGATGAACGCGAATAAGCATGGCCCTGCGGAGACTGTTCAGGATATCCCGCTGAATGGTGATCTCTCTCGGAGTTAACTGGAGATTTAGGGACCCGCCATCTCCAGTTCTCTTTTCCCTCCTCAAGCTCTGCTTCTGCTTTTCCAGCGTCTGTTTCCCGGCTATCCCCAAGAAGACCCGATAAAGGGTCCGCCTGAAAACGTGGGACAGACTTCCACTTGGAGTCCTGCGGACTAAGCTCTGTTGACTCGAATATGGGCAAAGAACCGGACCAATCGCCAGATCTCCCTGAGAGCAGCTTGAGTTTACCTGTCCAGCCAAGCCAGGTTACTGCAGCAAGCAGAATCGTAATCCCTACCGACAACCCCAGCATCAGTGAAGTAGGCTGATTCATGTAAAGTAATCTCCAAGCTCCCGCTGCAGCGAGCAAACATCCTAACAAAATATAGGTGCGAACCGGCGAGGCTTTGCCATTGTCCGAAGCTTCTGAATTTGTATCATCTGTATCAGGGAGCCACGCAGGATTAGAGCTCAAGGGGCTTCGATCCACGTGAGAATTCATTTCCTCGCTCTTGCCCCTCTTCCCAAACATCTCATTCGTACGTTCCGCCAGACCTCGGATTAAACTCTGTTTATCCGTGTGGGTGTCACTCTCTGTCTGCGGCACTGCTGTCCGCCCGCGAGCCGGTTCTGTAAATGAGAATGCAGGCTTGGAGCCCATGTTGCTTGATTGACTACCGGTATAGTGCGATCCTTGATTCAACCCTGAAGGCACTGCTGCATTTGCTTGAGTTACAGCACGATGGTCTTCACCCTCTCCTGCTAACAGGTCAACCACAAGCTTCTTAAGTCCCGGCAGATTGAAGCTCTGTTCACTGCAGAACGACATCAGTGCCTGTATCCCTCCCCCTTTTAGCTCCGTCACTGATGCGAGCAACCTTGTCATTAGCTCTTTGAGCATAACTGGAAGACGAGTGCCGCTTGCTTCGGTAACTGCAACGGGAACATACGTTAAATATAAAGTGCCAAGATGCAGGGAACCTTCAATAAACAGATAATCCTCATGCAAAATATAATTTTCCGGTTGAAGCATATACAACTTGCTGTCGTCCAGGGCAGTGACGATTTGCAACAGCAATCCAAAATATTCGGTCAGCGTCATTCGCTCGCTCTTTAACGCTTGAGACAGCATTTTTTTGCCGGTGATATCATATTCCAGCGTTACCTTATAATCGACTTCTTTCATATGCAGCTTCAAGAAATGAGGGATTCTCGAAGAACGGATCATTCCCAGCTGTACATGATTAAGTTCTGATGATTGGATTCCTTCAGCCCGGTCCAGCACCATAATGGTTCCACCATTCTGCATAAAATCCGCCTTTAATCCGAGCATAAGCTCCCCCCTCCTACAAGTGCAGTACCACATACGTGCTGATTACACCAGGAAGGACAGCAATCATAAAGGGGAATCGCAAGTGTTCCTCCTGGCTATTGCGCCATGGCAACCAGCTCTTCATAACAAAAACGCCGGCGATACTGCCAACGACATTGCGTATTCGCTTCATCGTTTCCCGCCGCCAGAGCAGGATGAGCAAACCGATGACACCGGCAAAAATTACAGAATACATGATGCCCTGCAAGGTAAACCATAAACCGGTCCAGGCTCCAATCCCCCCAAACAGCTTAACGTCACCCGCTCCCACAGCCCCTATAAAATACATGATCAACAAGATAAGAAACCCTGCTCCAAGACCCTGCAAAGAAAAGAACAGCCCCTCCCACCCGTCCAGAACGCCATAATAGACAGGACCGGACAGCATAGCAGAAACGGTTAAAACATTCGGTACTTTCATGGAACGAAGATCTGTAATGAATGCCGCGATCAGATAAACGGCACAAACACCAAAAGCAACGGCCATACTACATCAAAACTCCCTTGCTTAAACTATTCACTGGAATAGCCTTGATAAGATTTTAACTATGGATGAACAACGAATGCTTCTTTAGAATGACTCTCTTAAAAACTTATTTGAAACACTTCTTTGAAACACTTCTCTGAAACGCTTCTTAGGGAACACTTCATTTCGGACTCTTGCTATCAGGCCTCAAGAACCTGACCGCGCCACCACCGTAAACGGAACCTCAATTCGCTGTCCGTCTGCTGTCTCAACGACAAACAGCCACGTTCCAGGCGTTGTATTAAAGCCTACGTTCCATTCCCACTCGATATAGCCGTTACCGTCGGCGGTCTCCCAGCCCAAATATTTAGCCGTGCTCTGACCGCTCTTATAATAGACTGACAGTTGGGCACTGCTTCCCGGCTCCACTTTCACTTTTACCTTAGCCTGCTTGCTAGTAACGGCCGGATTCGGCTTCTCCAACAGCTCAATAGCCCCGTTCGTCCCCGAGCCATCCCCTGAACCCGTCCCTCCTTCGCCGGTGTCGCCAATCCATAATCTCTCCTGAGCCTTTGCCTGCAGCACGATGCGTTTGTTCAAGAAAGGAACCCGGATCGGAAGCGCGTAATTCACCTCAATGCCGAAATAGGGACTCGCCCCGCTCTTCAAATTCGGAATGTGAACATTGGACACATGGATTCGATCATAGTCCAGCAGATTATCAAGCATAAATGGCTTCAGCATCGGCTTGACCACGGGATCGAGTACGGCTTCCACGGTTTGGTTCTTAAGCTGCTGCAGCGGCTCCTCGCCTGACGCTACGGCTTGCGTTATCCATTCATTAACAGGAGAAGGAAGAGAGTCGCTGTAATTCGAAACCCAATCAGAAAGTGACAATTTGGGAATCTCCCAATGGGATGTGCTTGGTGAGCCTTCTCCTGTTCCACTACCATCGGCATTGGCCTGCACGGCTAGCGAGACGGGATACATATGAGCCGCTACGGTTTTGACCGTATCCGAAACGGTACTCTGGAGTGCTGTCGATATCAACGTCATTTGCACGATATAAATGAGAAAAATGACAAAAAACATAAACATCGGCAGCACAAGTGCAGCTTCCACCACCATGCTTCCTTGTTCCGATGACGCTTTACCCTTATGGAGAGGTTTCTGTATTACCGATAATCGTTTCATTCAAGTACCCCTAATCCTAATAGGAAAAATCCGCCTTGCGCTTTACCATGTAACGATTTCCTTGAACTTCGTCCCCATCGCTTCCAAATACAACGCCGATCGCTTTCGTCACCCCTGGGAGAAACCATAAACGCATGGCCGTCTTGACCTCTCCTGAAGCGTAGGTAAATCGCTCCGCAGGATTAGTGCCGGTATTCAATCGAATCAACGCCAACATGCGCGATAGCTTCTTCTCGTTATTGCTGTGAATAAACATAAATATTCGCAAATGATCCCTGTAAGTCAGCTCAACGGGGACATACTTGGATAGCTGAACGCTCCCCTTCTGACACAACTGGATCATATCCTCAATGGCCTTCTCAATCCCATACAAAATCGCTGCCGCCAAAATCGCCAATGGATTTCCCAATTTACTATTCACAATGAATCCTTCCATCGTCCGGATCGCGAGTCTGGAACCAAAGATCTCTGCATAGGCCGCCGAGATATTCCCGGCGGGGTTATGAAATCCGTATAGAATGTACTCCACTTCCTGGTTCCCAATGGCGAATTCCTGGATGACATCCCCGCCCGTGTTGGAACCATCAACCATTCCGGTTAATTTCCCAATATCAAAATGCTGATAATAATGAACGGCGTACTCATTTTGAAACAGTTCATCCCTGACACCGCCCAGCACGTTCCCCATAAATCCAAACATACCGTCCATATTATCCATTGCTTGTTTACCGGCATCATACGGATCATCGTCCATAGGCTTTCCCTTATTCATGTTGTCCGCTTCAGCATTAAATTGAAGGCTTTCGTCATAGTACTCCTGGAGTTCACGGAACTCATCCATAATTGCCTGATGTTGTCCATTCAACCCGTTAATCGCCTCAATGACTTTGGATGCCTGCTTCAGCTTCTGACTAGCCTGCTTCTCCATCGCCTTCCGTTCCTTATCGGATGTGCGGAACTGTTCCAATGACGCCTGCTGCCGATCTATAATATTTCCACTGCCTGATATTCCATAATTAGACACAAAACTTTGTAATGTGCGACTGGCTTCAAGCACCGTCCCCTTCATTCCCTCTCCCCCCAGCGAAGACTGAAGAGTGGTGACCGCTCGGGCAACCTGTTGGTATCGACTCTCCTGGCTATCAATCTCTTGCCGGAAGCCGTTCGAGAACTCATCGCTGTGAATTAATTTGTCAGCTTGCTTCCGTATGGATTGAATCATCTCCGCTTCTGCCCCGGATGAATCGCTAGACCCTGGTGTTACATCATTCGTGACCTGATCATATCCCCTATTAGATGAACGGTTCTCGGAATCCTTGATGACCTGCTTCATCTCTTCATTCAGATTCCTTGCTTCCTCCCATAATTGATGCGCATCCGAGAGCAGCTTGTCATTCTCCTTCTGAACTCTGCTGGCCTCCCTCGAAATCTGTGAGCCAATGGAAGAAATTCCGCTCCGGTAAGCCATGAGCAGCAGCGTATACTGTTGTTCCTTAGGAGGCCTGTCCGCATCTTCCTGTTGTTTAGCCTTATAATCCTCGTATTGCGATGCCACATCAGCGGCGGTATACATACTGCCCCCCAGCGAAGTGTCGGAGATCGATTGTCCCGGCGGATCCATAACAAGCTTCGAAAGCCGGATTGCATGCTCCCCTGCTTTTCGCTGCTTTGCCAGCATTTCATCCAGCGCCGCTTCCCGCTTGTCATACAATTTGCGAAGCTTCTTAAGGACATCTACCGTATTGGAAGCTTCCTTCATGGACTGCGATAACGGTTTGAACTTGCCCACTAATTCCAAAGTGAAATCAATCGGCGCTTTATACTTCATATCCTCGATAATCTGCCGGTTGAATATGTCATAAGTCCCCAGCGGACGCTGCAGCTCAAGACCCGAACTATCGAGCTCCATTGCCATTAACCGGAATGCATCGCTACGTTCTCCCGGATTCATGCTGTCATTCAGCACATTGCCCATAATGAGATCACCGCTGGTGTCTCCAAGGGCATATAATCCATATTCCTTCTGCAGCTGCGGATCATAGGAGGACATCACGGAGCGTACGGCTGCTCTTGTCAGCCTCTCACTTTGCACCTTCATGGCCGCGATACGCGAGAAATCAATGAATATGGCTGCGAACATAAATACGGCTGCCAGGGCGATAATCAAAAAAACAGATACAGATCCATCGGACGATCGGCCCACTTCTCTCCTTTTCCGACTAGACCGCGCTTTCCCATGCTTCGTCATGACTATCGCGAACCTCCGAACTTTTGTAGAACTTCCCCTGCGGCAGCCTTATCCGTTCCATTTCTCCCGCCTTGAAACTTCGATCCGTAATATCGCATTAGGTCCACCGTACGAATAAATTCAACAGGATCCACCACGATCGATTGTGCGCTGACCTTGATCTGACCTCCATCGTCCAATATTCGACTCAATGGCGTCAGAGATACCTGCTCATTTAATGAAGTCGTCACCTTTCGAATGAGCAGCTGATTCGAATAACGCATCTCTCCCGCCATGCTAGCGGGCACAGCCATGCCGCCCTTGGACATCTTAAGCTCGGGCAATTTTCCGCCCTCAGCCTCGCCCTGCGGCAATGTAATTGACCTCGTACTGTCTCCCCCTGCCAAACCAAATAGAGTTCCGACTACGTTATCATCCGTTAACCGCCAATATAACGAATCATATTGTCCCTGTTCTACGGATCCCGTGGCTGCAATCTTATGGCTGTTGTCCCAGCTATACGCGGTCCTTTCGGAAGCCGCGGCCGATGCCTGTACCAGCATGGACTTCTGGTAGATATACAAGCATAGGAACAGAAGCAATACCGTCACCATCAGTACGATGGGAAGAACCAGGGAAGCTTCCACCGTGAAGCTCCCTGTCTCGTCCTTCCATCTTCTCGGCAGCCGTTTATTCAAGGAACTCTTTACTCTTGTTATTCACGTTTTTAAACAAGTTGTTCACCAAGGCCGTAATCTGATCTTTAAATATAAGCGCGATAATCAAAATAACGACTAGGATCAGGATCATCTCCAGCGTTCCGATCCCTTTCTCATCCTTCCAAAAAGCTTTCATCCCGTTCTTTGCCATGCTTAACATCATATTTCATACACCGGTCCCTTCTACATGTTCATCATCATAAATGCAGGCGCTCCGAGCAAAACAATCACGATCATGAAAATGACCACCATTGGCAGCACCAGCTTTGAGGAGGCCTGCTCGCCCCTTGTTCTTGCAATGGCCTTGCGCTTCTCCCACAGCACGCGGGACAAATCCCGCAGTGCCAGGACAAAGTCATTCCCGCCACGCCTAAAATTAAGCAGGACGGTTGTTGTAAATATCGATACCTCCTGAACGCCGCACCGTTTATTGAACTGCTCGAAGGCTTGCTGGAACGGATGGCCTCCCTCCCATTCAAGCACCATTCTCTTCAGCTCAGCATACAGGGGATGGTTCGCGTCCTTGTTCCGTTCCACGCAATGAATGATCGCCCGCTGCACCGTCTCGCCGGCGCCAACAAGCAGCACAATCTTGTTCAGAAGTTCCGGCAGCTCCATCACGATATCCTGCTCACGCAGCGTGACCTTTTTATGGAGGTCCTTTACCAAAGCGACGGGCAGCAATGCACCCAATCCCAATCCGGCCAGAAGTCCGATGACATCCCCCAACAGCAATGTCCACAGGCAGCCACCGATCAAAATAAGCCATGTATACGCAAGTGCCTCGGCCATAAACAATAATGTCATTTCTGTGCTGTGCCGCAAGCCATGGATCTTCTGAACGGAGCCCTGCATTCGATAAAATATAATCGGCAGGCGCATCGGTACCTTCCCTCGCTCGAGCAGAAACAACAGAGGCGGTGCTAACCGCTGCAGCCTAAGACCTTCCATTGGCACTTTGCCAAGACGATGGTACCGTTCGCCGCACGTTTGATTCAGCACCACCCAACCACCCACAAGCAGAACCATCAGCGCGCCGGATATCCATGTCAGCATGCCCGCCTCACCTCCTTACACCTTGATATTCATCATTTTGGTGATCCATAAGAAACAGCCTCCTAGAGCCGCCAGTGCAAAAGTAGAGATTATGATCCCCGATCCGCTATACATGGACTCCATATAATCTGGAGATGTCATATTCATGAACAGCAGCAGGAGGAAAGGAGCCGCAAGAAGCGCCTTGGATTCAAACCGCTTCTGGGCGATCATGACGGATATCTCCTGCTGAATATCCAGCTTTTCTCCGATGACAGAAGAGGTTCTGCGCACGACTTCAACCAGATCACCGCCTGTTCGTTTGCAAGTCGAGAAGACATCGGCAAAGTTCGTCAGATCCTCCATCCCCGCCCTACGTGCAAAATCCTGCAAAGCTGTTTCAATAGGCTCGCCGTACTCCAAACGGGACACAATGACTTTGAGTTCGAAGATCAGATCGCTGTTCCCCCCGGGATCCAGCAGCAGCAAGTCCTGAACGGCGTCCCTGAACCCATTCTCTACGGAGCGGCCAGCCGACAGAGATGAGGACAAGGAATACAGAGCTTGCTTGAAGTGAAGATTCAGCGTCTTGCGCCTGATTTCCAACATAAACCGTCGCCAAAATTTAGGGACCGTCAGACCTCCCGTTCCAAGCAGCAGCGACAAAATCAGATTGTGATAAAACAGATAACCGATGAAGAAAAACAAAAGGCCGCCAAGGATGACACATGCTGTTCTCTGTCTCAGCGAGAGATGATAGACGCCGTAATCCGGGAGAGTGTTGGTTCGAGTAGGCGCAGCATGCTCACGCTTTCCAGCCCCCTTACTCCTCTTGATCACCCGCTCACCTTGATCCTCTTCCGGAGTCAATACAGCACCGCCAGATTGCTTCATGACGTCACCTCCATCATCTTCTGCAGCGGCCAAGCCGTAATCCCGGCCATATGAAGCTTGTCCGCCGATTGAAGCGGGTTACCGCAAGGTTCAAGACACCCAATCACCCGGCCGCCTGATTCGCCCGTCTCGCGGAACCGGTACAGTGGATTCAGCAGCACCTCGCCGCCGCTCATTCCGATCACTTCGCTAATCTCCGTTACGCGCCGCGATCGATCTCTAAGCCGGGATAAATGAACGAAAATATCAATCGCCGAGCTAATCTGCTGACGGACTACGCTGATCGGAAGATCCGCACCGCTCAGCACCATCGTTTCCAAACGGCTGATCATGTCCTGCGTGCTGTTGGCGTGCCCCGTCGATAGACTTCCGTCATGCCCAGTATTCATGGCCTGCAGCATATCCAGTGCCTCGCTTCCCCGTACCTCGCCCACCACGATCCGATTGGGGCGCATCCGCAGCGAGGAACGAATCAGATCGCGTATCGCGATTTCCCCCCGGCCTTCCGTGTTGGCATTCCGGGTCTCCAGCGACACGAGATTCGGAACCGTCACGATCTTCAATTCCGCCGAATCCTCGATCGTGATGACACGCTCATCAGGCGGAATATACTGCGATAATGCATTCAGGAAAGTCGTCTTCCCCGAACCTGTCCCTCCGCCTATAAAAATATTGTATTTACCCTTGACCAATATCCGAAGCTGCTCCGCTGCCTCCTCTGTTAGCGCGCCCCTTCCAACCAGGTCATCCATCGTCATCGGCGATTCCGGAAACTTACGGATCGTCATGGTCGGCCCTTTCAGCGCTATTGGAGGCAGTACAATATTTACCCGCGAGCCATCCTTCAATCTGGCGTCAACGATGGGCGTTGATTCATTCACCACCCGGTTTACCGTACCGACAATGCTCTGAATGATATCCTCCAGGCGGCTCTGCGATTCGAATTGGAGCGGCAGCTTCTTCACCTCGCCATCCTGCTCTATGAATATGTCCTGGTGGCTGTTAATCATAATTTCCGTAATTCGAGGATTATCCACTAATGGTTGAAGCACATCCAACCCGCGAAAAGAATCAAATACCCTGCGCACCAGCCTTCGCTTCTCAGCGGCTGTCAGCTCCATTAGTTCGCGTCTTCTCCACACCAGTTCCTCGATGCGGGCCATCAATTCCGAATTGTTAATGCTCGCACTCATATCAAGCTCGGAACGAACCTGGTCACGAACCGACTTGAACGGATCCTCCATCATCACTGCTCACCACCCGCTTGCACTGGTGTGATACTTGAGCCCTCCAGCAGCTGCTGGCAGAGCTTCAATACCTCTCTCTGATAGATGGGTGAGGACAACAGCAGTTCTTCCCGATGGAGCTGTTTCCATGAAGGAATATAAGGCAGTACGCTGTCTATGCTTATATCCTTGCGGGGGAATCCGTTAACAAGTTGTCCTGTGTATCGATTGACAATGAATCGGCTCCGCTTCTTCAAGTTTCCGAAAAGCACGGAATCCTTGAGCTCCAGTTGATCCATCCATACACCGCTTTTATACATACTCATTAAATCATCCAGTAAAACCCAGAATAGTACTCCGGCCTGTTCAAGAACCGCCTGCATTCGTTCCCCCATGTATCCCTCGGTATCCACGACAATGGCATCATATTGATTACACGATACGAGGGAAGCCAGCAGCAAAGCGGTGTCCTCCATGGTCATCTCCGTGATTTCCTTTACATTGAAGCTGGGCTCAAAGGAATCGCACTTCAGGCCATGATGTCGGATGATATAAGGGGTTATCGACAACTCGGTCCCCGAAGCCGATTCTTGTGAGGCCTTAATGTCATACAACAATCTTGAAAAGCTGCCCTCCATGCCCACCGAACCGGAAGGAAATAATGCACTGCTGTTCACCGTCTCCAAATTAAGATAGAACACCTTCAATCCCAGCACGCCCAGCTGCTTCGCCATGTTCATGGCTATCGTTGACTTCCCGCTCCCGCTCAGGGGAGATACGATGCCAATCACCGAGGTTGTTCCGACATTCAGTTTCTCCAGCGCCCCACCGCTTCGCTTACAGTGGGTGATGATGACTTCCATCAACTGAGGCAGCGGTTGATACTTGAATGTACTGTTGCCCCCCTCTACGAGAGAAGATGATGAATGGCCTTCACTTAGAAGCAGCCAAGGAACCGAAGTCTCCCCCCGGCTGAGCCAACTCTCCAGCATTTCCGTATCCCCCGCGACCAGATTCGGCACTTCCCCCACTTCCATATAATGTAGAAATGAATCGGTGCGGGTAAATGCGGTCACCTGAAGAACCGATCCGTAAGAACTTCCATGCAAATAACTCAGCAGCGGTTCAACATACCGGGAATCCTGCACTGCCAGCACAAGTCGGGCCGGTATCATAAAGCCAATCCCTCTTTTCTGTAACAACGCCAAAAAAGCACCGTCAAAGGCCGCAATATGCGGTCAATGAACGGTGCTTCCGTTGTCTGTTATAATTTGACATTAGAATATCACAGTTGCAGCAGAACGGCAAGATTTTATTTTTGATATACAGATAGCCCTTAATCACTATTGTCAAAACAAGGATAAATGTCCTACTATATAGGCTTAGAACGAGTGTTCTCTATATAGAAACTTCTTATATAGAATTAACATATATAAACTCCTAAACCATCTAAACCAATACTTCCAAGCTTGGAGAGTGACACCCATGAACAAACGTATATTAGCCGCGTTTCTAACCGCCCTGCTGTTATTATCCGGCTGCAGCCAGCCGCTGATGTCCCCTGCGACATCAAACAATGAAACCGCAACAACCGTTAAATCCGAAGCCAAGTCAAACACCAGCACGACGAATTCCAAACAAACGACCTATCCAACCGATGATCTGAATCTTCCGCGGGTAGCCGTGGAACTGGTTAAAGCCGTTGACGGAGACACCATCAGCGTAATGTTCGAAGGCAAAAAGGAGAACGTTCGGATGCTCCTGGTCGACACGCCCGAGACGAGTCATCCGAAGCTGGGCGTACAACCATTCGGGCCCGAGGCCAAGGCTTTTACGAAGGATCTGGTGGAACAAGCCGATCAACTTGAATTGGAATTTGATATCGGTCCGAACCGCGATAAATACTCCAGGCTTCTTGCGTATGTATATGCCGACGGAAAAATGGTCCAGGAATCGCTGCTTGAAGAAGGACTCGCCCGCGTGGCCTATATCTACCCGCCCAACACCCGCTATGTAGACAAATTTGATGACTTGCAGCGGATCAGCCGGGACAAGGCGCTTGGCATATGGAGCGTAGAGAACTATGCCCAGGAAGACGGCTTCCATCCGGAGGAGCAGGACGACGCCAACAACAAGAACAACAGCAGCGTAAATGGCACAGCAGCAACCCAAGCCCCGAAAGAGAACAGCCAAAAGTCAAAGCAAGGCTGCGACATCAAAGGCAACATCAACTCGAAGGGTGAAAAAATCTACCACACACCGGAATCTCCATACTATGAGCGCACGAAGCAGGAGCAGTGGTTCTGCAGCGAGGCAGAAGCCGTCCAGGCCGGTTTCCGGGCCCCGAAGTAAAATCATCTGATATATGAAATGAACGCTCATGTTCATCTTATATAAATTTTAGCCGTAAATGAAAAGGAGCCACCAGCCATGGGGAAAAAGAAACCTCCAGCAAGCAAACCAAATGAAAGTCAACCGCCAAATCCAAGCTCTGCCGCATGGTACAAAATCGTATGGAGATGGCACTTCTATGCCGGCATCATCTTCGCTCCCTTTCTGATCATCTTGGCTATCACCGGCTCCGTTTACTTATTTAAGCCTCAGATTGAACAAGCGCTATATCGGGACTACTACACGGTAACCCCTCAGGTTGAACGGGTAACGCCCAGCAAGCTGGTCGGACAAGTTAAAGAGCTCTACCCTGACGCTACGATCACGAAATACCGCCCAGGCGAGTCGGACTCCCGCTCTACAGAGATTAGTTTGACCTCAGGGGGCGAATCCATGACCGTCTTCATGGACCCCTATACGGGAGAAAAGATTGGCGAGCTGAAAGACAAAGACCGCATCATGGACAAAATCGAGGAGTTCCACGGCGAGCTGATGGTCGGGACCGTGGGGGACCGGATCGTGGAGCTTGCCGCCTGCTGGGCGATCGTGCTGATCATGACCGGGGTGTATTTGTGGTTTCCGAAAAACAAAAACAGAAGCAAAAAGAAAAGAAGCCTCGCGGGCATCCTGTACCCGCGTCTGGGCAAGGGCAAGCAGATTCTTCGTAGAGACCTGCACGCCGTTCCTGCATTCTGGATTGCCGCAGGCATGTTGTTTCTTATTATGACCGGGTTGCCCTGGTCAGGCCTGTGGGGCAGCAATTTTCAAACCATGGCGACGAATACCGGTGCCGGTTATCCGCCGTCCATCTGGTCGGGTAGTGCTCCATCCTCCCATGTCATGCAGACCAAGGAAGTGGCCGAAGTACCTTGGGCCGCCGAGAATCTGGCAGTTCCCAATTCGACCATCTCTGACTTTACCCCGCTTCCCATCGAAGATGTGATGTATGTGGCCCGAAGTGAGGGGATCCATCCAAGCTACACCATCAGCATCCCGCAGCAAGCGGACGGGGTGTACACATTGTCTGCCTATCCGCCCAAAGCACAAGACGAGGCTACCATGCATATCGACCAGTACAGCGGCGCGGTCTTGGCGGATTATCGCTATGATCATTACGGAATCGTCGGCAAAGCCGTGGCCCTTGGCATTACGCTGCATAAAGGAACCCAGTTCGGTATCGTCAACCAAATCTTCAGTTTGCTTATATGCATAGGAATCATTTTTATTGCGGTAAGCGGTTTGTACTTGTGGTGGAAGCGTAAACCGGATCATGGACTGGGGGCACCAAAAGCGCCCGAGGTAGATGCCAAAAAAATGAGGCTGTTTCTTCTGCTGCTCATCGCTTTGGGGATCCTATTCCCGCTTGTGGGCTTGTCGCTCATCATCGTGTGGATCATCGATTATGTCATCGTTCGGAGGGTACCGGCGATCAAGACATTTCTAAATGCCTGATTCGGTTATATACTCAAACTACAATAAGGGGTGGCGGTTTCATGATCATGAAAAGCCGTTTTATATTATCCGTTCTGCTATCGGTCCTGCTGCTGAGCGCTTGCTCGGCCAGTCCCGATGCAGCCAACCGGTATGAAAAAGAAATCCCGCTGATCGCCGAGGTGAACATTCCGGATGCATTATCCGTACATCAACCGGAGACCATCGAGATTATCCTTACCCAGGATGGCAAAAGAGTACCCGGTGCGGATTTTGTCCACTATGAGCTGTGGAGCCATGACGGCTCCCTGCGGGATCCCATGACGGATGCGGTAGAGGTCGGTGATGGTGTGTATACGGTAACCAAGACCTTCGATAAAGAAGGGCTGTATTTTTTCAAGCTGCACAGCGGCAACAACGGTTCCATCATCATTCCCCAGAAACCGTTCGCCGTCGGCAAACTGTCCGAGGAAGAGGTTGCCTATCTGCAAGCGGGTACCCCCACATTTCAAGAAGGTACAACAGAACACCATCATTAATACAAGATCGCATTAGGACAAAAACCGGCGCCGAATCTCCGGCGTCGGAACCATGCATTCAGTGGATTGTCCGAACCACCGGTAACGGTTCTTCGCCACCCAGCGGTACACCAGGTTCCGTAAAAAAGGGGGAATCAGAATCAGAATGTACGACAGCGGCCAAGGAAAACGAAGACGTCGTGCAATCCGAAGAGCGCCAGTCGACCTTGTGTAATACTCCCCCTGTTCAATCAGAACCATCGTTTCCGTAGTATCTCCACTAAGCCCTCCCTGCCTCAACAGCTCCTGCCCAATCTCGGATTGTAGCGAAGCAAAGCGAAAGGCACCCCCAGGATCTCTCTTGATAATGAACTGCGTCAGACCCTGGCACAAATGGCACACACCATCAATCAGCACAATGGCATATTCCTCATGATTTTCCGTTGCACGATCCTTCATATACTCCTTCACTCCCTTCCCATACCCATAAACAAGAAAAAACGCAGGAGCCCTCTCCTACGCTTGATCAAGTACGCTTATTGGTTTATTACTCAGCAGCTTTGTTCAGCCACTCGCCGTCTTTCATCTGCTGGTCGAATTCGTTTGAGAATTTCTCCATGCATTTGCATATGAAATCCTTACGACAAACCGGGCAAGGTACTTTCCCAAGTCGGCTAAGCGCAGTCAGTTTCCATTCCGGGAAGCGGTTATAGAATACGCGAATATCCGTTCCGTCAGCCGTGTGGATAATGAATTCGTAAAGCCCTTCTTTTTCATTGCTTCCAGCTGTGGTCACATTTGCAATCTGCGGTCTGTATGGCATGTTCATCACCCGTTTATTTTATTTAAATTCCCTATGACTGGTTTGTACTTTCTGGTACTTAGTCATATTAAAGAATTTTAGGGGTGATGTCAACCGAAGAACACATCCAGGATCGAGCCAAGCTGCCCCCTCTTTTTACCTTCTAATATATCCGGGTTGAACACTTCCACATATCCGCAGTTCGTGCAGGAAACAAATAGGAAATGATTGTGCTGAATATCAAACATCTTACTCAGCCCGGCCCCAGACATCGAGACCTCTTTCGTCTGGCAGTAATTTCCTCCACATTTGCTGCATACAAACCGTTCCTCTATCATTTGTTCAATACGCATCTTAAGCGCCCCTTTCCATTTCATAGCTTTAACTGAAATACGGCGTATCATGTAAAAAGTTTCATATTCAGCTTCATAAGTCGACAAAAAAAGATGACCCTCCATTGTCAGAGAGCCACCCGAATTCCTTCCTTTATGGTCAGCTTACGCTTAACTCCACGTCGATGTTGCCCCGGGTTGCTTTGGAATACGGACAAAACGCGTGCGCTTTCTTCGCGAGATCCTCCGCCTGGCTTCGTTCGATACCCGGCATTTCGATCTTTAGCTTCACTGCAAGCTTAAAGCCGTCAGCGCCTTCGTCCTTTCCGATCATAACCTGGGAGTGTATCACAACGTCCTTGAGCTCGACGCCCTCTTTACGGGCGATATTAGCCAGAGCGCTTTCGTAACAGGCGCCATAGCCGGCCGCAAACAGCTGCTCCGGATTGGTTCCGTTACCGCCCGGTCCTCCAAGCTCCTTCGGCATGCTTAATTTGTGATTAAGAACCCCATCCGTAGATTCAACAGAGCCTTCACGCCCTCCAATGACTTTTACATCTGCTGTGTATAATGGTTTCATGCTCGTTCATCTCCTTCATGCCCTATTATGGTCTCTACATGTATTCTTTAAACTTGCAGCACAAATTGAAACGATAAATAGGGCAACTCGCAAAAGAAACAGCATATTCCCAGCTCGGGAAAGGCAAACAAAAAAGCTGTTTATCAAAGGAAGAGTTCCTCTTGATAAACAGCTTCTTCATAAAGTATGCGGTAGAGAGGACTCGAACCTCCACGGGTATACACCCACTACCCCCTCAAGATAGCGTGTCTGCCATTCCACCACTACCGCATGTTATAAGGGATGTTCTGTAGCGAACATTCCCTATTATACTGTTCCATCATACAAAAGTAAAGAACCAAATTATGGGTCATTGGCTTAGGCGCAAGAGCAGCTAGTTCTAGTCGTTTCGCTTTTCCTTCCGGTAGGCTGAAAACTCAATATATTCACGGATAAACTCCTTCTCATTCTCTGCCAATCCGGACATTAAGGGAAGATCGGAAGATTCCGAGTCCACTCCATACTCTCCACGCGCTTCCCTGACTCGGGTAGGGTTGCCCTTGCCAATAATCAACCAATCCAAGCTTACGGAAAAGAATGCTGCTATCTCAATTAATTTATTCGTGCTCGGCGTTGTTTTCCCCCTCTTCCAATCACCAAAATTCCCTGTGCTGATCCCGAGGGTTTCACAAAACGCCTTCTTGGTCATGCCTCGGCTTTCTATGAGATGTTCGATTCGTTGGTAAATAGACTGCATCAAACAACCGCCTTCCTAATTCTCTTTGAAAGAAAATTACTTATGTACGTATTTTTCTCTTGCAAAACCACTTAATTAAGTGTATAATCAACATATATTGCCTAAATTATACCATAGTACTCATGGAACGTTGTATCTTTTAGTCATGAGTCTATTTAGTATGAGGAGCGAGTCATTTGCCCTACGATACCATGATCACATCCTGGAATAATGCGGTTCATTCCTTGAATAAAGGACTGATGATCCTTACCCCGGATGGCATCATAGACAAAATTAACGATCCACTCATTACCATGGCCGAAAGATATGGTGTTTCCGCTGAGTTTGGGTGGGAGGGGGCATCTTTTTTTAATATCGCTTCCCGGCCCTTGAGTTTGGCTTCATTTGATCATTTTTTCCATGAGTTGGATGTGCCCTCCGTAAGAGATGTTATGTTGGGTAAGCTGTCTGATTATTCCTTTGAATATGCGGTGCAATGGAACGGCCAAGAGATTTGGGTTTTATGTGAGGTACTGCCGCTGCTTATCAACAAGGACAGCCGTATTCACGGAGCTATGATATTATTTACGGATATTACGAAGTTCAAACGCAAGGAACTGCTGCTGGAACAAGCGCTGGCTCACAGCTTTCCCCTTCCCGGGCATATTCCGATCTGCGCCGTATGCAAATACGTTCACCACGGGCAAGAGTGGGAACCTGTGGAGAGCTATTTGGAGAGCCGCCTCCCTATTGAATTCACCCACGATATCTGTCCGGGTTGCATTCGCAGATTATACCCGAAGTACTCTTCCATCCTTGATGATCCGGAATTACTGGATTAACTCTCTGCCTACATGCAACAACACTGAATAAGCAGCTTCATTATCCGGCTTTAGGATATGAAGCTGCTTATTTATGCTTAAGGCATCATTCTCATATTACGCGTTTACAAAACGAAGCAGAGGGCTTATCAGAGCTGGCAGCACCGAGACGTGGCCTTCTCCCTCAATTTCATGAAACGTAGTCTCCAGCACCTCATTATGTCCTTTGAGGAATGCATAGAGTTCCCTGGCGTCTTGCACCATGGACGGCTTCTCCTCGGCTCCCACGTACAGACGCAGCTCTTTGCGCTGTCCACTCTGCTGTAAACGGATTTTTCCCTCTTCCCATCGCTTGTACAATACGTAGTTCTTCCACCACACCGAGGGACAGGCCGCAATATACCGCGAAAAGGCTTCCGGTCTGGTGAATAATGTATACAAGGTGAAAAAACCACCGAGCGAGTGCCCGAACAACGCCTGCTTCGAACGGTTCACCGCGTATTGACGCTCTACGGCCGGCTTCAGCTGAAACTCGATAAACGTAAGGAATGCTTCAACGCCGCCTGTTTTCGGCCAATCCAATCCGTTAGGACGGACCGGCAGTTCATGGTCTTCAGCATATTCAGTAAAGTTATAAAAACGCTCGCTGCTCACAATGGGACTGTCGCTGTCAAAGCCGATCCCAACAATAAGCACCGAGGGAATGCCACGGGGCGTCCGGGATTGCACTCGGATTGCCTCCGCAAGCGATCCAAAGGTCGCATTGGCATCCAGCGAATATAACACAGGATAACCTCCTTCGGGTGGCGGTCCCATCGGTTCGGCAATAAAAATACGGTATTCACGGCCTGTGACGTTGGATTGCATGGACCATGTCACCGTTCCCGGTATGCAAAACAAAGAATCCTTTTCGAGGTTATTGTTATGGTCATCGCGGTTATCGCGCTCTTCATCCTTTTCGTGTTTTTCGTGATGATCCTTACCTTCATGCTGAGAACGCGCCATCTCGGATTCTTGGTCATCTTCTTCCTTGACGAACAACCACCGCAGCGCATCCGGAAATCTTCTGGCCATAAAAATGGGATCATGGGTTCCATCAGGATCTACCGCCAGCTGGATCCGCTCGGGGTTCACCCCTTGTTCGATCCAGAACCGATGGGCCTCGACGTTATTCGAAAACATATGTTTCTGCGCATTTTCCTTGTACGCACCTTCCAACTGTCCAACAGACATATACACCCTCAGTCCGGCAGGCAATTCTCCCTCCTGTCTGATGTAATCCATAACCCCGTCATACCATAACGAAGCCGACAGCATCCCGATCCGTCCAAAGGTCTCGGCACGCCAATATCCCGCGAACATCGAGATCAAACCGCCAAAGGAACCGCCAATGATAGCGGTATGCTCGGGTGCTGCGAGTGTACGGTACTGTCTGTCTATGTACGCCTTGATGACATCCGCAACCTCATCGACATAAGCTCTGCCCTCCCCGCCGAAAGGAGGATTGCCCTTCAACAGCGGCTCAGCCGGCCAAGGCGTATACTCACGATTCCGGTTCGTAGACGATATGCCAACCAGGATGACCTCGACCAGTTGGCTTGCTGCAAACAGATGATGCAGATAGTTGAGGCAGTCCGTAAACATATCTCCTTGATCCTGTACATAGGCAACAGGATAGGAACGATCCGACTCATGATAAGAAGGAGGTAAATACAGTGTGAGTTCCCTGTCCTCAACCACCAGCTGTTGATAACGATTCATGTGATCCTCCCGAAAGCTGCTTTTATTTTCTCATGCGAATTAATAGATAGACAAAATACGGAACCCCGATGACGGACACCACAATGCCTGCAGCCAGCTCGGCCGGAGCGAATATCGTTCTGCCGATGAAATCGCCTATGACCACAATCGCCATACCTGCTATACCGCTGATCGGGAGGATATGCCTGTGCCGCAGCCCAACCAGCTGCCTCGCCAGATGCGGAGCGATCAGACCGACAAACCCAATGCTGCCGGATACGGCAACGCTCGCACTGACCAAACCGATGCTGCATAGAAGCAATACCTTTTTCTCACGCTCGACGGATACCCCGACACTCTTCACGCTTTCCTCGCTCAGCTGGAACAAGTCGAGCACTTGAGAGCGGAGCCAAATGATAGGCGGCAGCATAATGAGCCAAGGAAGCATCGTGACCACGAACTTCCAGTTGGCGCTGTGAAGGCTGCCGGCCAGCCAAGCTACGGCCATCTCGTAATCCGATGGATTCATTTTCAACGAGAGGAACATCGTAATAGCCCCGAAGCCGGAGGCAATCGCTATTCCCACAAGAATTAGCCGCTGCGGATCCAGCTTTCCGTTTTCTCTCGCGAACATAAATATGGCCGTAGTCGCCGCCAAGCCGCCAGCGATACCGAACATCGGCATCATCATAACCCCGAGCCAGCCGGTCATCGTGATCTGTCCTTGCAGCAAGAACATAAACAACACAACCGCCATGCCTGCACCTGCATTGATGCCGAGAATGCCCGGATCCGCGAGTCCGTTGCGGGTAACCCCCTGGATAACGGCACCGGCCATACCCAGCGCAAACCCGACGAGAGCGCCAAGCACAATACGCGGCAACCTGAATTCAAACACGACGAGATCAAAATCGGAATTGGGACTCAGCCGCAGCAGTGTCTGAAATACTTCCTTTATGGACATATCAAACGTTCCGTTAGTCAGACTCAAATATACGGCAGTCAATACAACCAAGATTCCTCCAGTAAGAACAATCGGGAATCGATAGTAGGTGTTACGCACGCTGAGCCCCTCCCCTCGTCTTGATCAAATAAAGGAAGAAAGGAACGCCGATCAACGAAGTAATAACACCCACTGGCGTCTCAAACGGATCATTCACAAACCGTGCGAGAATATCGCATAATGCCAGAAACATGCCACCAAGCACGCCCGACACCGGTACGATCCATCGATAATCCGAGCCGGACAGGAAACGAGCAATATGAGGAATAATTAAACCTACAAAAGCAACCTTACCCGCCAGCGCAACAGATACGCCGGTCAGAATAACAACAGCCAGCATCGCAAGGGCTTTGATCAGCCATGTATTCACACCGAGCCCCTTGGCCGTCTCGTCCCCGAGCGACAGCAGCGTGATCGATTTGGACAAAACGACGGCAAGGCATAAACCAACGATAGCAAACGGAATGCTCAGTTTGATTAGTTCCGGGTCCATTGCGTGCAATCTGGCATTGTACCAGAAGCTGATATTTTGTGATATTTGAAAATAGGCCGCCAATGCCTCTGCGGTACCGTTAAGAAACGTCCCGATTACGGTTCCGAGTATAGCCAGTCGAACCGGACTGAGTCCGCCAGGAATAAGCCATGCCAAGCCGAACACGACGGCTGCTCCGATGGCGGAGCCGATCAACGAACTGACAATGTACATATTGGAGCTGGCGTTCGGGATAAATACCATGAACAGTGTCACCGCGAACACCGAACCGTCGGATACCCCCATGATGGATGGGGACGCCAAATAGTTCCTTGTCATTCCTTGCATTAACGCACCTGATACCGCGAAAAAAGCGCCGATGAGCATTGCGCCAACGACTCTTGGCAATCGAGAACTCACAATGATCTGGTGATCGATGTTCTCCGAATCAAAAGCAAAGATGGAATCCCAAACGGTATCCATCGTAATATTCTTGGCTCCATACAGGATGGAGGCCGCTATGAGCAATAAACAGACTGCCGGGGCCATCACAAGGATGACAGCCGGCAGTGATTTTTTGAACCCCATGAACAACACGCCTTATAGGTTTATACTGAAATGTTTGATGTTACTTTGTCAGGCTTTCGACCGCAGCTTTCAGAAACTCGATTTTGCTGTACGCAGTTCCGCCTTGAGCGAGTGGATCCACCACGTTGACAAAAGCGGTGCCGTTCTTGAATGCATTCAAGTTCTTCATGATTGGATCATTCTGCAGTTCTTCCAAAGCATTCGGCGTATCTTTATTCTCATCTGGCGAGAATTGGACAAATACGTAATCCGGATTCATCTCTGCAATCTTCTCTTTCGAGATCAGTTCCTGTGCTTTGGCTGCGGCTACTTCAGCCGGTACTTCAATCCCCAAATCCTCATACAATACCGGGTTAAAGAACACCCCTGCCGGATAGATGTACATCTCACCTGCACGAATCCGAAGCGCCAGAACTTTCTTGTCCTTCAGGCTATCTCCAATCGTCGCTTTGACTTTTTCCAAGTCCTCTTTATATTTCGCGATTTCCTGTTCCGCTTGTTCCTGTTTGCCGCTTAACTCGCCGAGCAATTTCAGGTTGCTCTCCCAGTTGGTCGAGATATGGGAGTACGGAATCGTGGGAGCAATTTTGTTCAACTGTTCAATGACTTCAGGCTTGGCTTTGGACGATGCCAAAATCACATCCGGCTTCAAAGACAGGATCGTTTCGAAATTCGGCTCCATTTTCTCACCAATCGACTGGGCGTCCTTCGTGATCGACTCAAACATCGGCGGGAATTTACCCGAGAAGGTGATCGCTCCAACCGGGTTCACTTCCAACACAATGGCATCCTCCATGGCTTCGACCGCACCCGTGATGACGATGCGCTCCGTTTTCGCCGGAAGCGTATATTCCTGATCGAGGTATTTCACAACTTTAGTATCGGACGATGCGGGGGTCGCTTCTTCTTTCGCAGCGTTATCCTCCCCGGCTGTATTCGTGCTTTCTGCTGCATTATTCGTGCTTGCTCCGTCTGTATCTTTAGCCTCGTTACCTCCACCGCAAGCGGACAGTACCAACGCAAATGCCAGCAATAACCCCAAAACCCATTTCATTCGTTTCATTTCTCTCCAAATACCCCTTCCATGATCTATGATCACTCGAATAATTGATAATGATTATCATTATTGATCATAGTATAGGATTTGCTCTCTTAGTTCCATGGACAAATAACCGGATTCCTCATGGACAATTTCCGGAAAACAACCGGAAGGCCTCTTCCGCCATCTGCTCCATCGCAATGGGAGAGTATTCGCGCCAAGGGTAAGAGGATAATGGATGGAACGTTCCTTCTCGCACCGCGGGAATGGTCATCCACTCCGGCGTTGCCTGCAGTTTTCTCCAATTCGCCAACGTTTCGGAATCCTGACGGATCAAGAGCAGAATGTGGTCTGCGCGGCTCTCCTTGATCTGCTTAATCGTTAAACATCCTTCATCCTCCCAATCCATAGGCATCGCCGGCTGAAAATTGAAATAATCAAATAATAGTTCCTTCATGCCCGGATGGCTGTAAGTCATCAGTTCATCCTGATGCAGGCGTGCAGTCAAAAGCGTGCGTGCACCCATCATTTCAGTGGGGAGCTTCTCACGGTAAGTCGATATTTTATGATGAAACGTTTCAATCCATCGCTCTGCTTCAGGCAGCTTGTTCAGCAATTTAGCGAGACCTAGCAGATTAAACTGCCACCCTTCCTGCTCTGCCGGCATTTCGTAGAGGGGGGCAATCAGCCGAAGCTGTTCCTTCTCCCAATCCTCCACCCCCTGTGCGCAGACGATGAGCTCCGGACGTGCCGAGGCCAGCTTATCCAGATTGGCATATCTGTTATGATTCTGGCGGTATGCATCCAGATGGACCGGGATATCCGGCCCAAGAAGGTTATAGTAATGCTGTGACCACTTCGGATGGAGGGGAGCCGCATACGGCGTGAAATCCAGCGGCATGGTGTAACCCAGGAGGGCTGTGGAGCCGTACATCGCCAGTTTATTTTTCCTTGTCTTCATATACACCGAGGGGGAGATCCCGAATGCCTTCTTGAACTTGCGGCTAAAATAAAATTCATCCTTATACCCCACCATATGCGCCACTTCACGCAGCAAAGAATCCGAGCCCAGCATCAGCTGCTTCGCCTTGTTCAAACGGACATGGGCCAAATAATCCATTGCGCTGTACCCATACGTCTTCTTATATACTTCTACAAAATATTTAGGACTCAGCTCGGAGAGGTTCGCCAATTGTTCAATCGTTAAATCTTCATCATAATGCTCCTCGATATACTCCTTCACCCGCTCCAGCGCTTGCCGCTTATCATTCTTGGAGTATGGGCTGCATTCGGCAATCATCGTATACAGCAGCTCTTGAAAATCCAGCTGAACCCTCCACTGCTTCATAGGCTCCTTGCTGTGAAAATCCTTATACATCGACCTGCAGACGAGATTCAAGCGGTCCGGAGAGCTGATGACAAAGATGCCGTCATAGGGTATGAGAGTGGCGCCGTCCACCTCATGCAATCGACCGCAGCCTGAGACACCTTCCATGAAACTAAAATGAAGGATTGCAACCGAAGCCTGCTCGTGTTCCTCGGAACTCTTGTGATCGGTACCCGTAATTCCGAAAGTAGACCCTGCTGCACAAAAATAAACACATCCCTTATTCATACGGGTGATTTGCTCTGCCTGTTGTAAACAGGTTTCTCCGCTCAGCGGGATGATCAGGGCTGGCTGCACTGCTAACTGCTGTTCCAAGGAGAGTTCTTGTCCATGAACAATATCCATATTCCATAAACGGGCCATGAGCCCGCTGTATTCACGTGAATCTTTTTTGCTACTGCTATTCGTCGATAGGTTTACCATATGTACAGACCCCAACCTTAAATGAGAATGGTTATCATTATCATATAATTATCACACACTGTCCCAAAAGTCCAGCACGATCTTCTCTTCTCCACCTTATCGCATGACGATGTAAGGCAAAAAGAAAGCAGCCACGCGCTCCCTGTCAGGGAGTCGTAGCTGCTGCTTTTCAAATGGTGTGGATGAGGCGGATCTTTCTCATGTGAGCAATTCAGTCCCCTTCAAGGGAGGGAAACTTTATCTCAAATCCACCGGATTGTCATTAGTTCCCCCGCTGGCGCTGCCTAGCTCTCGCCTCGCCGCCTTTGCGGCCCGCTTCTTCACGGCTCATCTTGCCGTCCCCGTTGCTGTCGCTGCCGCTTCTGGCTTCGCCGCCCTGCTGCCCAATCTCTTGATAGAACTCACGTCCATGGGAATCCGAGGTAGCCTCGCCGCCTTTGCGTCCGATGTCCTCATAGAATTCTCTGCCATGAGAGTCGGAAGTCGCTTCCCCGCCCTTCTGGCCGATTTCCTGATAAAATTCCTTATCATGAGAGTTTGACGTGGATTCTCCGCCTTTTTTACCGATATCCTGATAAAAGTCTTTGTCATGGGAACGGGAAGTTGCTTCGCCGCCCTTCCGTCCGATTTCTTGGTAGAATTCTTTGTCATGTTTGTTCGCAGTTGCTTCTCCACCTAAACGTCCTGCTTCTTCACGGCTCATCTTTCCATTGTTGTTATTAGCCATTCTGAATCACTCCTTATAGGTAATTTGAAGTTGTTGCTCGTCCACGTTATGATATTAAACTTCTGACCAGAGATGAAACACCCGTTTTGCATAAACGCGCACTGAAAATCGATGAAATCCGTGATGAATCCTATGTAAACCTTGATATAAGAAAAACGTCTATCGACGTACATTCTAGAGAAGACAGACCGCGTTTAGATGTTGTTTTTCTTGCGATATTAGGTAGGCCATGCTCCGAGGTTTATACTTTCTGATATCTTAAACGCAAAAAAAAGCCCCGCACAAAGTGCGGAGCCTTTTTCTTAATGTTCGTATGCGGTAGAGAGGACTCGAACCTCCACGGGTATACACCCACTACCCCCTCAAGATAGCGTGTCTGCCATTCCACCACTACCGCATAATATAAGGGATACATCATTTCGTTACTTCATAAAAATGGTGAGCCATGAAGGGCTCGAACCTTCGACACCCTGATTAAAAGTCAGGTGCTCTACCAACTGAGCTAATGGCTCTCGATGACAATCGTGCGGCTGCCATATAAGAAAGTGGTGACCCGACGAACCGACGGGGTTCTCATCCCGAGGTTATATAGAAAGTGGTGACCCGTAGGGGATTCGAACCCCTGTTACCTCCGTGAAAGGGAGGTGTCTTAACCCCTTGACCAACGGGCCACTTTAACCACGTCGCCTTGACGACAAGATTGAGTATAGCATAATTTCAAAAATGCTGGCAAGCTTTTTTTTCGTAAATTTTAATATTTAATTTCAGAGCTTTTTCGGCTTATAAATCAGCCTAAAAAATCCGGCGTTAACTTCTCTTCTTGAACGCGATTTCCTTCGAGTCCCACATGATATGCATGTGCATTTTTCCTTGAGCTTACGATCCTATGCAGCCGTCCGTCCATAAAATGCAAAGCAACCCCATCATCAGCTGCATATCCTGCTTGTGCTTCACCTTGAAGCACAAGTTTATGATAGGCAGGTCTTCTTTTGCTCTCACCATCATAATGCGGGCAATGACTGCCTTGTAATATACCCAAACCCTCAAGCTTGTACAAAGGCGCGTTCAACGGGTCCGTCACCCCTTGCTCAAACCAGCAAATGGAACCAGCGCTTAGCCCAGTTAAGATGACACCCTGTTCATACGCCTCCTGGAGTATCTGATCCAGGCCCCATTCCTTCCACAAGACCAGCATATTGCGGGTATTGCCCCCGCCAACATAGATGATATCCTTCTCGAGTACAAAAGACCGAAGATCGGCAAAGTTCGGCTGGAACAGCGACAGATGAATGGGAGTACACGGCAGTGTCCGGAAAGCATGATAGAAACGTTCAATATAACCATCCGCATCCCCGCTTGCTGTCGGAACAAAACACACCTTAGGCATTTCTTTCGGTACTTGTGCCAAAATATAGCGATCAAGCAGCAGATTATCCGGTTCCATCGAGAAACCGCCGCCACCCATGGCAATTATCTGTTTCATTGTTCTCTGCCCCCATTTACGCTAGGCCAAAGAGAGAAGGATACTCTCTCTTTGGTCGAGACTGCGAAGAATGCCTAACGCTGCTTATGCTCCGACGAACCCTATCAAGGATTCTCATCCCTATGCAAAAAAAGCTCCCGATCACTTGGTGATGGGAGCTTTCTTCGATGTAACGCTCAACGGAGAGAGAGGGATTCGAACCCTCGCACCGCTTACGCAGTCTAACCCCTTAGCAGAGGGTCCCCTTATAGCCACTTGGGTATCTCTCCATATGGCTCCCCGAACAGGACTCGAACCTGTGACAACTCGATTAACAGTCGAGTGCTCTACCAACTGAGCTATCAGGGAACATTAAGTTGGATATTAATAATTTATCATGACTTCATAGGGGAGTCAAGTTTCAGAAGCGTAAGGCGTCCGGCGCACTTTCCACACCGATAACGAGCCGGATTCATCTTCCGTTTACGGAGGTATTCCGTCCCGCAGGCACTGCAGCGAAGTTTATATCGATAAGGTTCCGGCTCCCGACGGCCCGCAGCCTTGCCCTTCGGCAAGGACTTGCAGAAACGGCTCCCTCCAACGGCTTGCAGCAGGTTTTTGAAATCAGCGTCCCGATGCCGATAACCCCTGCCCGCAATATGCAGATGATAATGGCACAGCTCATGCTTGATGATCTTCTCCACCTCTTCCCTGCCGTGCGTAGCCAACTGATGCGGATTGATCTCGATATGATGGCTTTTCATGAAATAGCGGCCGCCTGTTGAGGACAATCGCCGGTTAAACGTCGCCTTGTGCCTGAACGGAACCCGGAAGCTCTCCAGTGAGACTTTCTCAACCCATGCCTGCAGTTCTTCATTGCTCATCTCGTTTATCGTCACCATGTCTTTCCTTCCTTTTGCCTTATAAATGCTACTTGAATTTTAACTTCTCTCTGGGCTACACTGTCAAGTAGAAAGTATGGAGGGAGAACCTGCAATCATGCCAAACATGCGCTACGTTATTTTAAAAGGACAGGACGAGCTGTTATTTGTCGAAATGCCCAGTGACTATGCTTACCAGCTCAGTGCTTTAAATTTACGCCTCAATAAGGAAATCGATAAACTCACCGCCGCAGGCAAACCTCAGCTGCCACTTGCTGTAGCCGAATGCGACAATCTGGATTTGCTGCAGGAATCGCTGAGCATTCAAGGTGGTCTGGAATACATAAATGAGCTTGAGCAAGCTTTTGCTTCCCTTAAGGAAACGGAATATCCACTCATCTCGCTGCTTACCGAAATTCGGGCTCTCCAAGCGCAGCTTGAGCAATGGTACGAGGAAGAAGCGTTATAATCGAGGTAGACCTGCACGCTTTGGGCTTTTTCCCCATATGCTATCCATACAGATGGAATTAGCAAGAGGAGGAGATACCCTTGCCGCAATGGCTCTGCAATCAATTGACACGCGCTTTTCGCAAAAAGGACAGACGTCAGATCAAGCTGCTGAACGAATGCTGGTACTTTTACCGGAATTCCCCGGGCGAAGAAAATTCGAATGCCCGTTAGGGCACTGCAACCGATCCATAGGTATGACAATAAGCCGGACATCCTGTCCGGCTTATTTTTGCATTGTATTATGATGGCTGAATGGTGGGATTTTGCACTTATAGATCGCTGCGTTTAGCTGGCCAGGACCCCTGCAGCTTCCGGAGAAAAACAATTTGCCCCGTATGATATGCATCATGCATGATTAAACTAAGTATTCGCTGCGGCGATTCGATGACCTCCACCTCCGGCATCTCCTCAATCTTCTGTCTTAACGCAGCATGAACTTCCTGAAGCTGCTCCCGAGCCGTATTCCATGCGTCCTCACTTGTTTCGTGAATGAGAAACGTCTCGTCGTTACCAATCCCTTCATTATGGAGCGGTGTCCCTTCCAATCTTCCGAGCAGACGCTGTTTGTAATACAGCAAATGCTGCACGTTCTCCCATATGGAATTCGCCGCCTGCCCTTCCGGTTTCCACAAAGCCTGCTCAACCGTAACATCCTTCAAGGCAGGAAGAATCGGCGGATACCAATCCTCTTGCCCCATCGCATAATCCCAGTTTTGGAGCAGCAATTCCTTCATGTTCATAACCATCGCCTCCGTCTCATAATTGTAACCATCATAAATAAAATAGGACGTTACATAAAAATTAACACACTTCAGACCCCATTACAAGTAACTAGCAACATGAATATTAACTTGTTACAATAATGAGACGAGAAAGGATGAGCTTCATGTTATGGGATGATTTTATAAACAGCGAATGGCATGACTGGAGAGGCAGCGGCCGATCCGAGGATCGGCTTGCCCGTGAGGATTGGCTCACCGATTTTATAAACGAGTACAATCTCCCAATCTCCGTTCCGCTGACCCCGGATGAACTGGGGCTGCTGAGGCAGCTTCGTTCCTTCCTATTGACGTGTGTTCAACACATCGCCGCGGGAGAGTCTCCTTCCCCCATGGAGATAGAGGAATTAAACCGCTGGATGGCTGCCGGACCCGTTATTCGCCAGCTCAAGATAGATGAGGATCAAAAATTTGTACTGGCTTATATCCTGCAAAAACCTGGCCTGCAAGACGCGGCTGCCGAGATTGCCGGCTCCTTTGCGCAAGCCATCGAGCAAGGCGAGTTATCCCGGTTTCGCATCTGTACGAATCCCGATTGCCTCTGGGTATATTACGACGACACGCGAAACCGTTCCAAACGATATTGCGATGATAAAATGTGCGGCAATCTGATGAAGGTCAGACGGTTTCGGGCTAAGAAAAAGCAGCAATCTTCGGGCAGCGAGAGTTAAGCCGGGTGTTTATGCTGGGCACAGTCTAACGCAATATACATTTCGAACTAACTGAGGTGAGTAGTCATGAGCATTAAAAGGGTAACTCAAGCAGAATTGCCTTGGGTCAATCAACAATACGAACAAATCGGCTTTCAGCCAAGTTCACTGGACAATGAAATTATTGCCATCGTCATGTCGCAAGACGACTACGCAGGGATCGGCCGATTGGTTAAACTTAATGACCACGAGGCGGAGCTCGGCGGTATTTATATTCTGGACAAGTTTAGAGGACAGTCCCTGGCACACGAAATCGTCACGTTTCTTGTAGAGGAATCAAAAAGATTGGGCCTAGATACGGTATACTGCATTCCGTTTGAAGAGCTGCAGCATTTCTATAAGAAGTTTGGTTTTCATGAATTCGATGTATCTGCTCCCACAGTCGAACCCAAAATTCTAACAAAATATCACTGGTGTCTCGATAGTTACGATAAAAACGTCCTGCTGCTAAAGCTGAACCATCGCTAAACCCATCGCCAGGACATATCCCCATTAGCTATTAGTACAGGGCAGTTATGCAAAAAAGAGCCGTTTCTCCCCAAAGGAGATACGGCTCTTCTATTACGCTGCAATTCCTATCACTGATCTTTCGGCTTGCGCATCGTCAATCCGACGCGGCCTTTTTTCAAATCTACATTCAGCACCCACACGGTAACGTTATCCCCCACAGAGACAACATCCATCGGGTGTTTGACAAATCCATCGCTCAGCTGGGAAATATGCACCAGGCCGTCGCTCTTGATGCCGATATCCACAAAGGCGCCAAAATCGATGACATTGCGTACCGTTCCCTGCAGCTCCATTCCCGGCATAAGATCCTCGATCTTCAGCACGTCCTGGCGGAAAATCGGCAGCGGCAGCTCCTCCCGCGGATCGCGTCCCGGACGCTGCAAGCTGTCCAGAATATCGCGCAGGGTCGGTACACCAACCTCCAGCTTCACGGCAAGGTTCTCCGGCTGCTGGGCATCTAGCAGTTCAGCGAGCTCCTTGCTGCCGAGCTTGTCCAGACTTACCTGAAGCTCCTGGAACAAACGGTCAACCACCGCATAGGATTCCGGGTGAATCGGGGTGCGATCCAGTATGTTCTCGCCTTCCGATATCCGCATAAAGCCCACGCACTGTTCATAGGTCTTGGCACCGAGACGCGGAACCTTCTGCAGCTGCTTCCGGCTGACAAACTTCCCGTTCTCTTCCCGGTATTTCACGATATTTTTGGCAATGGTGGCATTGATGCCAGCCACATAGGAGAGTAGTGACGGCGAAGCCGTATTCACATCCACCCCGACATGGTTAACCGCAGACTCTACGACGGCTTTCAGGCTCTCCTCCAGATGCTTCTGGGTGACGTCATGCTGATATTGGCCCACACCGATCGATTTCGGATCGATCTTGACCAGCTCGGCCAGCGGATCCTGCACACGGCGTGCGATCGAGGCCGCGCTGCGCTCGGCAACATCCAGATCAGGGAACTCTTCTTGAGCCAGCTTCGAGGCCGAGTACACGCTTGCTCCCGCTTCATTGACGATGAGGTAAGCCAGCTCAGGGTCAGCAAGTTCCGCAATGACTTCTTCGGCTACGAATTGCTCCGTTTCACGGGATGCCGTACCGTTTCCAATGACAATTAGCTTGATGCCGTATTTTGCAATCAGCTCTTTAATCTTCGCGGCCGCCTCCTGCTTCTTGTTGACCGGCGGCGTCGGATAGGTTACAGCTACCTCTAGCAGCTTGCCTGTATCATCGACCACCGCAAGCTTACAACCGGTACGGTAAGCCGGGTCCACGCCCAGCACACAGCGACCTTTCACCGGCGGCTGCAGCAGCAGGCTGCGCAGGTTCCCCGCAAAGATGGAGATTGCCTGGTTCTCCCCTTTTTCCGTCAGCTCACCCCGCACTTCCCGTTCAATCGATGGGGCAATAAGACGCTTGTATGAATCCTCGATCACCGCCGTAAGAATATCCGAGACGGCAGATGGACCTTTAAGCACCTGCTTGCCGATATACGCGTGAATGGAATCGGAAGGAACATCAAGCCCCACCTTCAGAATATTCTCGCGCTCTCCCCGGTTAATGGCCAAAATCCGGTGCGGCGGCATTTTCTTTGCCAATTCCCGATAATTGTAATAGTTCTCGTATACGGATTCCACTTCGGTATCCTTCGCCTCTGAGGTCAATATGCCGTGGTCCAGGCTGTATCTGCGTACCCAGGAACGAACGGTTGCGTCATCGGCAATGTTTTCGGCCAATATATCCATCGCGCCTTGCACAGCCTCTTCTGCCGAAGCCACACCCTTCTCCTCATCAACATACTTGGCTGCCTCAACCATCACATCAGCCTGCTTCGGCTGCGACCATATCCACTCCGACAGCGGCTCAAGTCCTTTTTCCTTGGCGACGCTGGCCCGGGTTTTACGTTTCTGCTTATACGGACGGTAAAGATCTTCTACCTCCTGCAGCTTAACGGCGGCCGTAATCGACGCCTTCAGATCTTCTGTTAGCTTGCCTTGCTCCTCTATGATGCGAATGACTTCCCGCTTACGGACCTCCAAATTGCGCAAATAACCTGTCCGCTCTTCAATATCACGTAATTGGTTCTCATCCAGTTCGCCTGTCATTTCCTTACGGTAACGCGCAATAAACGGTATGGTATTGCCCTCATCCAGAAGTTCAACGGTCGTGCGCACCTGTTTTTCGGATAATTGAAGCTCCTTCGCGATCTGCTTCACGATCCGTTTCGATTCTTCCTTGCGAATCTGTTCCTCATTTACTTCCACAACAGCTTCTAATTCAGACAATGATATCCCTCTTTCTTCAATGAAACTATATTTGCTATTATCCCAAACTTAAGCGCTCATTTCCACTACATCACTCACTTCGTAAGGCTTTAAGCTGCTTTTAATGTCAATTTCATCTAATTTTAAGATTTAATTTATATTCTTATTGTACGAACATGCCGCTGCCGGATATCCACACCTCATTAAAATCAGGGGGGTCACCTTAAATGAATGACAAACATGCGATTGCCTGGTCCGTTGTCTGCCTTTTGTTTATCGCAGCGGCGGTCACTACGGCCTACATCCTCATACCTACAAACATGTAATCCACCAATCTCCAGTCCCATGCAGCAATTGCCGAGCCTTCAAACATACCATCCATATAAAAACCCTCAAGGAATTACTCCTTGAGGGTTTTTAGTCATAACATTCTATGTGGAAAACGTTAGTGCTTGAATGGAATCAAAAATCAATCAAGCCCAGACTTATTTGCAGGGAATCATCCACCTTACTCATCATTTCATCATCAAGATGGGTGATTTTGTCCGTTAGCCGCTGCTTATCAATCGTCCGGATCTGCTCTAGCAAAATGACGGAATCCCGGTCAAATCCATGCGACGCCGCGTCGATTTCGACGTGAGTCGGCAGCTTGGCTTTTTGAATCTGTGCCGTAATGGCTGCAACAATCACAGTCGGACTAAACCGGTTGCCGATATCATTCTGAATGACAAGGACCGGCCTTACGCCGCCCTGCTCAGAACCGACAACAGGTGATAAATCCGCAAAAAATACGTCGCCCCGTTTAACGATCACTGTCTACACCCCGCTTACTAAGCGGTCTAGAGTGTTGTCTGCATCTTCCTCCGCGTGAAACGCCTCAGAAGCCATGGTCAGGTTAATTTTGGCCATTTCCATATAACCCCGCTGCATGGATTCACGAATGTAACGTTTCTTCCGTTCATTCAGGTACAACTTCATGGCTTGCCTAATAAGCTCACTGCGGTTGGAATTTTCCAGCTGAGCGATCCCGTCCACTTCCTGCAAAAGATGATCCGGTAAACTGATCATGATTCGTTTGGTGTTCTGCATATTGGCCACCCTCTATTACACCCCCACAACCTTCTCGCCTGTGCACCAGTATTACATTATTCAAGGAAAATTATACAAAAGAATATATATGCCGAAGGTATATCAAGTATGCTGCATATCATTATAAACTACAATCGACACTTTCGTACAGACTTAAACGACATATTCCTAATTCGGGAAGGTCTGTACTTATTCCTTCTTTCCTGAATAAATTACTTAGGGTGACATGACTTGTTAAAGGTTGCTCCAGAGTGCGTTTACGGTCTTCACGGGTATATCATCACGTATATACTGACGTGGTACCCGGTGGGCAATCATGCAGACGACCTCGTAGTGGATCGTCCCCAGCTTGGACGCCAGCTCATCTGCCGTAATGCATTCGCCAGACTGCTGACCGATGAGTACAACCTCTTCACCAGCTTTAATTTGTTCCGCCTCATCGGCGAAAGGTTTGAGCGATACCATACATTGGTCCATACAGATAGTTCCGACTACAGGGACGCGGCGGCCGCGTATCAGTACTTCCACTTTACCGCTCAGCATACGAGAGAAGCCATCGGCGTAACCGATGGGAAGGGTTCCAATTTGCTCTTCCTCCCCCGTTACATACTTCGTCCCGTAGCTGATACCGGAATGCGGAGGTAAATTTTTGACGTAGACAAGCTTTGTCTTTAACGTCATGACAGGGCGGAGGCTCACTGTCTTTCGATTCACCTCATCCGAAGGATACAGTCCGTACAAGCCGATGCCGACACGAACCATATCATAGGATAATTCAGGTGTATCAATCGCAGCAGCACTGTTGCCCGTATGTATGATGGGGATATGGTAGTCCTTATCCCGAAGAGCGTCCGCTACGCCCTGAAAACGGCGGTACTGTCCCAACGTATAGTCTTTGTTCTCTTCATCCGCTCTTGCAAAATGGGTAAACATTCCTTCGACAACAACCTGCGGCAGCGAAAATACTTCTTCTATAAAAGAAATTGCATCTTCGCCTGGAAGCAGGCCCAAACGACCCATTCCGCTGTCAATCTTGATGTGTACCTTGAGTGGCTTCTCCGGCTGGACCGGCAGTGCCTTTATCGCTTGGAGCACTTCCGCACTGAACAGGGTTATGGTCACATCATGCTCATAAGCGATCTCTACAGCCTCCGGTGGTGTATAACCGAGCACCAGGATTGGGCAAGAGATGCCTCCTTGCCGAAGCTCGAGCGCTTCATCCAGAAAAGCTACGCTTAAGTAAGCCGCCCCCAGTTGCTGAAGTTCGCGAGCCACTTCTACAGCTCCGTGACCATAGGCGTTAGCCTTCACACAAGCAAGCAATTTCATGTGGCTTGGCAGCGCCTCACGAAAAGCGTTATAGTTGGCGCGCAGATGGTCTAGGTTGATCTCCGCCAGGGTAGGTCGATATATCGCTTGCAATTCCAGTCACCTTCTTACCATTTTGAAAAAAGCATTATGCTTTGCAATAGATTAATGGTAATGTTCCGGGGGGCAACTGTCAATTGAGACAAACTGCTTATTTATGAGGCTCGTGGTCCCCCCGGGGTGGCGAAACTTGGTGAAACATCGGAATATCTGCAAGAAATAGCGATAGGTCTACGGACGAAGTTCCTTTATTTGGAAAAGAGGCGAATGGCCTCATTGTCGGAATGTTGCCCTCCTTCAATGCTCGGTATCCGCCTACTTCGTATTATTTACCCGATTCTCCCTGCATGGAAGCAGCGACTTTCTTCATTTCTTCGACAGGCAGATTGGCGCTCGTAATTCGGTATTCCACGCCTTCCGAATTCCAGGTCAGCGTTCTTTGCTGATCGCCGGTGAGCAGACCTACCGTCGTGAAATCGATATACACCGCCTCGCCCGGTACGAGGGAGACCGCACGATCCACCGGTCTGGATTCCATAATCGTATATTGGTACACACCGTCATACTTCAGAATAACCGCATGATCCTTGTTCTCTGGAACTTCCATTGTGTCTTTGTTCGTGACCCCTGCAGGCACATATTCCGGATAGATGATGCCGAAGGATCCCATATCGCGACCGGAAGCCGCTTCTGTCAAACCTTCGGTTCCCTGAGTGCCGTTACCTTCCGTACCGGAAGCCACCGGTACCCCGTTCTCGTCCACTTCCGCCATGGTCCCCTTCGCATCGTTCATCGCACTTAGATTCTTGTTCGTATCAAACGAATCCTTTGTCAGGTTCGTATCGAAGGTAAAGGTGTTGAATTTCACCTCAACAACCACTTTCGCTTCGGAGTCTGACACTTGTACCTGTTTCGGTGTGTAGTTGTCCTTGGCGAGCCAAATCTTCTGACGAATCAACGAATGGCTGTGGTAATTGGCAGCCACATCAAATACGTAACTTTCCTTATCCTCAGCAAACTGACGGGTGTTGTCGCTCAAAATGCTGCTAAGCAGCGTTTGGTACAGATATACCTGTCCCTGATTATCCGGCCAGTCGCTCTTGAAGCGGAAGCTCTTGTTCAAGCTAGGCGTCAGAACGAACACGCCATCATCGTTGCGAAGCACGATTTGCGTAATATCCTTTTGCCCATTGGTTAAGCTGATCCGATAGTAAGATGGAGACTGGTACCATACCTCAACCTGATACTCCTGCGGCGCCGAACCGGTATGTATGGTCATAACGCCCGCTCCCTGGTAAGCGCCCTTGGCACTTTCCAGCTTATCAGCCACCTTGCCCAGATCCTTCACAACGCTGTCTGCATTCTTCTTCCCGCATCCCGCCAGTATTGTTGTTAAGCATAATACTACCGCGAGCAGCACCCATGAAATCCGGCGCATGTCATCATCCCCTTCAACACTTGTTTTGACTTGATTGATACATGTCTATGAGGGACTTGGTCACATTATGCAGACTAGCCTGACAAGCACCGCTGCGGTGCTTGTCAGGCGTTTACACTTCGTCTAAGTGAAAAAAAGAACCGTGATGAATCCGTCGATCGCTGATTCATCCTCGGCTCGGTTATTTGAGAAGTTTCCAGTACGGGCGATCTTCTTCAGCCCTCTGTATAAGCATGGAAGCTAATCGACGTTAGCCATCTCTAAGGGGCTGTATTCATAGAAATGGATTTTTCAGGTGTTGCATTCGTATAAGGCGCAAACCATTTCTCATCCACATTGTCAGGTGATGGAAGACTGCGGGTGGTCGAGTCAAAAATCCAGAAGATCCCTACGCAGAATACGGCGATTCCGCATCCTGCGATAACGGACGAGCTTGCTGCAACAACGCCAAGAGCACCTCCAATTAGGCTGCCAAGCGGCATGGCAATTCCGCTGAGTCCGCTAGCTGCCGCGAACACCGTGCCCAATCTTTTCTCGGGTATCGCTTTCTGAATGACCGAATTGATGATAACGTTCGTAATGCCTCCGGGAAACCATGCCAAGCCGTATACCAGGACGACAAGCCATGTCCATGGGGTAAATACGCTGAGACACCAAGCAGCGCCAGATAAACAAAATGCTCCGGCAAAAAGATATCCAAGCGGCAGGCGCTCCAGCTTCAAATACGGAGCCAGAATCGCGCCCAACAAACTTCCGCAAGCCTGGGCCATGAGCAGAACTCCGTATACACCCGCCCCGCCGAGGCTGTCCGCAAACGCAGGCATAACCGTAAAGGTAGCGCCGCCCGCTGCATTGATGACGATAATCCCCATCTGTACCCGCGCAAGCGGGGTTGCCAGGATGTAGCGAAGCCCCTCTTTCATGTTCGCCCAATAATTTTTAAGGGCATTTCGCATAGATTTTGAATTTGCGGTGTTATTCGTTGATGTTTTATTTACGTTGTTATCAGAAGTTTTGATAGACTTTTTGATTTTCAGTTGCGAGAATAACAGCGCTCCGATGAAAAATCCGATCGAATTCCATAAGTAAAGGGATACTGCGCCCAGCACAATAATCAATACGCCGGATATTGCGTTGCAAGCGACATCGATGCCTTGATAGGCTAAGGAGAACAGCGAGTTTCCTTGCGTCAGCTGCTTCTTATCAAGAATTTTAGGAAGGGCCGACATTTGGGCCGGATATACCCACATATTCAGCGTGGATAGAACCGGTGTAATCGCCAGCACAACGCCTACTGTCAGAAAGTCGAAATAAAATGCAAGCGGAACGATCAACAGTAGAACCGCCTGAAATAACTGGGTGTATACCAGAAGCCCCCGTAAAGGAACGCGGTCAATCATCGGACCGGATAACAGTTGAATGATTCGGGGGAGAATCGAGAGGAATCCGGCAAGTCCCGTATACAGCGTCGATCCTCCCAGATCGTACACCAGCCACATGGCCGCTACCGCGTACAAGCTATCGCCGATATTCGTAAGGATTCGGCCAACGAACAACAGCAGGAAATTGCGATTCTTTAATATTTCCACGAAAGAAACACTCCTTGATTTAAAGTTTAGTAGTTTTGGAGAGAAGGGGCTAAAGAAGCCCCTTCCTATTCGGACGTTTCCGTCGAAACCACGTTGATCCCTACCGCATATTCCCTGCTGTCGTCCCCTTTTGTCGCAAGGGTCTTGGTCACCCATTTTTCGAGCAGTTCTCTGAATTCCTTCGTCATTTCTTCGTATTGCTCGGCGTTCAGCTGCATTCTCAGGCTTATCCTTGTGCGGCTGGCCGCTGCATAATCTTCGGCAAGAACCGGGTCTACCATTTGCGTTCCCTTGGTGTTAAACCACTTCGCTTTGGATTTATAATATTTCTCTACGATGCCGCCGACGGTCCGGGTCTCCACCAAATCTATTAATCCACCATCATATAACTTCTGAATATGATAGTGAATGCTTCCCGGCGAATCTCCCAATTCATCTGCTACTTGTTTGGCAGTTTTGGCCATATCCAGCATGGTTCCGAGAATCTTCACCCGCTGAGCGCTGCCGAGCAGCTTCGCTTGTTCCACCGATATTTCGATACTCTGATTATGATCTTGATCCATGACGCAAACACTCCATTCTAAATTAAAATAGACATTCTAATTGTGTAATTCATACGGTTATTTTCGTTCATTCTAATTTAATTTATCATTCTAATTTTCTAGATCGATATGACACAATAATAAACCACCTATTACCATTTGTAAATAGGCGGCTTATAAATTGTTTATTTTTTTCTAAACCGGTTTGACCATATGATAATAAACATGCCCGTTAATCAAGATGTCCTTATCTGTTTGATAACCTCTTCTATCGTACAAAGAATGAGCGCGATGATTGTCCGTCACCACGGCAAGAGCAATTTTACGATACGCCAGCTCCTTTGCCCGATTCTCCGCGTGATGTATAAGGGCCGAACCAATCCCCTTACCTCCAAACTGCGGAGAAACCGATAACGTATCGATATAGTACTCATCCTCGTCCGCTTCTTTATCCAGCACTACGGAAGGGTCATTCTTGAGCTTCCGCAAACGATCCAGAATCGGACGATCCAATTCAGCCGCTTGATCACCGCCGTAAGCAACGATAATGCCAGCCACCTCGCCGTCGATCTCTTTCACGGCAGCCTGTCGGTAACTGAGCCTGCCCTCGTCCGCCCGGAAATATTGCTCCAGCACTTCAAGCACTTTCTCTTCACTGTCTTCCCCTGTTAATTGATGCGCTACGTCATGCAGTGCATCGTACAACAGTCTTATCGCTGCAGCTGCATCTTGTGGTTTTGCTGATCTGATGGTCATGCCTATTCATCCTCCATTACAATTCAATGCAATTTAGTAATTCAAGTATCCCAGTCCTCAACCTCATACAACAGCTCCATCTCGGACGATGCTGTAAAAGAACGCCGTTTCACTTCAGGATCCCCGATCTTTTCGTGCAGTCCAAACCCTCTTGATACCTTGAACGTAAAAGACAAACCATGAGGTACCATCGCACTTCCTCTATATAGGCCATCTCCGCAGTATGGAATCTCAAATCCGGCATAGATTGTGGGGGAAACCGGTGTGGAAGGCGGTACCTTCACTTGAATCGCGATTTTCACAAGCTCAGGCAGCTCTTCCACGATCGTAATCTCTTTATCTGCACTCAAGCCTCCCATTTGCAGCGTAACCCAGGTGCTGCCAGGAATTCTAGGCTTCAGCGTTCCGTTCGGCAGCAGCGTTAGCCATTCCGGCTCCTCAACATGATAAGTTCCGTTCATCAACGTTTGTACAAATCCGCTGTCGTATGTAATGACCGGATTCAATTGTTTGACAGGCCCTTTCACCCCTACGACTCCATCACCATGCAGCTTAATCGAGGTTGGTTCTCCAATGTCGCCGAAAAAATACAGCAGCGGCGCTTGCGCTCTGCCTGCCCAGTCGCTTTGACTGTGAGCCGCTCCCGGATCAAGAAACAGCATGAGATCTTCTCCCGGAACAAAGCCGTCTTGGATCAAGCGTGCTGCTTCCTCCCGTGCGTATTTTTCCATGAAGACCCCTTCCGCGCCGCCCATATCAAGCCATACCTTAAGATTCGGATGCGTACCGTATCTTTCATAAAAAGGATATTCCTTTAGCTCTCCTTGAGCATCAAAATAGGCTTTGACGAAATAAGGTGACATGACCGCTATGCTTCCGAACACATCCGGCCTTCTAAAGCCGATATTGTAGGTGACAATCCCGCCCGCAGACGAACCCATCATGGCCGTGTGCTCCGGACGCTTCAACGTGCGAAAGTTCTCATTGATATATGGTAAAACCTCTTCGATAATAAATAACTCATACCGTTCGCCGGCAAACGGGGGATCGAATACCTGATGCATCCTTGGATTGTCATGGAAATATTCATTCAGTCTTTGATGAGGAACCGTTGCGATGCCAACGATGATAATCTCCTGCATCCGTCCTTCGGACACCAGCCGATCTGCGGTGACATGCATATCCCACGAGCCGCCTCGCTCATCCGCTGAAAATACATGCTGCCCGTCATGCATATAGAGTACGGCATAATGCTTCTCCGTATTCTCATGATAACTGGGTGGAAGGTATACATACAAACTTCGGGTATTGCTTAAGTTAACCGATGGAAAATCTGCAATTTCTACCATTCTTGAGGACATATTGACCATTCTAACCCCTCCTGACTATTTTTGCACCCTATGCACTTGCATTCGATGATTCACCCTTAGGCGATGCCAGATAACAAAAAAAGGCACAACCCGATAAAATCAGGTTGTACCTCTTAGGTAAGCATTGCCTTACTCCACATTATACTGGGGAAATTCCCATTTTTCAATATCAGGATTTGTCCTCTGGCGGCTCTTTTGGCACATAATTAAAGATATCGCCATCCACAAAAGTATCAATCAATCGTTCCAGCCATTTATAGTAAGCAACGGCCTCGCGCATCTTTGCCTGATCCTCTTGCAGCACCGCTGCCAGCTCTTCGTCATCTTCATGCGCTTTACGGAGCTTCTCCGTTTCGTCGAGCGCTTTGCGCAGGACCAAAATGTTGCTTTCCACCGATTTACGCCATTTAATATCGAAGAAATCCAAGAAGGTCTGGTACCAGTCATACTCCACTTCATACAAATCCTTGCGGGAACCCTTCTCCCACACCTTGTTTACCATTTTATAATCGAGCAGCGTCCGCACGCCTGTACTCATGCTGGTCTTGCTCATCTTCATTTCCTGTCCCATTTCATCGAGGTTCATCGGTTTATCCGCAAAATAAAGCAATCCGTATAAATGTCCCGTTGAGAGTGGAATGCCGTACAAATCCATATTCCGTCCAATATTTTCAATGACACGCTTACGAATCTTATGCACGGCTGCCTGCCGTTCATCATCTAAATGGTACAAGCCCATGCTTGCAGCCTCCTCTATCTGTAACCATCCAAGAAGTCATGTCAATATAACAAAACTAGGTGGACTCGAAGTGTAGTGTGAACGATCTCCATGAAATTTAAACAAGCCCTGATCCACACACATTCTCTGATCTATTGTAGGGAAAGCTATTTTAAAAGTAAAGAAGATCACTCTAGAGGATATCGGAGCATATGGGAGCATTTCAAAGGATAACTTTGTACAGTTTTTACTGTACGTACTTTACGTACGGATATAACGTTTGATACTTTACGTATCGGTTGTTACAATGGGTGACATGGGTTTACGAGACGACAGGAATAAGAAGACTCGGTCAAATGGACGCGTCTCTATACAATAAAAAGGAGGAGTACTTTTGGCTATTCTGCAAGTTAACAAAGTCAGCAAATTGTTCGGCGCGAATCCGGAACAAGGGATTCAATTGCTGGAGCAAGGCTGGAGTAAAGCGCGAATTGCGAAAGAAAAAAATATAACGGTTGGCGTTAACCGTGTCAGCTTCGATATCCACGAGGGCGAGATTTTTGTCATCATGGGGTTGTCAGGCAGCGGTAAATCTACATTGGTCCGTTTGCTAAATCGGTTGATTGAACCAACATCGGGCGAAATATTGATTCACGGCAAGGATCTCCGAAAAATGAACAAGGAACAGCTGCGTGATGTACGTCGCAAAAAAATCAGCATGGTGTTCCAGAAATTCGCCTTGTTCCCTCATCGCTCGGTTGTAGAAAATGTGGAATACGGATTGGAAATTCAAAAGATAGACAAAAGCAAGCGGCACGAAGCGGCCATGAAGTCGCTCGAGCTTGTAGGTTTGAAAGGCTGGGAGGAAAAAATGCCCGATCAGCTTAGCGGCGGCATGCAGCAGCGTGTCGGGCTTGCCCGTGCACTCGCCAATGATCCGGAGATTCTGTTGATGGATGAGGCTTTCAGCGCACTGGATCCGCTCATCCGCAGAGACATGCAGGACGAATTGATCGAGCTTCAGGACAAAATGAAAAAAACCATCGTGTTCATTACTCATGACCTGGACGAAGCTCTTCGGATCGGCGACCGCATTGCCTTGATGAAGGACGGTTCGATTGTACAGATCGGAACGCCGGAAGAAATCTTGACCCAGCCTGCCAACGATTATGTTGAGCGGTTCGTGGAAGATGTGGATCTGTCCAAGGTGCTTACCGCATCACGGGTTATGCGCCGTCCGGAGACCATTACGATGGATCGTGGACCTCGCGTGGCGCTTGAGCTGATGCGTGAACGGGGGATTTCGAACCTGTTCGTCATTGACCGTTCCAAGAAGCTGCTTGGCGTCATTACGGCCGAAGATGCATCCGATGCCATGAAGAATAACCGCAAGCTTGAGGATATTCTCATCACAGACGGTCCGAGTGTTGGACCCGATACATTGCTGAATGAATTGTTTGAAATTACGAGTATGGCTAAAGTGCCATTGGCCGTTGTGGATGAGACCGGCAGGTTGATGGGCGTTATCGTCCGCGGCGCTGTTCTTGGTGCCCTGGCCGGAGAAAGCAAGAGCGAGGAGGTGACGCAAGATGCCTAAGATCCCTCTCGCAAGCTGGGTTGATTCCTTGGTCGAATGGATGGGAGACGTCTTCTCCGGTTTCTTTGACGCCATCTCCTTCATTATCAAAAACGTTGTGCAGCTGTTTACGGATTTGTTCATGCTTCCTCATCCGTACCTGTTCATTTTCATCCTGGCTGTCATTGCCTACCTATTAGGTCGTCTGCCGTTGACTTTGTTTACAGCCATCGGTTTTCTGCTCATCGATAACTTGGGCTATTGGTCACAGACCATGAGCACGCTCAGTCTGGTTATCACGGCAGCCTTGATCTCCGTTATACTGGGTGTTCCTCTGGGTATATGGGCGGCCTACAGCAAGTCGGCATCCCGCGTGATCATACCGGTTCTCGACTTTATGCAAACCATGCCGGCGTTTGTATACTTGCTCCCTGCCGTCACATTCTTCAGCTTGGGCGTAGTTCCAGGGGTTATCGCTTCGGTTATCTTCGCCATTCCGCCAACGATTCGCCTGACCCGCCTTGGCATTATGCAAGTATCAGGTGAACTGACGGAGGCTGCAGATGCATTCGGTTCGACTTCCGGGCAGAAATTGTTCAAGGTTCAGCTTCCACTGGCCATGCCGACCTTGATGGCCGGCATTAACCAGACCATCATGCTGTCCTTGTCAATGGTCGTTATTGCTTCGATGATCGGTGCCCAAGGTATCGGTGCTGAGGTCTACCGGGCCGTAACTCAGCTGCAAATTGGTAAAGGGTTTGAAGCTGGCTTGGCTGTCGTCATTTTGGCGATTGTCCTCGACCGCTTTACACAAAATATATTTAAAACGAAAAAAAGGGGTGCTTAATTTTGAAGAAACAAAAGTTTTGGTTGCTGCTAAGCTTGGCTGCTATTCTGGTTCTGTCTGCTTGCGGACAGGGCGGAAACGGCGGCACGGATGGAACAACGGACAAAGGGACTGACGGCGGTGCTACTGCTTCCCTTGGCGAACAAGTGAAACATGAAATCATCGGTATTGATCCAGGTGCAGGTATTATGAAAGCTGCGGCTGCAGCGATTGATGAATATGGATTGACCGACTGGAAACTGATCGAAGGCTCCGGTGCTGCCATGACCGCAACCCTCAACAAAGCCATCAAGAACGAAGATCCCATCATTATTACCGGTTGGACACCGCACTGGATGTTTGCCAAATATGACCTGAAGTATCTGGAAGATCCGAAGAAAGTATTCGGTGAAGCGGAAGAGATCCACACCGTTGTCCGTCTTGGACTGAAAGAAGATCATCCGGAAGCTTACAAGTTCCTGAGCAATTTCAAGTGGACATCCGACGATATGGGTCAGATTATGACGGCAATCCAAGAAGGCCAAGACCCTGAGGCTGCCGCTAAAGAATGGGCAGACAGCAACGCAGAGAAAGTGGATGCCTGGCTTGAAGGCGTTCAGCCGGTTGACGGCAAAAGCTTCAAGTTCAGTTATGTAGCTTGGGATTCGGAGATTGCCAGCACCAACCTGCTGAAAGTGATCATGGAAGAGAAGCTCGGATACAAAGTTGACGCGCTTCAAGTAGAAGCAGGCCCAATGTGGACCGGCGTTGCCAATGGCGACGTGGATGCAACCGTAGCAGCATGGCTTCCATTGACGCATGCCGACTATTGGGATAAGTTCAAGGACCAAGTCGAAGACCTTGGCGCTAACATGGAAGGCGTAAAAACCGGCCTGGTGGTTCCATCTTACGTGGAGGCAAATTCGATTGAAGATCTGAAGTAAAAATAGGCCATCCCATGGTATATGGGATGGCTTTTTTCTTTTCGATGCTCAAGATTGTCGGCCTGTTCTGAGGAGGATGTATCCGTTCCGGTCGCTGTTGAAACCAGGAAAACGGGATGATATTCTTGCGGTATTTTCCCGGTTTCAAAGGCGAACGCCAGGTCTCCTCCACGGATACATCCTCTATTCTCGGCTGGCCTCCAATCTTTCCACCCATCAAAAGATAGCCATCCCTTTCATCAGGGATGGCCTTTTGGGGGCTGGGCGGGGGAGGGGCTAAGCTGACCCGTTCAACACGGTCAGCTAGCCTGATTTATTGCCGATCATGCTGTGAATCCCCTTGGGACTCACAGGCTTGCCGGCGCAGTCTTTGAAAGGATTGATGTTACATGGCATGAGCATCTCACCTTCCAAATTAAAGCGGCGATTTCTACCCGATTAGTTTCGGGAGAAAGTCGCCGTTTTATATTATAAGATTTTTTTATGATAGGTAAGGTGTCATTTTCACAGCATTTCTTAGTATTCGAGAACATCTTTTTTGTGGCTATGCCGACAATTTGACGGTTTTAAACGCTAAGCGTTAGCGATCATGGCAATATTTTATTTTACATGACAGTTCTCTTTTCAAAAAATCTTTTATACCCTTTTTGAAAATCTGGTTTCCGAGGATCATTTTGGATAGTTTCAGCCATATCATACAATCCATAGATTCTCTCATATAGTTGGCTTCTTTCATATAAGTTGCTATCTTTTGAACTATACTCCTTCAATACCGCATTCTTAATAGTACTACACCTCAGCCGACGCGCTGGGCTATTCTTCGCCCAGCAGTTTCATGACGATGTTCCGACGTGCTTTCGGGAACTCACCAGGCTGTTATTTGGCGACACGGCAAGAGAATGCTGGCAGGTCCCCTGTACGTCCGTAGCGTATTATTTCCATTAAATTGGTGGCCACACCAGTCTTTTATCGTTAAGCAAAATCGCAATCAGTATGATGGTTGATTTTCGTTTTGAACGGTGCGTTTTCCATAAGCGCAAAGAAAGACGCGTACGCCTTCAGTGATGATACGTTTGGTTTGTTCCTCCTCCAAATTCCCTGCTTTTATCGGTTGATCAAATACCAATAAAAACGTTAAGGCAGCGAAGTGCTTTGTAGCCATTACAGGATCTGGCACATCGAGCAGTCCGTTTTGTCCAAACTCGGTAAACCTCCTGACAATCCCCTCTTCCGTTGCGTTATCCAGTTTTTCTAAAAACGAGGCTGGCAGGTTGGCGGCTTCCATTGTAACCAGACGGATCAGAGCGCTGTAATCGGACGAACCGTTCGCAGAAGCTACGAATTGTTCGCAGAATAAGATGAGCGCCTGCTCCAGATCCTCGAATTCCCAGAGGTAGTCTGATATCCCTTGCTTGATCATGTCCAGAACCGCCCGACTGGTTTCTTCCACAACAGCAAACAGCAAGTTCTGTTTGTCGCCATAATAATCATAAACGGTCCTTTTGGAAACCCCCGCTTTAGCTGCGACCGCATCGACGCTGGAGCGGTCAAACCCATCTGAAAGAAACAGATCTCGTGCCGCTGCAATAATTTTAGCTCGTTTGTCTGCAGAGCCTTTGCGGATTTTTTTGTTTTCCGTATTATCCATGCTTACGTTTCCCCCTAAAGGTATACTATCAAAAATGAATTCCAATTTACAAACTACACTGCACGGTGTAGTATAATCAATGTAACATATCAAAATCAATGATCAAGGAGGACTTTATCCATGAAAACCGTGCAGTCTTTTGTTGATGTTCTCATTGTCGGGGCCGGACCAACAGGGCTTACACTTGCCTGCGACCTTGCCCGTCGAAATGTCGACCATCGTATTATTGAACGAAGCACCTTATATAACGTAGCTTCTCGCGCCAAAGCAATCCAGCCCCGCTCGCTTGAAGTCGTCGATGATTTGGAGGCCGTTCGGTACATTATTGACACAGGTGTCGTGGATTTGCCTGTTCGTTATTATACCGCAGACGGCAGGAGTATGGACAAGCCGGCTATTACCGTTGCAGCTAGCGCCGAACTTGAGACACCCTATCGTGATCCGGTCTGGATTGCTCAATATGATGTAGAAAAAGCATTGCGCGACCGATATGCAGTGTTTGGCGGTCAAGTTGAATTGGGCATGGAAGCAGTAGGGCTTGTTCAGGATTTGGATGGTGTAACGGTAACCGTGAAAACACCACAAGGAGAAGAGCAGATTCGCGCTCGTTATGTCGTCGGCGCTGACGGGGGCAAAAGCAATATCCGCAAGTTTATTCACTTGCAGCTGGTTGGAGAAACACACGATGATGAGCGATGGTATCTTGGCGATGTACGATTAGAAGGGTTGGATCGTGACCATATCCATATCTGGACATCTTCGGAGGGGATGGTCGGGGTGACACCGCTGCCGAAATCCGATATTTGGCAGCTGCAGGCTACAATTCCGGCAGACATCAAAGAACCAGAGCAGCCGTCGCTAGAGGCGTATCAAGCCATGTTTGACCGTCGCGCAGGAGCCGGACGTGCTCGGCTCACGGATGCTTCCTGGCTGTCCATCTACCGAGTCAACGTCCGTATGGTTGAATGTTACCGCAACGGCCGGGTTTTCCTTGCCGGCGACGCCGCTCATGTTCATTCGCCAGCTGGCGGTCAAGGAATGAATACGGGGATGCAGGACGCGTACAACCTCGGCTGGAAGCTGGCGGCTATCATACGCGGAGCGGACGCCGCCTTACTCGACACGTACGATGAGGAGCGCCGCCCTGTGGCTCAAGCCGTGCTCGAGGATAGCACGAAGAAGATGGGAGGGGTCATAGGAACGGCGACTGAAGGCGGAGGGTTGTCCCAATCCTTGAGCACCATATCCGACGATCTGACGAGTGGGCTTCTCATTTCCTATCGGTCAAGTTCTCTTACCCGTCCGTCTGCTCGAAGAAATGCTACCCGTTCATTTCCTGGAGATCGTGCTCCTAACGCTACGAGCCTGCAAGGCACCGGATTTGCAGGAGACGTCTTTGACCTATTGCGAGGTCCGCACTGGACGCTTTTGGCTTTTGCAAACTGCATCGATCCTTCTCTGAAGAACTTCATCAACGACGAACTCCATGTGCATTATATCCTGCCATCGAAGATGGAGGGGCCGGAAGGCATAATAGACACAGCAGGGAATGCCTATCGAATTTACGATGTGGCAAGCGAAGAACTCGTATTGATTCGTCCTGACGGTTACATCGCACTGCGTACCTCCATTGATGATACCGCATCGATCTTGAATTACTTGAATTTCATTTATCGCGAAAACTGATTTGGAAAAGCCGGTGCGATCTTTTACAACATCTCAGGTGATCGACAGCGCTTTTAATGAACTGAGTTTAAACTGATGATATGGGAAGGACTGTTTCTATGGAAGAAATTATTCGAACCATTAACCTGACAAAGCAATACGGAAATAAAGTCATTGTAGATCGCGTTTCGATTTCCGTTAAAAAAGGAGAAATCTATGGATTCCTGGGGTTGAATGGCGCAGGGAAAACGACAACCATTCGAGCTCTTCTCGGAATGAGTAAGCCTTCTTCCGGAGAAGTGTATTTGTTTGGTCAGCGCTGGGCGAATGGGAATCCCGATTTGTCGAGACGAGTAGGTTATATGGTGGAAGTTCCTTATGCCTACCCTAACTTTACGGTTAGGGAAAACTTGAGTCTGATGGCCAGGCTACGAGGATTACCGGTTCCGAGGGCAGTTGACGAAATTATGGAGCAATTGAATTTGAACCAATATGCGGATAGTAAGGCAAGAGATTTATCACTTGGTAACGCGCAGAAACTTGGATTGGCCAAAGCGTTAATTCATAAGCCGGACGTTCTGATTCTTGATGAGCCAACGAATGCAATTGATCCAGCCGGAATTGTCGAGATAAGGGAAATGCTGAAAGCTCTAGCTTCTCAACAAGGGATTACCGTGTTTATATCGAGCCATATCCTTGAGGAAATGTCCAAAATGGCTACTCGAATCGGCATTATTCACAAAGGCGCATTGCTTGAAGAACTGACAGCAAAAGACTTTGAAACCATCCGCCGAAAGCAGTTGATGATTGGAACGAAGGATGCTCGGAAGGCTCAAGCTATTCTTTCAGACTCCGGGTATGCGGTACATTCGACTTCGAATAACTGCCTTGCACTTCCGGATGATCAAGCCGTGAAGCATCCCGAACATATTGCGAGATTGCTTGCTCATCATGAAGTGCCGCTCACCATGCTTAACATTGAAGAAGAGAATTTGGAACATTATTTTCTCAAAGTGATCGGAGCCCAGGAGGGAAAACGAAAATGAGACCATTGTTGACAGCCTGTAGCGTTGAAGTTTACAAATTGCGTCGATCCTTTGTTTTATGGGGCACGCTTCTGTTTATATTGTTTGTCATCACGTTGTTCTTGGGACAGCCCGATTGGCCTTCTTTTTTTGAACGGACTGCGTTTTTGTATGCATCCGTGTTTGGGCTGCTGGGATTTGGATTGGTGACAAGCTGGACATTTGGCCGTGAGTATTCTGATCGGACGCTCAAGGATTTGCTCGTTTTGCCTATATCTCGCGGTAAAATAGCGATTGCCAAATATGCCGCAGTTATTTTCTGGTGTTCTGTAATGATGTTGATCAGCTTTGCTTATGCCTTAGTGCTTGGTTTTGCTATTGGCCTTCCTGGCTTTTCGTTTCCGATTGTACAACATTATTTGTTCCTAATACTTATCATTGGCGCTCTCCACCTATTATTAAGTGCCCCTCTTGCCTTATTGGCCTGTATATCGCGCGGTTATCTGGTGCCGATCGGCTTTGCTTTTACAACTTTGATGCTGGCATTGGTATTCGGTCCCACTGCCATTGGCACGTATCTGCCTTGGTCTGTACCTGCTTTGCATTTGAAGGAAAACGGCATCGCATCATTTCCCTTGGCAGGTATCAGTTATTTTCTGGTATTTTTAATAGGGCTGGCAGGCTTCATTGGGACGGTTAAATGGTTGCAAACCAAGGAGCAACGATGATTTACTAGAAAATGTTTCTGCATAGAAATTCATTTGGAACGGGATGATGCACGCTTAAAGTGCCTTCTAACCCTTTGAAAATCACATTCGAAAAAATAAGAATATTTAAAAGCCCTGATCTCCCGATGTGGTTGGTCAGTTTTTTTTGTGAACTAATGTGTCATAAAGCATCTTTTGGGAATATACAAAAAATACCACTTTATAAAAAAGATCATGCCCACATCAATGAGCATGATCTTCTTAATTCTACTATACTATATACTTGCTATTCTTTTATCGTAACCGTTACGGGAGAGTATTCGGCAATGACGGTTTGTCCATGCACGGATACGCTGCCCTGCGGCGTAAGGTCTTTTTCGGTCATGATGCCAAGCGCGATAGTGAATTTGTTGAACTTGATCGGGATGTTCTTCTCCCGGCGGATCTCTTCGCCGTTCACGTAGAAGATCGCTTCGTCCTCGGCACGGTTATACGTGATTTTATATGTGTTGAATTCCCGCGGCGTGAAGTGTGTATCCTCCTCTTTGAAAATGCAGAAGTAACGGGTCTTGTCCGATTCCGGCACCTGCACACCCGGGAACGGCAGAACGGCATACACGCTGGCATACTTGTCATTCGAAGCAAAAAAGTCCAGTGCTGCGCCCGTGCTGAAATCAAGCAGATTCAAAGATACGTAGCCGTCATACAAGTCGCCGGGAACCGTACCTTGGGTGCGTGCCCGAATTTGCAGCTCGAACGTGACCTCGCCGGATTCCGGCACTTCCACCTCTTCGTTAGAATAATACATATGCTTGGCATTATCGAGAATTTGGATCTGATCATTCTGGCGGCTCAGCGGCGCGCGCACGTACAGGATGCCGTTGCGGACGATCACGACCGCATTCGGCTCGCGATATTCCCAGAATGAACCGTCCGGCAGCGGGAAACCGCCGATCTTCCAAGTCCCGGTCTCGGACAGGATAGAGTGAAAATCACCAAAAACGCGTTGTTGTTCCATCTAATTCCCCTTCTTCCTTACAAAGTCTGAATGATTCCTTGGATAAGCAATGACAGGATCAGCACGCCGCCGCAGCGCATAGTCGTCATCGTTGAGGCGCCCATCAGCGGTAAATACGCTTCGGAACGGTTGCTGTCCTTCAGTCTTCCATAGACAAGATACAACGGAATCATCGTAAGCAGTGCAATTAATGCGTAAGGCGGAAGCGCCCCGGCCAATACGCAGGCTATCAAGGAGAGGCATGCCAGCAGCAGCAGAACTCGAGAGAAGTTCAGCGCTCTCTTTTCACCCCATACCACAACCAGGGTCTTCTTCCCGGCCTGACGGTCCGCCTGCCAATGCAAAAAGTGATGATTAAACAAAATCAGCGTTGTCAGCAGCCCGATGGGCAGTGACAGCAGCAGCGCCCGGACATCCATATGTGAGGTTTGAACGTAGTATGCGCCCATCACCGGCAAAATACCAAAGGATAGCAGAATCGCAATCTCGCTGAAACCCTTGCCGCGATATCCGAATTGAATTGGCGGTGCGACATAGAAATAAGCGATCAACCCGCCAAGTCCGCCGAAGATGAAGGCCCACCAGCCGCTGATCAAACTGAGGATGATGCCGCTCAGCGCCGCAATCCCGAATAACGTCCAGGTAACGATTTCGAATTTACGGAGCGACCAGACGCCCTTCGTAAGAAATCCGGAGTTCGTGGAGATCGCATCCACATGCTCCTGCGCTTCCGTATCCGTTCCGTTCTTATAGTCCCACAAATCGTTCACCATATTGGAGAACAGATGGGCAGCGCCGCTCCCGATCAAGGTCAATAAAAAGAGGCCTAAATGAACTTCACCTGTCCATACATAAGCCCCGAGTGCTCCCAAAGCAACCGGAATCAGCATAACAGGAATTACTTTGATTCGGGAAGCTTTTTTAAACTGTTCAAGGGCATCCACTTGGTTATGCTCCTTTCCTTCTATAATACAGAATAGAACGCCTGCAGACAGCTGCAGACGTTAACGTTGTGAAACATGGAACTTGCATAAATAAGAATATCATAATTGTCGAACTTTGTAATCCGTTTGTTAGAACTTGGCTATGCAGCCATTATACCGATGAACGTTCGATCAGCTCGAAGGCAAGCTCCTTGCGAACCGGCTCTTCCTGCTCCCCTTGAATATGCGCATACAGCATCTTGAAGGCCTCGGAGCCCATATCAAACAGTCGGTTATCAATCGTGGTGAGACCCAGCATTTTACCGATCGGCTGGTTGTCGAATCCGATGACAGCGAGCTCTTGCGGAATGGACAGTCCTCTCTTCTCGGCTTCATAGATCAATCCGGCGGCCACATGGTCACCCGTTACCAGCAAACTACTTGGACGTTCCTCCATAGCGGACAGCCGATCCATAATCGCCGCACCGTCCTCCAGATCGATACAGCCATCCAATATCCATTCCTGTCGGTAAGGCTCTCCGATCTCCTTAAGCACTTCTTCATACGCCACTTGGCGCGCTCTCGTGCTCGGACTGTCCAGTCTTCCCACCGTGAAGCCGATGCGTCGATGTCCCCGCTTTATCAAATATTGCATGGCACTGCGAAATGCCTCCGCATGGTTTATATATATAGAAGAAAATAATCGTTCGCCCGCATCCTGACAGCATACGATCGGTCCGTAAGTGCAGTAGGCTTCGATCTGTTTTGGAGTCACGGCCGACGATAAAATAATGATGCCGTCAATCTCGCGGTTACGCAGCATCTCCAGCACTTCCACTTCCTTATCCGGCGCATACCCGGTTTGGCACAGGATCAGGCGATAGCTAGCGGCAAGCGCTTCTTGTCCAGCTCCTTCCATCAGCAAGGAGAAGTAGGCATGATTAATAAACGGCAGCATGATGGCAATATTCATCGTTTTCCCTGTAATCAGATGGACCGCATTCATATTCCGGGCGTATTTCAGCTGTTTCATGGTCTCCAACACGCGTGTCCGCTTATCTTCTCTGACATAGGGATGATTGTTCAGCACCCGGGATACCGTTGACACCGAAACGCCTGCCAGCTTGGCAATCTCTTTAATATTAGCCACTCCTTCAAGCCCCCTTCATCCACTGGTTCCTTCCTGATACTATCATGATTGCTTACCCTATTCAAAGAGAGGCAACCCGGTAGCAAAGGCTGTATTACGATCAGAAACCGTCCCTTGGAAATTCCAGAGCTAATCTCAGCGCGCTGAAGGATTACAAGATGAATGCAAAAGATGAACAACGATAAAAAGAAGACTTGATCTGGTATGCTTTTCATACTTTACACTGAGGTTGGGTGGAAACCTTCATTCATTGTCAGCGTGACCGCAAGGGCGTGATGGCAAGGGCAAGGCTTCTGCCTTTTTATCATGATTCGTGAAACTTAGACCTTGTCCATAACGTCATCCTTGTCAAAGGGAGCTGATGGATGATGGAGACGTTCGGCAGAGGCTGCCTGTACTTGATCATTGGCATGGTGGTATTATTGCTGCTTGCCCTGTTATTGGGGACGACAATTACGATCCCTTGGTTTATCTTCATTCCAATAATTATTATTGCCTTTGCTATAGCTGCATCCAAGAGCAAGCACAAGGATGATGATTAAGCGAAACCGCAGGTCACGTCGCCGGATGCTAAATGGGTTGTTTACGCCTCGTTTTCGCGAACCACATGCAAGTTCAGCCCATCAGTCCGATTACCTTCCCACCGTACACCAAAAAAGACTCCCTTCCCGGGAGTCCTTTTCATTCCATATGATTCCGATCATTCTGTATCAGGCTACCTATTTATTTCGAGATATTCTTGAATGCCTCTGTCTGCTGCTTAATGCCGACCTCGGTGGCAAAACGCTCGATGCTGGAAGCTCCGAAGAATCCCTCGACTCCCTTGGTTCTGGACAATACATACGCCGCATCCTCAGGTTCTGCAATCGGACCACCATGGCACAGAATCATAATGTCCGGGTTAATGGCTTTACCGGCATCACAGATCGCTTGAATCTTTTCAACGCAATTGTCGAGTGTCAATGCTGTTTTCGCACCTATGGTTCCTTTGGTGGTAAGGCCCATATGGGCAACCAGGACATCGGCTCCGGCTTCAGCCATCTTCTTCGCTTGATCGACATCAAACACATACGGAGTAGTCAGCATATCCAGCTCATGCGCCTTCCGGATCATCTCAACCTCCAAATCATAGCCCATGCCCGTCTCTTCCAGATTCGCCCGGAATACGCCGTCAATCAAGCCAACCGTGGGAAAGTTCTGCACACCGGCAAATCCTTGCTCCTTAAGCTGCTTGAGGAAAATATCCATGATCCGGAACGGATCCGTGCCACAAACACCCGCCAATACTGGCGTATGCTTCACGACCGGCAGCACCTCGTTTCCCATGTCCACCACAATCTGGTTCGCATCTCCGTAAGCCATCAGTCCCGCGAGCGAGCCGCGCCCAGCCATCCGGTAACGCCCCGAATTGTATATAATAATCAAGTCCACACCACCGGCTTCGGCACTCTTGGCCGAGATGCCTGTCCCTGCTCCCGCTCCCAATAATACTTTACCCGCTGCTACTTCTGATTTTAATTTTGCTAACACTTCTGCTCTTGTTGTCATTGCCATGATCATGTCCTCCTTCAGTGTGAATACTTGAGTATGAGTGTGTAACCTGTAACCTGCGCCAGACTTATTGCCGTTTCATCAATTCCATCAGCTTATCGGCCGCAGCCACGGCAAAAGCTTGATCATTGATGTCGGTATTCATCTCGATCAATTCAACGGTTTTACGGTCTATGCGTTGTTTTAACGTATCAAAGAGCATGTTATCTTCTTCCGGTCCATGGAATGCTTCACCTTCTACATCGAGCATCGATACGCCCTGCAAAGGAAGCATCAGTACGGTAGGTCCTTGCGACATATTCAATTTGTCAGCAATCAATTCCCCAAGCTGCCGGTTCTCCTCAACCGTGGTCCGCATCAGCGTAACCGAGGGGTTATGCTTGTACAGATTCCGTTCCCGGAATGCCTCCGGCACGGTATCATATGGACCAAAATTGACCATATCCAGCGCTCCGGTTGATACGACCTGCGGTACTTTGCAGCGACCGGCGGCTTCCAGACGATGCGGACCAGCCGCCAAAACGCCTCCCACCAGCTCATCGCACCATTCCGTTGTTGTCAAATCCAGCACACCGTCTATATATCCGGCCTCAATTAGGCTTTCCATCGTTTGTCCGCCCGTACCTGTTGCGTGAAATACTAGCACTTCATAACCATGCAACTCCAGATGCGCCCTGGCATAATCGATGCACGGGGTCGTAACCCCAAACATCGTCGCTGCAATCAGCGGCTTTTTATCCATCGGGGGCGCCGATTCGAACTGAACCATACCGGCAATCGCATGTGCCGCGTTCGTGAATATTTTGGTGGAAAACGAATTCAGTCCGGATACATCCACGATGGACGGGAACATGATAATGTCACTTGTCCCCACATAAGGTGCCGTATTGCCGGATGCGACCGTGGACACCATCAGTTTCGGAACGCCGATCGGCAATGCCCTCATGCCCGCCGTGACGATCGAAGTACCTCCAGTGCCGCCAAATGACAGCATGGCGTCAAATTTGCCCTCTGCATACAGCTTCGGTACGATTTTTTCCATTCCTTGAGCCAATGCTTCAGTCCCTGCGGAACGGTCCTTTCGAGCCGCAATCTCACGTATATCCACACCAGCTGCCGCTGCAACTTCGATGTTGGATACATCCGGCGTGAACATCGGCTCGAACACACCGCTGTGGATCATAAACGTCTTTAACCCCAAGCTCTCGATAACGGATTTAACGTATGAAAACTCGGCACCCTTCGAATCAAATGTCCCCGCAATAGCTACCGTCTTCACCGTGCAGACCTCCTCCATATCTCATCTCAGGATCGCTTGCACCCGTCCTGACAGGTCCGGTATAGGATCCCTACAAGACCATAATACAGCGCTTTCAAATAAAAAGGATCGTATCGATGTACGATCTTTATGTATATTTGTCTTTCAGATGCTGACGGTAGGATTGGGGAGAAGTTCCCGCGTATTTTTTGAAGGTTTTGCTGAAATGGACATAGTCAGGGTAGCCCACGAGCTCGGCTATTCTGCCCAGGGACAGTTTGCTGTGCTTCATGATCTCCTGTGATTTGTGAATCCTGTATTTAGCTATATATTCCGGAAAGCTGCATCCCACTTCCCTATTAAAAAGCGCGCTCAGATGCGTTCGAGAAACATGAATACGCTCTGCCAGCTCGTTCATTGAAATGGGGTCCGCGTAATTCTCGGCAACATATTCCTTCACGTAGGCAACATAATCCATCGGCTCTTCGAGCCCCGAGAGCTTCTCCATCAGTTGCCGATCCTGCTCCAGATGGCCCGTTGCCTTAAAACGATGCGTGGCATCCACAATGGCCTCTTCCGTCGGTGTTCGTTCAAAGCTCGAACCGCCCACGTAACCCATGGCTGACGTGTTGTCATACATATACTGAACATCGATCGGCGTATGGACCGGACCGCCATACACCAGCTTGATCGGCCGCCTGCCCGAAGCGTCACTTACTTCAAATATGTTTCTGGCGATTTCCGCCCCCTTCTCCAGCGACCATGCTTTCGTGGTGCCCATCAACCCGCCTGCCGTGACGCCTAAATGGGCGCAGATGATATCGGCCCCAGCCTCCAGCATCCACTTCGTCTGCTCCGGAGTAAAAACAAAGGCCATCGTAAACATATCCTGCTCATGGGCAGCCCGAATGGCCTCCACCTCCTGCAAATAGGTGATGCCTTCTTCCTCCAGGGCTTCACCGAACTGTCCATCAATCATTCCCACGGTCGGATAGTTGACTATGCCGGCAAAACCGCTGCCGCGGATGGATGCCAAGTAATCGGGAAGCTGAATGGTTGGATCTGTCCCGCACAGACCGAAGATCACCGGTATGTCACCGACCACCGACAGAATCTCCCGCGAGCCGAATTCCATCACCATTTCATTGCCGTTCGCATAGGGCATGAAACCCGCCAGGGAGCCAAGCCCCATCTGCCGAAAACGGCCCGAATTCAGGGCCAGTATCAAATCTGCCCCGCCCTTAACCGCATATTTTGCCGAGATCCCTGCCCCTGCCGCAACGCCAATCAGTCGCTCCTGCGTCTGTATTCCTTTATGTAATCGGTCTACAATTTGTTCTCTGGTCGTTATCAAAGCTATTGGTCCCCTTATCTTCAATCTGACCGTCATTTATATCGTTTCCCTATGTCGCTACACCTATTATAAATGAATATCAATAGAGACGCTTGTCGTAGCTGTCCCGTAATCCTTGAGTAACTGATTCCTCCGTCACACGATCTTGATTCACATGATCCGCAATGATCCGGGACGGATTCGGCAGCTGCTCGCCTGATATCCAGGAATCAGGATTCCATGTTTGGGACCGTATGAAGGCTTTTGCGCAGTGCATATAACATTCCTCAACCCGTACTCCGATGCCAAGCCATGGCTGTTTGCCTTGTACGCTGAGCTGCTCCAAAATGTTTTCGTCCCTGATCAGAACGGCACTGCCGTTGACTCGCAGGGTCTCCTTCAATCCCGGTATGACAAACACGATGCCGACCCTAGGGTTGGACAAAATATTTCGCAGTGAATCAAAGCGGCGATTGCCCGGCCGTTCCGGAATAACCAACCAGGATTCATCCATCACATGCACAAACCCCGGCGCATCTCCCCTCGGCGAAGCATCGCAGTAACCGGATGCGTCCGAAGTAGACATAAATAGCAATGGACTCTTGGCAATAAAATCTTTACAGTGATGATCCAATCGATCAATCGCTTTATGTTTGACCACATGATTGGACTCGCCGAACAGGTCCCGAAGCTTCTCCTCCGATGTAATGATGGACCGAAAAGGACATTTTGTCATCATAATCACTCTCCTACGTATGAAAAGAAGCCCCCCAAGTTCAAAGAACTTATGGGGGCCCTTCTCCATTCTTATAAGAAGACAAGCAGCAAAATACCAACGACAAAGCAATAATAAGCGAAATATTTCAGATTCCCGCGCGCCATGATATTCATGAACCATTTCATCGCAAAATAGGTACAGATCAATGTAGCAATGAACGCAATCAGATAAGGGATTAGCAACGAAGAAAAGTTGGGATCCGATGTGATATCCGACACGCCCAGCACCATGCCGCCGAGACTTATCGGGATATACAGCATAAAAGAAAACCGAAGCGCTGTCTCCTGCTTCATCCCCACAGCGATCGACGTAATGACGGTCGAACCGGATCGGCTAATACCCGGGATCAGCGCAACCGCCTGGGCCAAACCTACGATAAGCGCATCCTTGAATGACAGGTCATTGTCCAGCTTGCGGCCACGAAGATTCCGAATCAGCCAAAGAGCGACCCCCGTGAACAGCAGCGCAACGCCTACCGTACGTACAGAGGCAAATATTTCTTCAATTTGATCCTTGAACAACAGACCGATAATGACGGCTGGAATCGTACCTACAATAATATACAGAATAAACATGAAGTCGGATTTATACTCCGGTTTTCGTGTGCGCAAATAACTCAGGCCATTCACGATCAATCTCTGCAAATCCTTGCGAAAGATAAATACAATCGCAATTAATGACGCCGTATTGGTCAGAATTTCAAACGACAGCCCGTTCTGCTCCATGCCCATGAGTCTCTGGGCGACAATCAAATGACCGCTGGAGGATACCGGAATCGGCTCCGTAACCCCCTGCACAATACCCAACAGCAAGTACTTCAACCACAAGATGAAATCTTCCATAACTCTCCTACTCTCTTTACAACATTTGTATGGCTATAAAAAATACTAGTCTATCATAGCCCAAAAAAATAGCAATAATCAAACCACGAATAGGCAAAAAAGGTATGTAAACAAGAGAAGCCCCTCTAACCACGGAATTAGAGGGGCTCCTAATCTATTGTTAAGAGGTGATTCCATCTTAAGATATGCAGCTTAATGAAACCTTAAAGCTTCATTAGGGGAACATAAAAAGTTGTGAGTACTCCTTTGATCACTATGGTGAGACATGGGAAAGGCTAATATTCACAAGGAATAGTTCGATTCTCCCATTAACTTCTATAATTCTACAATATCCTTACTCTTTCGCTTTAAACATAGAAATATATACCTAGTTCTGATAGACTATTCTATAATATTCCTGTTTTAACGGGTTAACAACAAGCGACGGAAAATTTCCGTGCAAGCAAATCCCCTAGCCGATAGGGACTCAAGAAATGAGAAGAAGAAATGAAACGCTTGGCAAAATCAGCTCTGTTCATCCTGTTGTTATTGGTCATGTTGACTGCATGCAGTTCAGGGAAAGACGCAGCCGAAACTTCGTCCCCCCCTTCAACCCCGGAAAATGAAGCGGCAAAAAACACCGCCTCTGACAATAAGGAAAAGAATGAAGAACCTAACAAGACTCAATCATTTAAAGGGGAGAATTTCTCCTTTTCCTACCCTTCGACTTGGAAGGATGCAGAGCTTAACATCCCTCAAGTCATTGCGGCATTCGTAAATCCTAACCCCCAAGGAGCTTTTGTTGATAATTTAAATGTCGTTATCGAGGAATCGTCAGCTACTCCAGAGGAAGCAGCTAACGCTGCCATTCAAGGTTTAACCAATGGAGATGGGGGACCATTAATCCAAGATTTCAAAAAACTGAACTACATCGACGTTCCCAAGAAGGCAGCGGGGATTCTGGAATCTGAATACACTCATGGAGAGACCAACGCCCAGGTCATTTTGACTCAATATTTTGCCTCAAACGGCAATGAGCTTTACACGCTCTCCATTTCCTATTCCAAGACAGCCTACGATAATGGAGGAAAAGCGAGTGTCCAAAACATAATGGACTCGTTCGAAATCGTTAAAGTTAGTAATCAGGTGGAAGATGCGAATGCTAACGCTGGCAGTAATGTCGAAGGATTAACGGAAGAAAACCTTTTCGCTGAAATCATGGCTTATGTTATCCCAATTGAAATTGAAGACGGAGCTCTAGACGAGGTCACCTATAACTATTTTGTTCAGCATTATGAGTTGTTTCCAGCGCTTACACCTAAAGCTCAAAAGAAAGCGAAGGCAGAAGTCGATCCAAATATTACGTCCCGCCACCTCAACAAAAATCTGAGTCCCTATTTGGATCAGATGATCGAGGTAAGTGGATACGTTGTTGATATCATTGAAGATGAAGTCGAAGAGGGTATTACCCTTGCCGAAATACACATCATAGATGATAACGATAACTCCATTATCGGTTTTTATGCCCACTCTACCGGTGATATTCTGCAAGACGATTATGTCACGATGCGAGGAGTGCCGGCAACATTTTATTCATTTGAGAATGTAAGTGGCGGAACCACGAATTCTGTTCTTATCGGTGTGTCCACGCTTGAGAAGACGGAATAGTTTGTTTCTAATAGATGCTCTATTATCTTATCCTAAGCCCATTTTTGGGCTTTTCTTTTTGCATGAGGCCCCTCGAAGACATAATTCTTATCAATCTTTGCCATGCATTCGGGTTGGTTACTTTTTTCTAACCTATTTGAACGAGTTGCATAAAGCTCTCTACTGCAAATATTGAGAGGTTTTCAATTCCGAAAAAATATTTTGTTTGTTTTCGCTTTCATCATACACATCATCCGGATCAGTCCCATCCAAATTGAATTTACCAGCTTGCAAATTAATTACGCTATATTGTCCATAAGTATTTTTTTTCATAAATATGATATAACTGCTGCCGCTCTTCATTTCAGTATAATCCCCAATTGCTAGTTTTTCTTTACCTGATAGCGTTTGCTTCAGAGCAATGGGTTCTATTACTTTCAGGTTACTCGCGTCTTCCTCAGAGCCTTTCAAAACCTTTTCAACCTCAATCTCGGTTAACGTATAAAAATCCACAGGTATATCATTCTCAAGTGTTCTAATGGTCATTTCACGATCTTCAAAGTCCTTAATGGGCCTTCCGATAACAATCAACTGGGCATCAGAGGATAGTGCTTCTCCCGTTGAGTACCCCTTATAATCTGGGTGAGTTCTTACATCGCGAACAGAATTATAAATGGCAAAATAATAATAACAAGCTGCTGCAAGGATAATAACCAAAGCCAGTGAAAGAATTATGCTTTTCTTTTTTAGCAACATCTTCATTTCATAATCCTCCTATTTTTTAATTTCCCCATTTGTACTTTAATTCACCTTTATCATAGGTTGAAGGAGAAGTAATATTACGATTTTTAAATGTGTCGGTTCCCGCAGTCATGACTGAGGAAGCTCTTTCGGTTGAGTTAGAGATATTGGTATGAGCCAAAGCAAGTGAATGCCCTACTTCGTGTAAGGCACTATTCTTTATATTGGTGTCATTTTTCAAGCCATCTGAAGCCAGATTATTGTCGTATAATATGACAACAGAATAATCCCAATTACCTACATTGGGGTCAACAGTATTGGAGCCGCCGTTCTTATAGTTAATTACTTGACCATATACTCCACTTGTTGAAATGTTATCAACAAAATACATATCTGTGGTTTTATCTTGTTTACTGGACTTTCCAATCGATACTTTTGAAGAGATTCCAGACCATTGTGAGCGTGCCCAATCGAACTGCGAAGTATAACCATATTGAGCAACAGAATAGTCATAATAGGCATTAAAAATACCAGTTGTTCTCTTGTAACTAAACACGGTTGCATTAGCATTAGGAATAGCTGCAATGATAGTTGACAATGCGATGAGAGTTGAAATAATTAACTTGCTTCTTTTCTTCAATTTCCATTTACCTCCTTTAATATAATTACAAAAATATATTACCATATATTCCCTAATAAGTTAACCGTTTTATTATCTTGATTCAAAATGTAAAAAAGTGTGCCGATTGAGTATCGGCACACGCTCTCTCGTAAGCAAATTCTTACGGTAATGTATGTAACTGAGTTATAAGTAAAATATTCCTGTTTACTTTTTTACTGTTTTTTTGCTTGTTACATAACCTATAAAAGAACCAGTCAAACTGACAGCATACATTACACAAAATGTATCCAAATGCTTCGTATGAAACCGAGTAAGAAGTATCTTAGCAAACAGGTCCTAAGAGGATTATTCCTACCGGTATTGAAAGAAGTATGGAATCAGTGAGATACATTACAAAAACACTGCAAAATCGTCAAGCGGAATTCACTTTAAGGTGTCTGACTGCACACTCTCATTCGGAACGGATGAACGAACCACCAGCACGTTGGCCGAAGTGATGCTTCCCTTATATTGGGCATAGACCCGGGTTTTTCCCGGCTTCTGTCCGATCAGGTTTCCTTCCTTATCTACCTCGGCTATATCCGGATGATCACTGATGAATGTTGTTTGCCTTGTGATGTCGATTTCGTTTTGGTTAATATAGTTACGCAATACGACCTTCAAGTCCAGCATCGTGCCTTCCGCAAGCGAATACTCGTCAGAATCCAGCTTGATATAGCCAGAGACAGGTTCGAATTCGTCCGAGTCTTCCGGGAACACGGTAATGTTCAATCTGGCCGTGAAACCTTCGTATGTTGCTTCGACATAGGTGTTCCCCGGCTCGTTCCCCGTAATCCGGCCCAATACGTCGATTTCCACGATGGCGCTGTCCGCCGAGACATAATTCGCGGCGCTGGACAAATCGCTCTTTGTGCCGTCAGAATAAACCGCTTGAAGTACGGTGGAGACATTTGTACCTGCTATCAATTTCTTATCCTTTTCCGTAAACGAGATGTCCGTCAGCGTACGTTCGACTGGCCTGTCCGCTGAAGGCGACAGCTTCATCAGCTGGAACTTCTTCACGTCCCCCCGTACAACGGTTCCCGGAAAAATAAATCCGCCGTCAGGAGTTACTGCTGCACTTCCGACGTTGTTGATCGGAGGGCCCTTAAACAATTCCCTGCTGATAAACTGGCCGTTCCCATCGACGCTCAGCACATCGTATTGCCTTTTGTAATCCAGACTGTTTAGAGAAATATGTTCTCCTAGCATGGCGTAGCCGTCTTTGGTGTGGACAAGACGTTTGAAGTATTCGGAATTCGTCCCGTCTCGATATGTTTTTTCCCATTGTACCTGTCCGTTCAGGTCCGTCTTGGTCAGTACGTTCACATGATTGCGATTGACCCTTTTTCCACTGCCAATGACATAACCCCCATCTTCCGAAGCCGTAATGGAAAATGCAGACCATCTGCTATCCCGCTCTTTGAATTGTTTCGACCAAACCTCTTTGCCTTGATCATCAATTTTAACCATCAGCATCGCATCCAGGTCTCCCGTTTCATATTCCGCCCGGCCTACGCTGCCAACGGCAATGTACCCTCCATCATTTGCCGGAATAAGGTCGTTAAACTCTACGCTGTCTGTATAATTGTATTTGTTATACCACAACGTCTCACCGTTTATATCGATCTTTAAAATATAGGCTTTTTCATAGGCAACCCAGCCTACGGACCCACTCCCGCCTATAAAAAAATCGCCGTCCTCCGTTTCGACAATTGCAGTCGGGGTACTATGAATTGTATCATCCTGTACCTTCTCCCATAATACATTGCCCGATGAATCCAATCTGATTATATACAGCTGACCAACAATCGGTACGTCTTCTGAATTCGTGTTACCGGCTACGAGATATCCACCGTCCTTCGTCTCAATGACCCGGTATGCCATACTATTCGTAGTAGGATACATAGGCTTCTGTTCCCATTCAACCTGGCCCTCTGCATCAAGCTTTAAAATGTAAGCCTTTTGATACTTTCCAGCCTCGAAGATACCTCCAACGGCTATATAGCCGCCATCAGAAGTTGGGATCACTTCATTCCCTGCGGAGTTACTTCCGTAATCCCTGGACCATTCGACAGTTGACTGCGCCGAATCGGTAGATGCGTGGCCTAATCCAGGCATTAATCCGAACATCAGCAGCAATCCAGCAAAACACGCCATCAATAATCGTGAATATTTTCTAAACACAATCCTACCTCCATTAGCAAATGATATTTGTGAGATTGTCAATTTCTTCAATTCCTTTTCATTATTCATTTGATTCCCTGGAATTGATATCCAACAAATCTCATAATTTTCTGATGCAATGGAACTGGTTTCCAATTTACTTTGATATTTAGCCAAGTCAATATGAGCGATGCGTACCTTGACGATCACCATACTAAAAGAACCCCGTTAGCCTTAGCCAACAGAGTTCTTTGCCGATGCGATCATATTACTTATATTGCGATAACTTGATCACAATCGTGGGCAAATTGTTGGTTTATCTGCTATAAATTTTCACCCAGATTTTGCCGTAATAAGTGTTATACTTGACAAAAAAAGGAGTTGTATCACTTGAAGAAATCGTTTGTTAAAACTATGACCACTCTAGCACTTGGCATGATGATTGGATCGGCAACAATTGCAGCTGCAGCACCCGGTACAATTCAAGCTGTTTTATCAAAATTCACGATTATCGTAGATGGGCAAAAGCAAAATCTCAAATCTGATCCAATTATATACAAAGGTACAACCTACCTTCCGGTTCGTGAGGTTGCTGAAATGTTAAACGCTGAGTTATCTTCTTTCGATAATAAGGCTAAGAGAATAGAATTGAAGACTGGATCACAAACACCAACAAATCCCCAAGTAAATTCCAATCAAACCAATGCACCACAGACACCACTAACACTCAAACTTAATGAAACCGCTACTCGAGGTGATATGACACTAAAAGTTAACAGTGTAAGCTATACAAACTTCATCCCATCTGGACCTGGATCGACATCTGGTATGATTGCTGATAAAGGAAACAAGTTCGCTGTTATTGAATTTGAAGCAACGCTAAACGAAGAGCCGACAAACCAATTTGCATGGAGTGCATTAGATTTTTTTGATAGCGCTACTATTGGTGGCAAGAAGATCAGTTCAGCTACTTCTTATGACCATACCAATCTACTAAAAGGTGAGACAAAAACTATTCAAGTTACGCTCAACCTTCCAGAAAATATGGATATTAGTTCTATCACCTTTAGAGATCCAAGTAAAAATTCGATTTTCGGAACGATCAATCTTAAATAAACGATGCCAACGGCGGCTCCCCGGATACCGATATTCGGGCCGCCCACGCCAGAAACGCGACCTTCTGTGCTTCTATAAATAGAAAAGAGACCCCTCAGGGTCTCCAGGCTGTCGAGAAAGTCTCGACAGCTATTTTTATATCGAGATATTTCAACACGACACCGCGTTAATGTTGTATAATTATAGTAATAAATGAGAT
>NZ_JBMOSM010000018.1:0-95314 GCF_049316025.1 Paenibacillus sp. NPDC058898 | reverse complement strand
AGCAATGCATGGAGCTGACCAATACTAATCGGTCGAGGGCTTATCCAAAACATATTTCAATGTGCTGCAAATTCGTTTCGTATCTAGTTTTCAGGGAATCAATCTCTGTAACTGCATACAAGTTATGATGGAGAGATACCCAAGTGGCTATAAGGGGACCCTCTGCTAAGGGGTTAGACTGCGTAAGCGGTGCGAGGGTTCGAATCCCTCTCTCTCCGCCATTTGAATAACTTGAACGCAAATAGGTTTATATGGCGGTGTAGCTCAGCTGGCTAGAGCGTACGGTTCATACCCGTGAGGTCGGGGGTTCGATCCCCTCCGCCGCTACCATACATACCTGGAGGCTTAGCTCAGCTGGGAGAGCATCTGCCTTACAAGCAGAGGGTCGGGGGTTCGAACCCCTCAGCCTCCACCATGTACTTATTTTTATTACCTTACCATGCCGGTGTAGCTCAATTGGTAGAGCAACTGACTTGTAATCAGTAGGTTGGGGGTTCAAGTCCTCTCGCCGGCACCATCTTTAATAATGTGGAACTGTGGTGTAGAGGCCTAACATGCCTGCCTGTCACGCAGGAGATCGCGGGTTCGAATCCCGTCAGTTCCGCCATTATTAATCTTAAGGAATAAAAATGGTCGGTTTTCCACAGATTAAAGTGGGCAGGATTGCATTCCGCACTTTATTTTTATGTCATTTATGTAAGGCTCGGTAGCTCAGTCGGTAGAGCAGAGGACTGAAAATCCTCGTGTCGGCGGTTCGATTCCGTCCCGAGCCACCTTTATATCCTGGAGGATTAGCGAAGTGGCCAAACGCAGCAGACTGTAAATCTGTTCTCGTCCGAGTTCGGTGGTTCGAATCCATCATCCTCCACCAGTAAATAAGAGCCATTAGCTCAGTTGGTAGAGCACCTGACTTTTAATCAGGGTGTCGAAGGTTCGAGTCCTTCATGGCTCATCCGAAGAGTCGTCAACGTTGTTGACGGCTCTTTTTGTGTTGTTTTTAAGCAGTTTTTCTCCAATGTAACTGGACTTAGAGAGAAGGCATTGTCGCTTGCACTGGGTGTTATGCTAAAATAAGAAAAAACGATAAAGTGGTGGAGTCATCAATGGTGGAGATGGAGCACATCGTTCAGAAACTAGAGCAGACCTTGGGTACCTCACTCGGTTTAAAAACATTGAATGCTCAGGAAGCAGCATGGTTAACAAAACTAATAGCGACCTCACCGCCATTCGGTGATCGGATGGGTCATGAGGAAAGAGCCCAGGGGGCTAGTAGCCGTGAAGAAAACAGAACCTCACACCAATCACGAAGGGTTCACGGCGCCTATGTGCACAAGGACCTTGGTGAGATTTGGATTCCTGTGAATCAACAGGATCCTAGTCGGGTAATTGTAGCGAATCAGAGTGCTTTGACGGAGTCGGAGATTGGGCTTATAACTCTACTATTGTCGAGCCTTCAGGATACGACACCAGGGGTAGTGTCCAAGAGTGCCGGTAAGGTTGAAGAAGAACGACGCGCCCAACAGTTGGGTGGTTGGTTAAAGGAACGCCTGCAAGCCGGTGAACTGCTTGCTGAATTACCAGAGGAAATGTGGATTCGGACAAGCTTGACGGAGGACATGGTTCCTTTTCTTCTTATTCATGAGAGCGAGCACGCCCCTACTCCAAGTTATAAGGCACTGCATCGGTTATTGCGCAGCTATTTTGGCGGGGACATCATTCTGGTGCCACTGCTTGATAAGGAATGGATTATCCTAGCGAACCAGGAATTGCTGGACGGTATAACGACGGATGATAAAGAGGATGCTTCGGTGGAAGGCGATCAAGATTTACTCTCCTTATTCTGCATGGGGCTCTACGAGCTGATTTCAACGGAATGGGTGGGTGATTTCCATATCTCGGCGATACCGGCAGTTAATGCCCTGCATGCTCTGCCACAGACCGTTAGCATGTTAAGAGAAACCATGACCATCGGCCGTACATTCCAGGTAAAGGAACATATCCATCTGTCGACCGGGCTTCATCTGGAGCGCCTGGTCTATAGCATTCCTGAGTACCAACGCAATCAATTTCTGCGAGAGTACGCTGCCGGACATACCGATTTATTCGAGGATAGTGAGACCTTGTCAACGCTGGAGTCTTTTTTCGAATTGGATTGTAACGTGAGCGAGACGGCCAAGCACCTATATATTCACCGTAACACGCTGCTATACCGCCTGGATAAGATCAAACAGGAGACGGGGCTTGATGTTCGCAGCTTCAGTGATGCGGTTTTAGTGAAAATAACGCTTCTATTGTATAAAGTGACGAAAAGGAAATAGGTTTTTTGTGCAGATTGTGTATAGCAAGTCAGGTGCCTATGGGGTAATATAAGATTATAAATTAATTGTATTCGATTTCATAACATTCATATGAGGGGGCAAATGCACATGGCTGGTGTACGCTTAGAGCATATTTACAAAAAGTATGCAGGTGCGGATAAAGCAACTGTAATTGACGTTAATTTGGATATTAAAGATAAAGAATTCTTGGTACTGGTAGGTCCTTCCGGTTGCGGTAAGTCCACGACACTGCGTATGATCGCAGGTCTTGAGGAAATTTCTGAGGGTAAACTTTACATTGGCGACCGCGTTGTTAACGATGTAGCACCTAAAGATCGTGACATCGCGATGGTATTCCAATCCTACGCCTTGTATCCACATATGAACGTATATCAGAACATGGCATTCGGTTTGAAACTCCGTAAAGTGAAGAAAGACGAAATCGATAAACGTGTACGTGAAGCAGCAAAAATCCTGGATATCGAGCATTTGCTCGAGCGTAAACCAAAGGCTCTGTCCGGTGGTCAGCGTCAGCGTGTTGCCTTGGGTCGTGCGATTGTCCGTGATCCACAAGTCTTCTTGATGGATGAGCCACTTTCCAACTTGGATGCGAAACTCCGCGGTCAGATGCGTGCCGAAATTACAAAGCTGGTTAAGCGCCTTGAAACCACTTGTATCTATGTAACGCATGACCAAACAGAAGCTATGACGATGGGTGACCGTATCGTTGTTATGCAAGACGGCATTATTCAACAAGCGGATTCCCCAGAGCAACTGTACAACAATCCGAACAACCTGTTCGTTGCTGGTTTCATCGGTTCCCCAACCATGAACTTCATCAACGGTAAATTGTCCGAGCAAAACGGTGGCGTATACTTCACTTCCCAGGGCTTGAACGTTCAAGTACCAGGTGGTAAAGCGCAATTGCTCAAAAACAAATCCATGATTGGCAAAGAAGTAATCATGGGTGTTCGTCCGGAAGATATTCATGAAGAGCCAGTCTTCCTGGAAGCTTCCCCGAACACAATCTTCACTGCAAAAGTTGACGTAACCGAGAACCTTGGTCACGAAATGCTCTTGTACCTGAGCGGCTTGGGCACCGATACGGTTATCGGCCGTGTAGACGGACGTTCGACTACTCGCGAAAGCGACAATGTGAAATTGGCACTCGACATGAACAAAGTTCATATCTTTGATAAAGAGTCTGAATTGAACGTATTGCTCGAAGACTAATCTTCAGCAATCGGGATCTCTTGAAAACCGCCCTCTCAAGGGGCGGTTTTTTTAGGGGAAAAATACATAAATCCAGGTAGTATTCACTCCTAGAGAGGGTTTAAGGTGTTTCTCGCAGAAGGTAGTAGATGCATTCAAAGGAATAGCAGATATATAAAGCAGTAAACCCAGATGCTGGAGAAGAATGGAGTTAATAATGCCTTTCGTGATAAAACATTACATTTATATTATTCAAGTTATAGTACGTAATCGTAGTGTCGGTTCACCCCAATATAAGCCTAATGTCGCGATTGAATAGCCGGTTAGAATTGCATTCATTGGTTTTTTTCGATAAGATAAGCACAAAGCAAGGCATACATAAGTATGGGACATACGGGATGTTGAAGCATATTTCATGTGAATTGCCAGATCGCTGATAAGGCTTATACAGATTATCTACTTTAGATAATATCGAATATGGAATATATCATCCAATACGGGCCGCGTACATGACGGTTGCGTTGTGATGTCAACATACAATGGAAGAAGAGGGGTAAGACCATGGCCAAGAAAGTGAAGGTATCCGAGCTGGTCCAGCAGTTTCAGCTGGAGGTCATCGCAGGTGAGGAAGGCTTAAAACGTCAGATTACAACGGACGATCTGAATCGCCCGGGATTGGAAATGGCCGGTTATTTTGAATACCATCCGCGGGAACGGGTCCAGCTTCTGGGCCGCACGGAGTTGGCTTTCTTCGGAATGCTGAAGCCGGAAGAGCGTAAAGAGCGGATGCGCAGCCTGTGTACGGAAGAAACACCTTGCATTGTAGTTACTCGTTCCTTGGAAGTGCCGGAGGAGCTGGTGGAACTCGGGAACGAAAGAGGTTTGCCTGTACTGCGCAGCAGTATGGCGACAACCATTCTGACAAGCCGATTCACAAGCTTCCTGGAGCGTAAACTTGCACCAACTACAACCATCCACGGGGTATTGTGCGATGTTTATGGCGTGGGGATGCTGATCACAGGTTCAAGCGGTATCGGGAAGAGTGAGACGGCATTGGAGCTCGTCAAACGCGGACACCGATTGATTGCGGATGATGCGGTGGAGATACGTCAGACATCGGATTTTCAGCTTCACGGAACGGCGCCGGAGTTAATTCGCCATCTTCTGGAGATTCGCGGAGTTGGTATTATTAATGTCATGACGTTATTCGGTGCAGGAGCCGTTCGGAACAATAAACGGATTACGCTTGTTGTTCGATTGGAAGCTTGGCAGCAGGATAAACAGTATGATCGTCTGGGATTAGATGAAGAAACAACACGAATTATTGAGACAGACATCCCTCTGGTCACCATTCCGGTTCGTCCAGGACGTAACCTTGCGGTTATTATTGAGGTAGCAGCTATGAACTACAGATTGAAACAAATGGGACTGAATGCTGCGCTGCAGTTTACGAACAAACTGACAGCTACGATCGCTGAAGATATGGACGATTTGGACTAGGACTAGGGAGGTTATAAAAGATGCAAACATTGCTCATCGATCCGGTGGCGTTCTCCATCGGATCGCTGCGTGTTCATTGGTATGGCTTGATTTTGGGGTTGGGAGCTTTAGCAGGGCTGTTACTGGCCATTCGCGAGGGAAAGCGTTTTGGCATTCCGCAGGAATTTTTCATGGATTTGCTCTTGCTTGGTGTTCCTTCCGCAATCATTGGTGCGCGTATTTATTATGTAGCTTTTAAATGGGAAGATTATAAAGACAACTTCCTGGATGTGTTCAAAATATGGAACGGCGGGATTGCCATATTCGGTGCCCTTATTGGTGCCATTATCTGTGCGTTAATCTTTGTTCGCCGGAAAGGCTATTCATTCTGGCGGATTGCCGATATCTGTGCTCCGTCCCTGTTGGCCGGTCAGATCATTGGACGCTGGGGGAACTTCGTTAACCAGGAGGCCTATGGCGGTCCTGTAAGCGAATCCTTTTTACGCGGACAGCTGCACCTGCCTGATTTCATCGTGAATCAAATGAATGTACAAGGTGTATTCCATCACCCTACCTTCTTATATGAATCGCTATGGAACTTGGTGGGTATTGTCATATTGCTTATCCTCCGCAGACAGAAATTCCTGCGCGCAGGCGAACTCTTCATCGGATATTTCATCTGGTATTCCATCGGCCGATTCTTCATTGAAGCGGTGCGTACGGACAGCTTGGCGTTCCAAGGCGCAACCGGACTTGCCGACTTCATTAACAATACGCTGTGGGCACCGATGACTTGGATGGGCTTTGAACTGGGCCATCTGGATCCGGCTTACGGCAATATTCGGATTTCTCAGCTGCTGTCGGTGTTCTTCGTTATTGCAGGCATCGTATTGATCGTTGTACGCCGCGTAACAGGCCGCGCTAATGTGCGTTATTTGGACCCCATCGTGTCAACGAAGACCGGAGCAGGGCCAACGCCTGAAGCTGACCTTCAGACGGATAAAGCCGTGAAGTCATCTGCGCAGGCACCTGTTAAGCAGGATAAACCGGCAGCAGATCCAGTAGAGAAGGATGATACAAGCTCTCTAATCCAAACCGAGGAGACGGAAGTCAAACCATCCCGAGTAGAAGATACTCCGGCAATAAAACCAGATACGGAGGACAAAAAGGAGTAGTTGCAGCATGATAGAAACCGTACTGTTTGATTTAGACGGAACCATTATTGATACGAATGAATTGATTATCTCGTCGTTTCTGCATGTCTTCGAGGCTCAAGCACCGGGACCGTTAACCAGGGAGCAGATCATTCCACATATGGGAACCACGCTGGAACAGCAGCTGCAGGCTTTCTCGGGAGGCGTTGAGGATGTTAGTCCGTTTGTCAAAGCCTACCGTTCCTTCAACACGCTTCATCATGATGAGATGGTTAGACCGTTCCCTCATGTAAATGAGGTCGTGGAGTCCCTTCATCGTCACGGGCTTTCGCTTGGGATTGTAACAACTAAGATTCGTCCTTCTACGATGATGACTTTGGAAAAGTACGATCTCGAGCGATTCATGTCGGCGATTGTTACGGTGAACGACGTCGAGCATCCGAAACCGCATCCTGAGCCCGTTCTGACGGCAATTGAGCGGCTGGGCGCCAATCCGGCTACGACATTGATGATCGGGGACAGTCCGGTCGACATTCAGTCCGCCAAGGCGGCGGGTGTGAAGGCCGCAGCTGTAGCTTGGTCCCTGAAGGGTGAGCAGAAGCTGATGGAGTATGGTCCGGATTATGTTTTAAAGGATATGAAAGACCTGTATGAAATCGTAGGACTTCAAGAGGAATAGGAGTTTTGGCAGCATGGCCAGAAAGGTTACCCGTTATCCTGTAGAAGGGCCCAACGCGCTATGGCAAATCTACCGCACCGTGAGCCCGTTCAAGGGCGTCAAGAACTTCATCTTTATCCAGTTGGCCCGCTATTGCCCTATCCTGCCCTTGAAGAACTGGATATACCGCCATATGCTCGGGATGAAGGTGGGAAGACATACCGCGTTTGGATTGATGGTCATGGTGGATGTGTTTTTTCCGGAGAAAATATCTATCGGCGAGAATTCGGTGATCGGCTACAATACAACGATTCTTGCCCATGAGTATCTAATAAAGGAATATCGTCTGGGTGAAGTGCGGATCGGGGAGAACGTGCTCATCGGCGCGAACACCACGATTTTGCCTGGCGTAACGATCGGAGATGGAGCGGTTGTTGCTGCAGGGTCTGTCGTACATAAAGATGTGGCACCGGGTGTTTTTGTAGGCGGCAATCCATTGCGAGAGCTGAAGAGGACATCGACGGAAAGTGAGTCAATTTGAGGTAATGTGACAAGTTAGGTTCTCAAGCTACCTGAATTATTGTAGAATGAGTATAGGATAACATGACACAAAGCGATTCCATAGTCCCCGGGGTATGATGGCCTTGAGGGACTTTTTTGCCCGCCCATCCCTTTTCATTGACTCTATGAAAATACTTGAATCAAGGAGGCGACGCCTGACATGAGTGCAACGCTGAACAAGAAGGAAAGGCTGCCGCAGCTCGATATTTATCGTGCGCTGGCCATCCTGGGCGTGCTTCACGTTCATGCGACTTCATTTGCAACAGTGGATGCGATTGATTCGCGATTCTATTATATTATTAATTTTTTGAATATTTTCTTTAAATACGGTACACCCTCGTTTATATTCCTAAGCAGCTTCGTGCTGTTCTATAACTATGCGGACCGGCCACTGACCAAAGATCTAATCAAAAACTTCTATAAACGGCGGCTCTTGTACATTTTGCTGCCTTATGTGTTGTTCTCGATCATCTATTTCTTTGTGCGGATGTATCAGAACGGGCTGCTCAACAGCTCATTTGATCTATGGGCACAGATGCCTCTTTTCTTTGAACGTTTAATTCGGGGGCAGAACTATACGCACTTATATTTTGTGTTTATCAGTTTGCAGTTCTATATCTTGTTCCCGATCTTCCTTAAGCTGTTCAAATCGTCACGGTTTCTCGTACGGTGGGCGGTTCCCATCGGGTTCCTGCTTCAATGGGGCTTTATCATATGGAATAAATATGAGCTGCACTACACGTTTAAAGGAAGCCTGGCCATCTCGTATTTAGCCTATTATATGCTGGGTGCTTATCTGGCGATGAATTACGACAAATTCAAGGGCTGGCTTACGTCATCCTGGAAAAAGCAGACTTCAGGTCAAAGAGCAGGTACGGTCGTGTTATGGGCCGGTTGGCTTGCGATGGCACTGACACATGTGCAGATTTGGTACAATCAGAGATTGCACGGTGCCAAATACGACTCCCTGTTGTACGAGCTGTTATGGAATCTGCACACGGTTTTCTCCGCGATTGTGCTGATGCAGCTGGCCAGCTGGCTGTATAACAGCGGTTGGAAACTCATCGTGAAGGTGCTGACGCGGATTGGCGAGTTGTCCTTCGCGATCTATCTGGTGCATCCGCTCTGGCTGTTCCTATACCGGGAGTACGATCTCAAGCTGAATCCGGTAACCGATGATTATCTCATCTGGATTTATGGTGGCATGGTTACTGCGCTGATTGTCAGTGCACTGGTGGTACAAACGGTGTTCCGGTGGATTCCAGGCTCCTGGATGCTGCTTGGCAGCGTTCCGCGATCATTGAAGCCATCATCCAAAGCACCAAAAGCACCAACGCAGAGAAAAGACACCGTTACAGGCGACAGCAAAAAATCGGTGGATCTATAACCATAGCAGGCATACTTTTTTCTTATTTATCATTATGAAGCAAAGCCGTCCGGCAATCGGACGGTTTTTTTGTATTATGCGTGGCTCTGGACATATCAGAGATTCACCCCTAGATAAGCAAGCCACTCCAGCATGTTCTTGTGTTACAATTATACCCAGAAGTTAAGCAGATTCTTTGGCGGCTAAGGCGGATTACAACGGAGAACGATACATAGCAGGACGCATTCATGATGCATTGACGATCAGGCAGGGTTCATGGTAATATAGCCAATATCCTTTAATTTATTAGCAAGGTACCACTTTACCATAGTAAAGACTTTTCTGAATTTGAGGTGGAGCGTCATGTCTAAACCGAAAGGCTTCGAAAAACCGGCAGGTGTTCGTGATTACCTCCCTCATGCGGTCACCAAGCTGCGCCGGATTGAACGTGAAGTGCTGGCATGTATGGACCGCTGGGGATACCGGCAGATTATGACACCAACGATGGAATATTACGATACGGTAGGCGTGGCAAGCTCTACGTCGGACCAAAAACTGTTTAAATTATTGAATAAGCGCGGAACGACGATGGTGCTGCGGTCCGATCTGACTGCTCCCATAGCACGGGTCATGTCGTCGCTGCTGAAGGATGAGCCATTACCGGTGCGTTTGTCTTACCATGCAAATGTGTTTCGCGCAATCGAAGAAGAGGCGGGCCGGGAGGCTGAATTCTTCCAGACGGGTGTAGAGCTTGTAGGCGACGATACGCCGGAGGCTGATGCTGAAGTGATTGCACTGGCCATCGAGTCTCTGAAGGCGGCAGGCGTGGAGAAATTCAAAATCGCGATGGGGCATATGGGTTACCTTAATGGCCTGCTCCAGGAGGTGCTGCCTGAGCGGACGGAGGATCAAGAGAGCCTAAAGCAGGACCTGCTAAACCGCGACTATGTCGGATACCGAAATACCATTGCCAGTCTGCGGCTTACGGAGACACAGCAGGATCAGCTGGAAGGAATCCTGAAGCTGCGCGGGGGGCGGGAGATTGCCGGGCAGGCACTTGAGATTAGCAGCAATGATCTCGCAAGAGCTTCTATTGAGCACCTGTGCAGAGTATGGGAGGTGCTGGAGGCATACGACGTTTCCAGGCATGTTCTGTTTGATCTGACGATGCTCGGAGACTTCTCCTATTACACCGGCATGACGTTTGAAGGCTATGCTGCTGAGCTAGGTTCACCCGTTGCGAGCGGCGGTCGTTATGACAAGCTGCTGCAGCAGTTTGGCCGTGCCGTTCCGGCAACCGGCTTTGCGCTTAAGACCAATCGCATATTGGATGGGGTGCAGGGAGAAGAGATTACGGAGGAGCTGCCCGTTCTGATCCGTTACACGGCTTCCTATCGCAAAGAAGGTTTGGCGAAAGCGTCAGAATTGCGGGCACAGGGTCATACCGTCATCACCTCGATTATGCCGGACTCGGCGAATGTCCGAGATGAGGGGGTACCCGTTGTATCCGGCAGTTTGCTTAATAGAGGCTATCGGGAGATCATTACCCTTCGATAGAACGCTGATATATCACTCTATTTTATATAGGTTAAGGTCAGGAGGAGTTGAACGTGGCGGAAACGTTGAAAGTAGCGATGCCCAAAGGGCGTATATATAAAAAAGCATCCGCGCTGTTTCGTTCAGCCGGACTTCCGATTCCCCTCGATGTGGATGAGACGCGCAAGCTGGTCATTCCCTTGCCGGAGGCAGGAATGGAATTTATTCTGGCGAAGCCGGTGGATGTGCCGACTTATGTGGAATACGGTGTCGCGGATATCGGAATCGTTGGCAAAGATGTGCTGATGGAAGAGAACAAAGACGTCTATGAGCTGCTCGATCTCGGTATTGCAAGGTGCCGGATGTCGGTTATCGGCTTACCGGACTGGAAGCCGGGCATACGTCAGCGGGTTGCCACCAAATATCCGAATGTAGCTTCGCAGTATTTCCGTGAACAAGGCCAGCAGGTTGAAGTTGTTAAGCTGAACGGTTCCATCGAGCTTGCACCGCTTATCGGCTTAGCCGACCGGATCGTGGATATGGTGGAAACGGGCCAAACACTCAAGGAGAACGGACTTATAGAGATGACCAGCATTTTTGAAATTACAAGTCGTCTGATTGCCAATCGCGTCAGCTATCGGATGAAGAATGATGAAATTCAGGCATTGTGTGATCGGCTGCAAATGGTCATTATGTCTGAGGGAGCGAATATACAGCGCTAAGAAACGAAGTATAAACAAAGATGAGCATGGATAGATCGGACATATGATTGTCGATTCGTAAGAAACGCTATGCATGTATGAGGTCAAATGTGATGCAAGCAGCGGGATTGGGGGAGATGAAGGTGAAGGTTGTATCAGCACGGGACTTTCAGCTGAAACGGGAAAATGATTATGGCACACCAGAGCAGAATGAAGTCGTGAAGGCGATTGTGCGGGATATTCGGTCTGAAGGAGATGTTGCCTTATTGCGGCATACCGAGCAATTGGACCGCGTCCGTCTTAAGGCAGATCAGCTTCGCGTAACGGATGAAGAGCTCCAGGAGGCTTATCATCATGTGGAGTCTTCGTTTGTGAAGGCGATTCAGGCCGCGGCGAATAATATTCGCGCTTTCCATGTGAAGCAGAAGCGTAATTCCTGGATGGATCTTCAAGCCGACGGCAGCATCTTGGGACAGATCATTCGTCCGTTGAAGCGCGTGGGTGTATATGTGCCCGGCGGGAAGGCAGCCTATCCTTCGTCCGTGCTGATGAACGTCATCCCGGCGCAGGTGGCAGGCGTGCCCGAGATTGTCATGGTCACCCCCCCGGCTACCGGCGGGAAGGATGGGATTAATCCCTATATCCTGGTCGCCGCAGCCGAGGCCGGCGTTACGGAGATCTACCGCGTAGGAGGAGCTCAGGCGATTGCGGCGTTGGCCTACGGTACGGAGAGCATCTCCCCCGTTGATAAAATCTGCGGTCCCGGCAATATTTACGTTGCGCTGGCCAAGCGAGAAGTGTACGGGGCGGTCAATATTGACAGCCTGGCCGGTCCGAGCGAGATTGCGGTATTGGCCGATGACAGCGCAGATGCTTCGTATATTGCGGCGGATTTGCTCTCCCAAGCAGAGCATGACGAGATGGCATCCGCCATTCTCGTGACGCCTTCACGCAAGCTGGGCGAGGTCGTTGCCACTGAAGTGCAGCGGCAGCTTGAACTTCTGCCGCGGCGTGACATCGCCCGCGCCTCCGTGGATACTTACGGCGCGGTGATCATCACGGAATCCCTTAGAGAAGGGATTGAAGTTATTAACCGTTTGGCGCCGGAGCATCTGGAAATCGTGACGGAGGAGCCGATGGCGATTGTGGGCCAGATCGAGAACGCGGGTGCGATCTTTCTCGGGCCATATAGCTCAGAGCCGGTAGGTGATTATTTTGCAGGACCGAATCATATCATCCCGACGAATGGGACGGCTCGGTTCGCATCGCCGGTTGATCTGGACGATTTCATTAAGAAATCAAGCTTGATCTACTACAGCAAGGAAGCCCTCCTGCGCGATGGCGAGCAGATTATGGAGCTGGCTCGGCGCGAAGGGCTTGAAGGCCATGCCCGGGCGATCGAGATTCGGCTTGAACAGGAGCGTTAAGCATCAAAGAGGAACATGAATGATTCGTTCATACTAGATACGTTTAGAGGAGGCAATCAACGTGAGCAGTTTGGATGCAGCAGCAAGATCAGCCGGCGTGAGCCGTAAAACCAATGAGACCGATATTGCCCTGGATTTCAATGTCGATGGAACCGGGATCTCGGAATTGGAAACCGATGTGCCGTTTCTGAATCATATGCTTGATTTGTTTACGAAGCATGGGCAATTTGATCTTCGCGTCAAGGCGAAGGGAGATATCGAGATCGATGACCACCACACGGTGGAGGATATCGGGATTTGCCTGGGGCAGACGTTCCGCGAGGCGCTGGGCGATAAAAAAGGGATTAAGCGGTACGCCAGCGTGTTTGTACCGATGGATGAGGCGCTTGCTCAAGTCGTTGTGGATATCAGTAACCGCCCGCATTTTGAGTATCGGGCCGAGTATCCTTCGCAGCAGGTAGGCTCTTTTGATACTGAGCTTGTCCATGAATTTCTGTGGAAGTTGGCGCTGGAGGCGCGGATCACGCTGCATGTCATCGTTCATTACGGACACAATACCCACCATATGGTTGAAGCGGTATTTAAGGCGCTCGGCCGTGCATTGGATGAGGCGACTACCGTGGATCCTCGGGTGACCGGCGTGCCATCCACGAAGGGAGTGCTCTAATCGATGGCGATTGCAATCGTGGATTACGGCATGGGCAATCTGCACAGCGTCAGCAAAGCAGTGGAGCGGCTTGGATATAAGCCGCTCGTCACCGGGGAGCGAGAGGAGATTCTGGCGGCGGATGGCATCATTCTGCCTGGGGTCGGCGCGTTCGGCGATGCCATGGAGCAGCTGCGCGAAACCTCGCTGGACTCGGTCATGAAGGAAGCAGCGGAATCGGGGAAGCCGCTGCTGGGGATTTGCCTCGGCATGCAGCTCCTGTTCAGCCGGAGCGAGGAGCATGGCAAGTTTGAAGGGCTGGATATTTTGCCCGGATCGGTTGTACGGTTTACGGGTGGTGACTACAAGGTGCCGCATATGGGCTGGAATTCATTGCAGTTCGAGAAGCGGGAGCATCCGCTGTTTGCGGGACTTGAGGAAGGTCATGTGTATTTTGTCCACTCGTATCATGTTCTTCCTGAGGTTCAGGCTGACTTGCTGGCGGTTACCGATTACGGTCAGCCAGTGACAGCCATCGTGGGCCGCGATTCGGTGTATGGCATGCAGTTCCATCCCGAGAAGAGCGGGGAGCTTGGGATGAGCCTGCTTCGCAATTTCTTGGCTTTAACGTAATGTAAGGTGATCAAATAGACCAGAAGGAAAGTGGGAATGGGGATGTCCTCTTTTATCATATATCCGGCGATCGATATTCGCGGCGGCAAATGCGTCAGACTCGTGCAAGGCGATTATAATCAAGAAACGGTATACAATGACAATCCGCTCGAGGTAGCCAAATCGTGGGAAGAGCAGGGCGGTGCCTTTATTCATCTCGTGGATTTGGACGGCGCGAAGGCAGGCCATCCGGTGAATGACGATATCATCGGGAAGATCGCAGCAAGCGTTCAGGTTCCGGTTCAGGTAGGCGGAGGTTTGCGCACGCTGGTGGATGTGGAGCGGCTGCTGTCGCTTGGCGTCAGCCGGGTTATCATCGGTACGGCAGCGATTGAAGATCGTGTCTTTACGGAAGAGGTGCTGGGCAAGTACGGGGATAAGGTGGCCATCGGGATCGACGCGCGCAACGGATACGTCGCAACTAGGGGCTGGCTGGAAACGTCGGAAGTTCAAGCCGAGGTGTTGGCTAAGGAGCTGGCAGCCAAAGGAGCGGAAACCTTCATCTTCACCGATATTTCCCGGGACGGGATGATGCAGGGGCCTAATGTGGAGGCAATTGTCTCGCTGGCGAAAGCCAGCGGCCGCTCGGTCATCGCTTCGGGCGGCATGACGAAGCTGGACGATTTGCTGGCGCTCAGCGCGCACAGCGGCGAAGGTGTAGGCGGAGCGATCGTAGGCAAGGCGCTGTATACAGGCAATATTGACTTGAACGAGGCAATTACGAGAATCAAATAGGTCTGACATAGGGTCCGTTCAAATAAGCGGTTGATCGATAGAGTTCATAGGGGAAGAGGGAAAAGGCATGCTGGCAAAACGGATCATACCTTGCCTGGACGTGAAGGACGGCCGGGTGGTGAAGGGTGTAAATTTTGTGAATCTCCGCGATGCGGGCGATCCTGTGGAATTGGCGGCACTCTATGACCGGGAAGGCGCAGACGAGTTAGTCTTTCTGGATATTTCAGCATCGGTCGAAGGCCGGGCGACGATGGAGGAAGTCGTGCGGAAAACGGCAGGGGAAATTGCCATCCCTTTTACCGTGGGTGGAGGCATTTCGTCCGTTGAGGACATGAAGCGGATTCTGCGGGCAGGCGCGGATAAGATCGGGATGAATACGGCAGCGGTCAAGCAGCCGGAGCTGATCTCAGCCGGGGCACGCAAATTCGGCTCCCAATGCATCGTTGTGGCCATCGATGCCAAGTACAACCAAGCGTGGGGGGAATGGGAAGTATACACGCACGGCGGACGTACGCCTTCCGGCATCAAAGCGCTGGATTGGGTGAAGCAGGCGGAAAGCCTGGGTGCAGGCGAGATTCTGTTGACCAGCATGGATGCGGACGGAACGAAGGATGGGTTCGATCTATCACTTACCTCTGCCGTATCTTCAATGGTGCAGATCCCGGTCATCGCGTCCGGCGGTGCTGGCAAAGAGGATCACTTCTATGACGTGTTTACCACAGGCAAGGCGGATGCGGGTCTTGCCGCAACGATTTTCCATTATAAAGAAATCTCGATTCCTCATCTGAAGTTGCATCTTAGTCAAAAAGGAGTGGATATACGGTGAGCGAAGATATGTTGAAGGATTTATCCCTGGAGCAGGTCAGCGAGCATATCCGTTGGGATGCCTCGGGCCTGGTGCCGGCGATTGTACAGGATGCGCAGAGCAAGCAGGTGCTGATGATGGCTTATATGAATCGGGAGTCTCTTCGCTTGACGCTGGAAAGCGGCGAAACTTGGTTCTGGAGCCGTTCGCGCGAGGAGCTGTGGCATAAGGGGGCAACTTCCGGGAACGTCCAGACGGTCGTATCCATGACGTACGACTGTGATGGAGACACCCTCTTGCTGCTGGTGGATCCGAAGGGACCTGCTTGTCATACCGGACAAACAACCTGCTTCTACAATGAGATTACGGTTCAGGGGCAGAAGAGCGGGACTGCGAATAACCGTGCAGCTGCAGAGGGCGGGCGGTTTGCGGTTCTTGCTGAGCTGGAAGAAGTCATTGCCCAGCGTGAAGTGGAGCGGCCTGAAGGGGCTTATACGACTTACCTCTTTGATAAAGGGGTAGACAAAATCCTGAAGAAGGTGGGCGAAGAAGCTTCGGAAACGATCATCGCCGCCAAAAATAAAGACAACGCCGAACTTAAGCTTGAAATCAGCGATCTGATCTATCACCTACTGGTACTTCTCCAGGAGCGCAAGCTCCCACTGGATGAGATCATGGATGAGCTGAGTCGCCGCCACGAACGGCCACGCCGCGATTAGGAGGTCTACCGATGCATATTGATTACCATACCCACCATGCCCGGTGCGGACATGCCGAGGGGCAGCTGGAGGAGTATGTACGGCGCGCCATTGAACTCGGGATGGATCAATTGGGCTTGTCGGATCATATGCCTTTGATTCACGTCAACCCGGAAACCTATTATCCGGAAATGGCCATGCCGATGGACGAGCTGCCGCGTTACGTGGAAGAGTGCCTGCAGCTGAAGGAACGCTACAAAGGACAGATTGACATTCGGATCGGTCTCGAAGGCGATTATATCGAGGGATACGAAGAACAGATTGAGCGGATTGTGAAGGGCTATCCGTGGGATTATGTTATCGGCTCCGTACACTTTCTGGGTGAGTGGGATATTACGGATTACCGTCAGACCCAAGGCTGGGAGGGCAAGGATCCGCTTGAGGTTTATCAGCAATATTATGATGCAGTGCAGAAAGCCGCCGCGACCGGCTTCTATGATATCATGGGCCATCTGGACGTGATCAAGCGGTTCGGTTATGGACCAGGCCCCGAACAGAAGCCGGACGTGATCGCTCTGGAACAAGCCGCGCTTGCGGCTGTGGCCCAAAGCGGGAAAGCCATGGAGCTGAATGCCTCCGGTTTATCGAAGGCCTGTGAGGAAATGTTTCCGAGCCGCCGCATGCTGGAGGAAGCGATTAAGCTTGGCGTTCCGTTGACTTTAGGGTCGGATGCCCATCAGCCGATGAAGCTGGGCGAGCATCTGGACCATGCCAGAACACTGCTATCGGAGCTTGGCGTTCGGGAGATCGCGACCTTCCGTAACCGGAAGCGGGAGATGGTGCTTTTGAATGTTGAGGGAAACAATGTATAATAAAGATAAGCACTAATTGCAAACAGGTTTATTGCAGACGGCTGTTTTCTACTTCTAGAGCCCCTTCTTCGAAGAGGTTGATGGAGGCGGGAACGGCCTGATTTGACGATAACGCTTTCAACGAGATCGTTGCATCAGCCATTATCAACCACTCTCGTCAGGAGGTCCTCATGTATCGTTCATTACGATTGTTCGCCGGAACTTCCAATCCGGCGCTTGCTGCAAATATCAGTAAGCAGTTGGGAGTTGAACCGGGAAAGATCAAGATTTCCCGCTTTCAGAGTGGCGAAGTTTATGTGCACTTTGAAGAGAGCATCCGCAATTGCGATGTTTTTCTGCTGCAGTCCTTTTCTCACCCTATCAATGAAATGTTCGTAGAGCTGCTGGTGATGATTGATGCCGCGAAGCGTGCTTCCGCCAGAACGATCAATATCATTGTTCCTTATTACGGTTATGCCAGACAGGAACGAAAGGCAGCACCGCGTGAGCCGATTTCGGCCAAAATGGTAGCCGATGTGCTGACCACAGCCGGGGCCAACCGCGTGATTACGATTGATCTGCATGCCCCTGCTATTCAGGGTTTCTTCAATATACCGGTGGATCATCTGACTGCGCTCGATCTGATTACGGAATATTTGAAGACCAAGAAAATTGAGAACCCGGTCATCGTATCCCCCGATGCCGGGCGGGCGAAGACAGCCGAGAAACTTGCGAGCCGCCTAGGATCGCCGTTTGCAATGATGATCAAGCAGCGTCCTGCCCATAACGAAGCCGTTATCACCCATGTCATTGGGGACGTGGCGGGGCGTACGCCGATTATTATCGAGGACTTGATTGATACAGGAACCACCATCGTGCAAGTGGTCGAAGGTCTGAAGGAACGGGGAGCTAATGATGCCATTGTTTGTGCAACCCATGGACTCTTCTCCGGTGAAGCACTAAGCCGTCTGGACCATGCTCATATCGAGGAAATCGTGGTCACAGACTCCATCGTGCTCCCGGATCATCACTGCAAGATGCGGCTTAAGGTGTTGTCTGTTGCGCCCATGTTGGCCCAGGCAACCCACATTATTACCGAGGGCGGCTCGATCGCCACTTTATTCAAAGACGCCGGTGTGTAAACTGGTGTCTTTTTTCTGCAAATGACGTTGAAACTTGTGTTATACTGTTGTGGATAGAGGAGCAAGTTAAAGGAGGTGCCTTGCTTTTCGTGAATGGTTATCCATATGGGTCAAGTGACCCCCACAATGTTATATCTATCGAGATGAATGCCAATTTCTTCTTCGATCGCGCGGTTCGTTCGCTTGATCGTTTCCAATATGACAGGGCTCTGAAATATTTTCGCAAAGCTGTTGAATATGAACCGGATAATCCGGTGAATCATTGCAATATGGCGGGTATATTATCAGAGACGGGAGATTATAAAGCTTCCAACGATGTGCTGGCTCACATTTTGGAGCAGGTTGACCCGTTGATGACGGAGTGCTACTTCTACATGGCGAACAATTACGCCAATATGGAACAGTTCGAGCAGGCGGAAGAAGCGCTTGTTACTTATCTGGAGGAAGACCCCAGTGGTCAGTTTCTGGATGAGGCCGAGGAGATGATGGAGCTGCTTCATTATGAGCTGAATCGTCCTGCCAAGCTGAACCGGATCAAGAGTCGTGAAGGCGTGGTCGAGCATGAGCATGCCCGGGCACTGCTTGAGGAAGGGAAATTCGCACAAGCGGTCAAGCTGTTGGAGGAAATCGTCAAGGATTATCCGGATTTTCTGGCTGCGCGCAACAATCTGGCTTTGGCCTATTATTATATGGGGCGCTTTGATACTGCGAAGCGTACCATTGGCGAGGTGTTGGATCAGGAACCAGGCAATCTGCACGGTTTATGCAATCTGGCTATCTTCTTTCAGCATGAAGGAAATCAGGAGCAGCGTGACCGATTGATGGACATGCTAACGGTGACGGTTCCTTTTCATCAGGAGCATGTGTTTAAGCTGGCGACAACGATGGGAATACTGGGGCAGCACGAAATTGCCTACGGTCATTTTCGCCGGTTGTTGAAGGAAGAGGAGTTTAGCGGAGATCCTAGTCTGTATCATTATACGGCCGTTGCGGCATGCAACAGCGGTTATTATGACAGGGCCGAGAAATATTGGCGGCAAGCATTGAAGCTGGACGGAGATTCGGTGATTCCGAATTTCTATCTGGCGCAGCTGCAGAAGCGTAAAGAGACCGGTACGGACCAGATGAAGGTGAGTTACCACTATCACCTCCCGTTTGAAGAGCAGTTCAAACGCTGGGAGCATGACGGCGACAAATTGACGGAGGAAGCGAAACAGAATCCGCTGATTCGTTCTTCGTTCTTCTGGGCGCTCCGGCATGGCGATCCCCACACCAAGCTGCAGGTGATCCGGACGCTGGAATTGATTGCCGATGAAGAGGTGCAGCATGCGTTGCAATCGTTCCTACAGGAACCGGGAGAGGATGCGGAGCTGAAAGATGCCGCCCGCCTGGTACTCCAGCAGATGGAGGCCGCAAGCAATCGGCTGAAGGAACGCCGCGACGATCGCGATCTATCCAGTAGCAAGACCCGTGAGGTGCTGCCGGATTGGCTCCCTTCCTGGAAGGCGGTGCTGGAGAAGGCAGAGCAGACCATGGACATGCGGATAGACCCTTCTTGGAAAAAAGAGATGGAGAATCTCTGGTCCGAGTTCCTGAGCCGGCTGTACCCTGATATTCCGAACATTCGGAATGTGGAGGGCTGGGCAGCGGCATTGGAATATCTGACGGCCAAGAAGCGTGGACGAACCCTAACCTATGAACAGGTGGCTGTCCGTTACGGTATTTCGCCATCAACGGTGAGTCGTTACGCACGTCAAATGGATAGCGTATGTGAAACGAAGGCACAGCCGGATGATAATTTCCGGCCATTTACGGAAAACATTTAAGTAAGAACCCATATTCGGATACTTAGGAGACCTTGGTACATGAAGATTCCATAAGTCCTGAATAGGATGTAACACGTAACAGAAATCGACACCTTAAAGGAGGCCGTATCTATGTACAAATCAATCGTAATCGGAACAGGACCTGCCGGATTGACGGCAGCCATCTACTTGGCACGCGCGAACTTGAAGCCGCTCGTTATCGAGGGAATGCAGCCGGGCGGTCAGCTTACGACAACGACGGAGGTTGAGAACTTCCCTGGATTTCCGCAAGGGATCATGGGTCCCGAGCTGATGGATAATATGCGTCAACAAGCGGAGCGCTTCGGTGCAGAGTTCAAGAGTGCCTGGGTCGAGTCCGTTGATTTCTCCGAGCGTCCGTTCAAGGTGAATGTCGAGGGCATGGGCGAGCTTCTGGCTGAGTCCGTTATTATATCGACGGGAGCTTCCGCGAAGTATCTCGGAATTCCGGGAGAGCAGGAGAACGTTGGTCGCGGCGTAAGTACATGCGCCACATGCGACGGGTTCTTCTTCCGCGGGAAAAAGATCATTGTCATCGGCGGCGGCGACTCCGCGATGGAGGAAGCCAGCTTCTTGACGCGTTTTGCTTCCAGCGTAACGGTAGTGAACCGCCGGACCGAGCTGCGTGCATCCAAGATCATGCAGGATCGTGCACGTGAGAATGAGAAGATCCAGTGGGCTCTGGACCGTACGCCGGTTGAGGTGGTTACCAGCGAAACCGGTGTTAAAGGCCTGAAGGTCCGCAACAACGAGACCGGAGAAGACGAACTGATTGAAGCGGAAGGCGTATTCGTGGCTATCGGCCATACACCGAACACAGGCTTCCTTGGCAATCAGATTACGACCGATCCGACTGGTTACATCCTGGTTAAACCGGGTACGACGGAGACAAACATTTCGGGCGTATTCGCTTGCGGCGATGTCCAGGATACCCGTTACCGCCAAGCTATTACGGCTGCAGGCACAGGCTGTATGGCCGCTATGGACTGCGAGAAATATCTCGAGGGCCATATGGTGCATGACTGGAGCGAAACGCTGAATAAATAATCCCTGATTTTTTGAGGGATGATATGTAAAATAGAAAAAGCCTCTGAGCTATACGGCTGACGGTTTTGCGAGACTATCTCGTAAAAACCTGTGCTTGTGTAGCCCGGGGCTTTTTTGCTGAGGTTACAGGCTCAATGTCTTGTTGGCATTATTCACATCATTCTCTAGCAGCTGCTTCAAATTGTAAGACGGATACAGACCGCGTACATACACGAAATAGAAGATCTCCCCATGCAGCTCTCAACGGATGGAGGAAGGGTGCATCTGTCCAGCCCCGAGCCCTACAAATCTTGCGTCAACCGCACCATGTCGCGCAGTCGCATGCCGTTCTCATAGATTTCCTCATCATAATGGCGGACAAAAAAGTCCCGATCGATGCTTGTCATCCGAAAGCCGCATTTCTGATACAGCGCCAGCTGCGCCACGCCAGTGCTTCCTGTGCCCACTTCAATTGTTGCATATCCGAGTTCCCGTGCCTGCCCGATGGCATGATTCACAAGCTGTTTGCCATAGCCCTGGCCGTGCAGATTCTCGCTTACCGCAACGTTAACCAGCTCGATCGTATCGGGCCTTGTAGGCAGCAGGACGTAGACCCCGATCTGATGCGAGTCCTCTTCAGCCACATAGCAATGACCGCGCTTTACATAGTCATCAACCAGCCTTAACGATGGATCCGCAAGCAGCAGCAGGTCCATAGGGGGTTTTTCATGAGTATTCAGCTTTCTAATGTTCACGAGCGTTCTCCTTATATCTATAGTGATTTTAAAACAGGTTTATTGTAACATGCCTGGGCACGGAACTCCTGGATTTGGATGATTTCAACTGACGGTTGAATTCTTCCGGGATTCAAAAACCAGGTTATTGTATGCCTTACGTAACGCCCCTACAATGAGGTTAAATAGGAGAGTGATCCATATGAGAGACATGTTAGCCAAAAATATTAATCGTTACCGCAAGGAACGGGGGCTCACCCAGGAGGGATTGGCTCACAAACTGGGCGTTACCTTCCAGGCGGTATCCAAATGGGAAACGGGACAGACCATGCCCGATATCGCACTGCTTCCGGAGCTGTCCCGGCTGCTGAACGTCAGCATCGATAAGTTGTTTGGTTATTCTGGGGCGGGCAAGCCGATCAGCATATATGAAGAGGAGTACAAAACACCGGAGTACTATTGGGGCACGGAGCCGAACGCGGCCTGTTACCAGGTGCTTGAAATGATCCCGCCCACAAGAAGGGTAAAGCTGCTGGATATCGGGTGCGGGGAAGGGAAGGATGCCGTGTTTTTTGCCCGTAACGGCTATGAGGTCACAGCATTCGACATATCGGATGCGGGGATCGAGAAAACGAAGCGATTGGCTGATAACATCGGAGTACACGTGAACGTATTCAAGGCGGATATTTCGGACTACCGTCTGGACTCGGAGTTTGACGTGTTGTATTCCAGCGGCGTTCTGCATTATATCAGACCCGAGTATCGTGAAGAAATCTTTACTAATTATAAAAAATTCACGTCGGCAGAGGGATTTCATTGCCTTAATGTGTTCGTACAAAAGCCGTTCATAACGCCTCCTCCCGAGGATGAGCCGTACGCTTACGACTGGAAATCCGGAGAGCTTATGATGTATTATCACGATTGGTTGATTCACAGCTGCCCGGAGGTTATTTTTGATTGCAATTCGTCAGGTATACCGCACCGGCATGCGATGAGTAAGTTGATTGCACAGAAGGCGTAATGGAAAGTTAGGCGGTTTTCTTACTTTTTCGTATAAATATGAGGATAGTTAACATAGCGGCTCCTTCTCGGACATACATAAGGGTGTAGGATTAATATTGGCATGGGAGGTCTTTCATGAACAGCCCTAACAATTTTGGTTATCCAGCGCCGCCTGCAGGTTATGCACCGGGTTACTATGCCTATCCCCCGCCCCAACCTATACCGCCGTATTACGCGCCGCGTACCCCGGCAATTCCGCAGCCAGCTCACTACGCAACGTTGGTTGAACCGGTATTTATTGAGTATCTGCTCCGGCATAAAGGAGCCAAGGTAGTCATCGTGACTACCGCGGGGAAAGTCGATGGGATCTTGTCCGCAGTTGCGGTGGACCATCTCCAATTGACGGTTGGGGATAATAAGGTACTGCACATTCGTCTGGCTGAGGTGGTGTACTTCGAGGGAGTTCCGTTCTGATAAACAGGTGAGCAAAAATAGTTTAAACGAAAAATTACCGGCTGGAAGGGAAGGATTAGGCCGATGAATCGCCAATTCATAAAGTACAGATCCGAAGGCGTTCCGATGGGGACGTCTTTATTCTATTGAACTGAGGCCGACCGATTGAACGGGTCGGTGTGGAGGAACGATGAAAAAAGTACGCATTCCATTCGACATAAAGACGCTGCCTGTTAGCTTGCAGCCCTATATCCAGACAGCTACCGTCTATGACAGCAGCTCCTCGGAACAGGCTAAAACCCTGTACATCGAGGGAGCGAACCAACCGATGTTTTTAAAGATAACGAAACGGGATGAACTTAAGAGAGAAGGATTGATGTCGGATTATTTACACGGAAAAGGCCTGGCTCCTAAGGTGCTGGCCTATGAGCAGCAAGGCGATAACGATTACCTGCTGACCGTCGCCCTGCAAGGGGATGATGGGGTGTCCGGGGGACATCTGGAAGATCCGAAGAGACTGGCTGCTGTGTTCGGGGAGAGTTTGCGTTATCTCCATTCTATATCTGCTGCCGATTGTCCCTTTCCGAATCGAACAGCTGAACTTGTCCAGGAGTATCAGGAAGGCATCATGAACAAAATGGGAGATATCAAAGGGTTTCCGGGCGGAAGAGAACAGGCTCTATTAAGCCTGGAGAAGCTGCAGGGAACGGAGGACCATGATGTGCTGCTTCACGGCGATTATTGTCTGCCGAATCTGATTATGAGGAATTTCCAGCTTGAAGGTTTTATCGATCTGGGTTATGGCGGGATCGGAGACCTTCATTACGACCTCTATTGGGGAATTTGGACGCTTCGATATAACCTGGGAAGCGATGACTACCAGGATATTTTTCTCGACCATTACGGCCGGAACGATTTTGATCCGGAGAGATTGGCGTTATGGACCGCATTGACGGATAGTATCTAGGGTGGGAAGGAAGATGCACATGAATTCATACCATATTCGAGTCGCTGGCCGGGAGGATGAATCCTTTTTGCGGGAGATGCTGTATGAGTCTCTGTATGTGCCCGAGGGAGAGGAGCCTTTTAGCCGAGACATACTCGAAGAGCCGTTCATGAAAAAATACGTGGACGACTGGGGGCGAGCGGGCGATTTAGGCTATATTGCCGTGAATGCCACAGGGAAGCCGATAGGCTCGATTACGATCCGTCATTTTGATGAAGAGAACAAAGGGTTCGGTTATGTGAGTGAGGACATTCCCGAGCTGGGCATGGCGCTGCTGCCGGAATCCCGCAGGCAAGGGCTTGGAACGGCCCTGATGAAGGAATTGTTCAGAGGAATGAAGGAGCAGGGGATTCAGAAGGTATCGTTAAGCGTCGCTCCCGAGAACACGGCCGCTATGAAATTATATGAGCGTTTCGGATTTCAAGAGGTAGGTGTGAGCGGAACATCTATCACGATGGTTGCGGATGTAATCTGAAACACGAGAATTGGGGATTTAATAAGGAAGATGGGGGATCACGATGCTGGTGTACGAGGCTGGACCGATTACGGTTCGCGAACTGGAGGAGAAAGATGAATTATCTTTAGTTTCTTGGTTGTCGAATCCGGATGTGCTGCAGTATTACGAGGGACGGGATAATCCTCATGACGTGGAGCGGGTGCGGGAGCATTTCTATGTGGATGATGATGAGACCCGCTGTATTATTGAGTATGAGGGGAAACCGATCGGGTATATCCAGTTTTATCTTTTGGATGAGGAGACGTTAGGCGAGTATGGGTATAACGGGAGTGATGCAGACTGCAGAACATTTGCCACGGATCAATTTATCGGGGAGCCGGATTATTGGAATCGAGGCATCGGTACGAGGCTCGTGACTTCCATGGTGGAGTATCTCGTGTTTCAGAGGCAGGCTGACCGGATCGTGATGGACCCGCAGGCTTGGAATGAACGGGCGATTGCTTGTTACGAGAAGTGCGGCTTTCGGAAGATCAGGCTGCTGGAGAAGCATGAACAGCATGAAGGAGAACTGCGAGACTGCTGGATTATTGAATATCGGGCGGAGCGAAATTAGCGAAATTAAATACATTTGGACATAGAGGGATGGGCCAGCGTGGCTCATCCTTTTTTGTTCCGCGCAAACGCACAAAAAGTAAAATTCGTTCCAAAATGCACATTTCTCTTTCTTATAAGCGGCAGGCGACTTTTTTACAATGGAGGTATCCAGATTCTATGTTCAACAGCATCGGTCTCAAATAGAGATACAAGTGAAATGTGGTGCTAAGCAAAAATGCCCAGGAGGAGAGACGTATGAAACGAACAAACAAATCTGCCCATCTTAGCATGGCAGCGAAGGAGCAAATTGCCGGATATTTATTTGTTGCTCCTTTAATGCTTGGGCTGTTTATTTTGACATTAATCCCTGTCATTGGGTCTTTGCTGCTAAGTTTCACGAATTGGAACTTCGTAGCCGGGATGGGCGCAATCAAATTTGCAGGACTGAGTAATTTTGTCACTCTATTCAAGGACAGTGCGTTTATGCAAAGTTTGGTTAACAATCTGGTCTTCATTATTACCGTTCCTGTTACCATGATTTTGGCCTTGGTACTTTCGGTACTGATTGACCGGCAGGTCTATCTTAAGGGTGCTTTTAAGGTTATTTACTTTCTTCCCTATATTTCAAGCATTGTTGCTGTCGCCATGGTGTGGCAGGTTCTATTCCACCCATCTCTTGGCCCGGTGAATAAGTCGCTGATGTCCCTGGGTATAGATAATCCGCCGAAATGGCTTGCGGATATCGATTTTGCGCTGCCGTCCCTGATGATGATCCAGGTGTGGATCCTATTAGGGTACAACATCATCATCTATATTGCCGGATTACAGTCCATCCCAAGAGACCTGTATGAAGCTGCCGAGATTGATGGAGCCAATGCATGGGTGAAATTCCGCAGTATTACGCTGCCGTGCATATCGCCGACCACCTTTTTCTTATTAGTGACCGGGATCATCGGCACCTTCAAGATTTTTGATCTGATCCAAGTTCTAACACAGGGCGGACCGGCTAATTCGACAACTGTCATCGTATATGAATTATACGATACAGCCTTCAATCAGCTGAAGACAGGTTATGCCTCCAGTATGGCTTTGATCCTGTTCCTGATCTGTCTGCTGATCACGGGTGCACAGATGCTAGCTCAGAAGAAGTGGGTCAACTATTAGAGGTTGTTCAAAAAGTCATCCTTTGATCACGAAGCAGCACATGAAGCTTAATCGACATCGAATATTGAATTTAGCCGGGCATGAGAGGAGAGGTATCCCATGAAATTAAATATATCCAAATTGATTTGGACGATCGTTATGGCCTTCATCGGTATTCTGTTTATTCTTCCGTTTGTATGGATGTTGTCAACCTCCTTTAAACCGGAGATGGATGTGTTCAAATTTCCGATTGAATGGATTCCGAAAAATTGGAATGCCGTAGAGAACTACCAAACGGTATGGAGCGGACAGTTCGTACGTTATTATTGGAACTCCATTTATATCACGATCGCTACGACCGTCATTAATGTGTTTGTATGCGCACTTGCAGCCTATGGCTTCTCCAAGCTGCGTTTTCGCGGCAGAGATGCCATGTTTGTGCTTGTTCTGGCTTTGTACATGGTTCCGCCGCAGGCTTCGCTGGTACCGCAGTTCTTATTGTTCAATTGGATGAATCTGATTGATACCCATGCGGGTCTGATCCTGTTGAACAGCTTCAGTATTATTGGAGCATTCATGTTGAAACAATTTTTCATGGGCGTAAACAATGAATATATCGAGTCCGGCAAAATGGATGGGGCGGGTCACTTCCGAACCTTCTGGCAGATTGCTCTTCCGCTTATCCGTCCGGGTGTCGCTACTTATGCGATTCTCCGGTTCATCTGGACATGGAACGACTATCAGTATCCATTAATTTTCTTGAAGTCCAAAGATCTGTTTACGATCCAGCTCGGCATCCGACTCTTTGGGGACCAATACGGGGATGTATACTCCCTCATGATGGCTGGCGCCGTATCGGCCATATTGCCTTTGCTTATCATTTTTGCGATTGGTCAGAAGCAGGTTATCGAGGGCATTTCGCTTGGCGGAGTCAAGGGCTGATAAAAAGTCAAAATAGTTTGGCTTCCGTAAAAATAGGGAACTACGCTAAAAGATCGATCATGATAGGATGATTTTGTAAGCACTTACTTCTATGAATAACGGGAAGCAGTTACTTTCGAGGAGGGTCAATATGAAAATCAAGAGATTATCGGCGATGTTGTTAAGCTTATCCTTTGCGCTTATTGTTTCGGCTTGCGGAGGTGGAGGCAGCACGACGTCTGATTCGGCCGCTCAAGGCAGCGCGGACTCAGGCAAGGAAGCAGCACCTGATCAAATTGTGTTGAAACTAAGCACGTGGCAGACAGATGCAAAAGCGCAATGGAGCAAGATTATACCCGAGTTTGAGAAGAAGTATCCAAACATTAAGGTGGAGCTGGATCTCCTGAACGAGAAGGGCGATTCGCTGGCATCCATGCAAAAACTGGACCTGATGGCCGCTTCAAATGACCGGTTGGATATCGTCGAGCTTCCTTATACGAATTATTCGCAGCGGGCAGACATCGGACTTTTTGAACCGCTCGAGAGCTACATAGAACAAGATGGCTACCAATACGATGATGAATACTTGGTGGATACCAGAGTCAACGGCAAAATTTACGCACTGCCATCCTCCATGCAGCGCTGGTTCGTCATTATGAACAAAGCGATGTTGGAGGAAGCGGGCCTGCCGATCCCAACGGACTGGACATGGAAAGAGTTTGAGGATTACGCGAAGAAGCTGACCAAGGGGGACGGTGTCGAGAAACGATATGGCGCTTACCTGCACAATTGGCCGGATTACTTCCAGCTGCAATTGATGAGCAAGCCATCTGATAATACGTTTCTTAAAGGCGATGGAACATCCAATGCCAAGGACCCACTGCTGAAAGCTAATCTGGAAATGATGAAGCGAATGATGTATGAGGATAAAAGTGCGAACCCGTACGAAGATATTATTTCTCAAAAGCTGGCTTACCGTAATCAATATTTCAACGGGCTTGCTGCTATGCTCCCTATGGGCGATTGGATGGTGGCGGAGTCTGGGGGAACGGACGCCATTCCGGCTACCTTCGAAACCGTATTTGCACCTCTGCCTAAACTGGAAGGGGAAAGCAAACAATACTCCCCGGTACAACCGACATATATGGCAGTGGCAGCAAAATCCGAAAATAAGGAGGCCGCTTATCAATTCGTCAGATGGTATACGTCCGAAGGTCTCGAAATCGGGGGAAGAGTATTCTCCGGCTGGGCCAAATCGGATACGGATAAGCTGATCGATACAATTGTAGGCTCCTCGAAAGATCCATCGAAGATCGATGTGGAGTCACTGAAATATACGATTAATAACACGGTGCCAGGATCAGCTCCGGTGCCTGTAAAATATGCCGAGGAAGCAAAGAATGTTGTGATTCCTGAAGCGGAGCTGTATATTCTGAATAAGCATGATCTGGACAAAACGATCGACAGCATCGATCAGAAGATTACCGAGGTTGTAAATAGTAATAAAAATTAGGCTGAGTTCGCAAGAACGTGATATGCCTAATGCATGAACAGGATACGAGGATGGTTAAGGGGAAAACTCAGGTTTTCCCTATTCCAATTCATTAAGATTTGAGGACTGCATCTGTGATGATTCCCAAATTTTCATTGCGAAAAAAATTAATCTGGTCAGCACTGCTATGTTTTCTGCTTCCCCTGGGCGGAATATATTGGGTTACCAATTATTTAACCAAGGATCTTCTGCTGGATAGGGCCATTGTGAGCTCTGAGGATGCACTAAAAGCGGTTCAATCCGATGTGAATAGCGTTCTGGATCAAACATTGGAGCTGTCCAACATGGTGCTGACGAACTCGGAGATCAGACAGCAAATTATGTCCAGGCAGAAGCAGGGCACGCAGGAATACAAGAATGAGATCCTTGTAAACTACAGCCGCTTGATCCGGCTGCTCGATGAGCTCTTTAGACAGCATGACGATTATTATGTCACCATCCTTGGAAAGAACGATTTTACATATACCAATTATTCTCACAACGACTTTAATCCGGCCATCTTATACAAGCAGCCGTGGTTTGCGGAGCTAAACCAAATTCCCTCGTTCTCAACCTATTGGGTGGGATTGCAGGACAATTATTTTCATACTGCTGACAAGGATGGTTCTTATCTGGTTACGATCGGGCGACCGATAAGAACCTCCTCCAACAGCATCATCGGTTATGTCATCATCAGCGTGAATGAACGTAAAATCCGCAACCATCTTCAGAGCGGCTCTAATTCAGACCAGGACATGATGCTGTTGGATGAGGAGGGCGTGGTCATCTCTCACTCCGATCCGTCCCTAATCGGAAGCAGAATGACCTGGTGGAATCAGGATGAACGTGCAAGAACGATTGAAATGGACGGCCGGGAATATGTATACGCCGAACAGTCCATTCGCCCGAATACTTGGAATCTGGTCAGCTTAATCCCGTTATCATCGGCCGTCTCCAAGTATAAACAGATTTTATTAATCAGTTTTGGGCTGCAGGTGCTTTTCTTTACCTTATTTTGTATCCTTCTGATGGTGTTGATTTCGGCATTTACGAAGCCGATGAGGGAACTGAGCGGCTTCATAACCCGCATTGGCCGAGGGCAGCTGGATATCCGCTCGGGGATACGCGGCAACAACGAGGTGACTCAGCTCGCACGGACGATTGATCATATGCTGGACAGAATCGAATCCAATATTGAGCAAATTACCGTGGAACAGGCCAAGAAGCGAAAGGCCGAGCTGGAGATGCTGCAGGCTCAGATCAACCCGCACTTTATGTTCAATCTTCTGAATTCCATCCGGCTTAACATACTGATCGAAGGGGATAAAGAGAACGCCGAATTGATTGCTTCCTTGTCTTCCCTGCTGCGCATGACGATTAACCGCGATAACGAATTTATTCCACTTCATGAAGAGGTGCAGACGGTTCATCACTATATCCGGCTCATGAATTTCCGGCATGCCAACCAGGTGAGACTAGAGGTGAATTACGAGGCAGGCTGCGAGCAAGCGTTAGTTCCGCGCTTCATGATTCAACCAATAATTGAAAACGCTATTATTCATGGCTATGAGCAGTTTGCCGGAGTCATCTTCATTGAGGCGGTCCATATCACTGAAAAAGGAGCTAACGACATCAGCATCACGGTCCGTGACAACGGGATCGGTATGAGTGAGGCTGCGCTTCAAGAGCTGCGTACCAATGTGGACTCGGTTCAGGGAGCAGCAGCACCTGCCAAAAAGGGATTTTCCGGCATTGGTGTCAAGAATGTATTTCAGCGCCTTCGTCTGATCTACGGAACGAACGCCCAACTGGAGATTTACAGTGAGCAGGACATTGGAACAAACATCACGTTAAAGTTTCCATTCGAGGTGGAGAGAGGTGAGCATGGTGTTGACAGCGATTCTGGTGGACGATGATTATCCTGTTGTACGCTATTTGTCACAAAGCATTGCGTGGAGAGAGCTGGGTGTTGAATTGATTGGTTGTTACTCGAACGGCTTGGAGGCTTGGGAGGATGCACAGCTTAAGCAGCCTGACATTATTATTACGGATATCGGAATGCCCAAGATGAATGGCCTGGAGATGCTTGAAAAGTTCAACTCAGTGAATCCCTTGTTTCGAGCTGTCATTTTATCCTGTCATAACGAGTTCCAGTATGCGCAACAAGCTATGAAGCTGAAAGTGAGTGATTATATTCTAAAAGAGAGTTTGGATGTAGAGCAGCTGCAGCAGCTGCTGCATAACATCGCCGTTGATCTGAGCAAGGAGAAGCACAAAGCGGCAGAAGTGATGATGTATATGCAGAAGGAATCGCTCAATCGGTCCGCGCTAAAAGATCAATTGCTGAAGGATACCCTGTACCAGTTATCCTGGACAAAGGAAGCATGGATTAAGCATGCCCGGTTAAATGGTGTCGACCTTCAGGCCAGATATTACTTGCCTTTCGTTGTTTCTATCGACCGCATGCCCGAAGTTTCAAAGACCCGCAAAATGAACGATTATACGATTGCATTCGCGGTCGAAAATGTGCTGCAGGAAGTGCTCGATTCAATGCACCGCAGCGTTATTTTTCATTACAGCAACAAAGAACTGGTTGTTTTCATCTGTTGCGAGGACCCTGTTAAGGAACAGCAGATACTCTACTATTCCCTGCAGCGGGCGATAACGGCCATGAAACAATATTTGAAAATATCAGTTACCTGCCTATTGGGACGGGAAGCCGCAGCACCTGAAGAGCTTCGGCTTATATTAATGCCCATGCTCAAGGAATGGAGCCATCGCTTCTATCTGGAGGAATCCAGCATCTGCCGGTACGAGAAGGCGTCCTTCACCAGCGGAGATATGTATGGAGAGTATGCCGTATTCTTCTCGCGGATCAATGACATGCTGGCCTTGAATCGGACTGAGCACGTAGAGGAGATTGTAAAGGAATGGGCGGCATGGGTGGAGACAAACCGGTTCCCTCCTGCAGATGTGAAAGAATGGGTGCTGCAGCTGCTCATGGATTTACAGATGAAAACGAAAGTGACATTACAGGTTCAGGACAGCATAACCGAAGAGAAGCTGTATGACGCGATCAACGATATTCATTCCATGGAGCATCTGCGGAGCTGGATCATGGCATATCTGACGGAGCTCTCCCGCAGATTAAGCGTATTATCCATCCGCTCTAAGCGTTCTGAGATCATCCAGGCACAGAAATATGTGATTCAGCACGTGACCGAGAAATTGACGCTTGAAGAGATGGCCGGTTATTTAAATTTGAACTCAAGCTATTTCAGTCGCTTGTTTAAACGTGAAACGAACCAGAATTTTATCGAGTATGTCAATATGGTCAAACTCCAGAAGGCGAAGCAGCTGCTTCAACAGTCTAATAAGACTGTCGAGGAGATATCGGACTATCTGGGTTATGCCAACAAGAGCTATTTTATCAAATTGTTCAAGCGGGAAATTGGCATGACGCCGAGCGAGTTTACGTCTTGGAGTTAATAATCGATAGGAGGAGAGTGAGATCATGGAACAGATACAAGGATCGCTACAAGGCCTTCCACTTCGCACCAAAGCTGATCTGCAGAAGGCCGTCCTGGACACGCTGGAGCCTTTGAAGCAGCGATTCACGTCGGGATATGCTGGACTAACGCTTGGATCTACAGCAGCCCTATATAATGACGCCATTGCAGTTATGGAGGCTTTTGCCAGACCCTTATGGGGATTAATTCCTCATGCCAGTGGAGGCGGCGAATCGGATTTATGGCCCCTGTATCTGAAAGGCATCGTGAATGGTACGGACCCGAAGCATGCCGAATATTGGGGAGAATTTACGACACAGGATCAGCGTATGGTCGAGCAGGCGGTATTCGGATTTGGACTGGCGCTTGCTCCGCATAAGCTGTGGGAGCCATTGCAGGAGCAGGAGAAGCAGCAGCTGTACCGGTGGCTCAATCAGATCAATCTCGTGGATCATTCCAATCCGAACAATTGGCTGATGTTTACGGTGCTTGTAAATATGGGCTTCAAGAAGGTGGGCATGCCTTACAATCAAGCCATTATGGATGAGTATCTCGATATGATCGATACTTACTATTTAGGCGATGGATGGTATTCGGACGGCAAGACAGATCAGCGGGATTATTATATTCCGTTTGGGATGCACTTCTATACGCTGATCTACGCGAAGCTGATGGAGCAGGATGATCCTGAGCGTGCACGGATTTATAGGGAGCGGGCGAAGGCGTTTGCCGAGCAATTCATTTATTGGTTCGCCGAGGATGGAAGCAGTCTGCCCTTTGGTCGAAGCCAAACCTATCGCTTCGCGCAGGTCTCCTTCTGGTGCGCGCTCGTATACGCTGGCGTGGAGCCCTTCTCCCTTGGCGTAATCAAAGGAATCATTATGAGGCATTTGCGGTGGTGGTTCGCCCAGCCTATCTTTACGTCAGATGGCTTGCTAAGTATCGGATACGCGTACCCCAATTTGATCATGGGGGAGAGCTACAATGCGCCGGGATCACCATACTGGGCGTTTAAGTCATTTCTCATATTGGATTTGCCGGATGATCATCCGTTCTGGATGGTGGAAGAGGAACCCCTGCCAAGCTTGAAATCAGTGTCAGCCCAGCCTCATGCCAGAATGTTGATTTGCAAACCGGAGGATGATGGACATATAACAGCTCTGGCTTCTGGTCAGATGGCTAACTTTGATATGGCGCACAGTGCAGCCAAATATGCAAAATTCGCCTATTCTACGCGATTTGGTTTCAGTGTTCCCAAAGGGTATTATGGCCTCGGACAGGGGGCTTACGATTCGATGCTTGCTCTAAGCGAATGCGATGAGCATTATCGTGTACGCCGCTTTTGCGAGGAGTTCCGCATCGAAGAACAGCATGTTTACTCCAGATGGCTTCCTTGGCATGATGTCGAAGTGCGGACATGGCTGGTTCCTGCCGGACTGTGGCATGTACGGATTCACCATATTCGTTCCAGCCGCTGTCTGACTGCGGCTGAGGGCGGATTTGCCGTGGGAAGGATGACCAATTTTGCCCTCAGCGAGACCGAAGCGGTCAAAGCGGAACCTGAGCGGGTGGCTGCGATGATGCCGGGCGGAATCAGTGGAATCGTCAATGTGCAAGGATACGGCGGTGCGGTCATGGTTTACCCGGAAGCCAATACCAACCTGCTTAAGCCAAGAACAATGATTCCAACGCTAACCGTCCAGCTGGAGCCGGGCGAACATGTTTTGATATCAGCCGTATACGGAGCTTCAAACCGCGAGGAGAATCGGAGGCGCTACGACCTCCCTCCGATTGTAGAGTACACACTCGAAGGAAACATCGTGGTCACGAATGCCCAGAACGGAAGCGTCCTTTTTCGTTTGGACATATAGCACAAGAACAGGAGTAAGGGGAGGATGAACATGTGGAAGGGTGCAATTGAGGATGCCATTCAGAAAATCAAGCAAAACATTAGGAGGCATCCGGGGAAATTGCCGCACATTATCGAGGGCCAGCGATACGAGTGGGGCGATAATAACGACTGGATCGAAGGATTCTATGTAGGGATGATGTGGCTTGCATACGAGTATGGGCACTATCCCTACTATAAGGAGGCGGCCGAGTCTTATTTGACCAATTTCAAAGATCGGCTGGATCGGCACGTGGCATTGGATCATCATGACATCGGCTTTCTATATTCACTGTCTGCGGCAGCGCAGTGGCGTGTAACGGAGAGCGAAACTGCTCGTACGACGGCACTCCAGGCGGCGGACACCTTGCTGGCACGGTGGCGCCCCCAAATGGAAATCATACAGGCATGGGGGGCAGCGAATGATCCGGAGAACGGGGGAAGGATCATCATCGATTGTCTGCTGAATCTCCCGCTATTATTTTGGGCTCATGAGCAGACAGGGGAAACAAAGTATTATGATGTTGCCATGAAGCATGCCTTGCAGAGCCAGAAATTTCTGGTGCGTGGAGACGGATCCTCCTACCATACGTTTTATTTTGACGTTAACAATGGAAACGCACTTCGGGGCGGTACCCATCAAGGGTACCAAGACGGATCGACCTGGACACGTGGTCAGGCTTGGGGGATATACGGTTTTGCACTGGCTTACAGATATACGAAGCATGAGGCATTTTTGGATACGGCCAAGCGTCTTGCCCGATATTTTATCGAACGTTTGGCTGAGGATGGGGTTGTCTATTGGGACTTCGATGTGCCAATTGATGAGGGCACACCGCGCGACAGCTCGGCATCGGCTATCGCAGCGTGCGGATTGCTGGAGCTTCTGGAGCTTATCGAAGACCATGATTCGGACAGGACACTGTTCGAGGATGCTTTGAACCGCAGCATGAGTGCATTGGTGGAGCATTATTCTACGATGGACCTGCCGGATGCGGAGGGGTTGTTGAAGCACGGATCCTATCATGTCAGGGGGGACCGGGCACCGGATGATTATATGATCTGGGGAGATTATTTTTATTTGGAGGCGCTGGTCCGGCTTGAACGAGGAATTAAAGGCTATTGGTACGAATCTTAAAGCGAAATATGTAACGGGTATAGACCTCTGTCGGCGATCTGCTGGCAGAGGTTTTTTGTGTATCTGACGAACGGGACGAGGCAGCTATGTACAAAGACATTCCACCTATCATTGAAGGGAAACAAAGAAATGGACTACAGGAGAGTGGCATTCAACGTCCTAGGAAAATCGATCCGATTATCGATTGAAGTAGAGAATTCAACGGAGATTCCGAAGTTTTGGCAAGAGCTATTTAATATGAGGATTTTGCAAAATCCTGAATATAGGAAAATGAACCTTTTTTCTCTCGGTGTTGTTAACATAATATAGTAGAGCACAAGAAAGGTGGGGAGCCTACTTGACGGACAGGGAGTTTTTTGAACGGTACAACAAAGACGTGCACAGGACCTGTTACTATATGCTGCGCAATGCGTCGGATGCCGAGGATGTATGTCAAGAAGTATTTATGAAGGCGTTAGCCTCCGGCTGGGAGCAGGTTGAGTATCACAAAACATGGCTGATGCGCATTACCGTCAATCATTGTTTGAACCATCTGCGAGCAAGCAAGGCGAGACGCATGAGAGAGAATTTGATTCATATATTCCAGCGGGAAAAGGCTGCGCCGTCTTCGTTAGCCCTTGTAGAGCAGCAGGAGACGAAGGATGAGTGGAAGAGCCGCATGGACCGGCTGCCGGATAAAATTAAAATTGTTGTTATGCTCCGCTTTACCAATGATCTGCCCTTGGCAGATATCGCAGAGGTACTGGATATCCCGCTTGGGACGGTGAAGTCCCGCTTGAATAGAGGGCTAAAGCTGATGAAGGCCATGATGCACGAGCTCGATGAAGAAGATCTTCCGCAAGGGCAGATTGCCAAAACTATCAGAGGGAAGGATGGTGCGGAGTATGAGCAAGCAGGCACCTGAGGAGAAAGTTCTTGCACAGCAACTGGGCGGTGAAGGTAACCACACCTACCCGGACTTTGACGAGATGTGGCTTAAAATTGAGGCTGGTAGGCAACAGGAACAAGCGCCTACAGTGGTTAAACGGGCAAAGCGCACTGGATCTTTGCATGGGCGCCGCCTTGCTTTTTTGTCGTCGATTGCTTTTGTTATTATTGCGACCCCGGTGCTTGCTTCTATGTCCGAAAAATGGGATTTTACGTTTCGGCCGGGATTGAAAGCGGCGCTTGATCAAGGATTCGGACAAACGCTTAACAAGAGCGTTACCGCAAGCGGCGTTACCTTTACTATTGATTCAGCGATGTCCGATGACAACGGGACCACGCTGCTGTACAGTTTTGATCCGAAAGACAAACAGGCACGGAAGTGGGGATTTTCCGAAGTAGAGCTGCGCAAAGCGGATGGAGAGAAAATCACGCAGGTCAAGGGCGGCCGAGAGATGGAGATGTACTGGAAAAACGGATACTACTCGCATAGATGGGACACGGAGAATAAGCAATATAACGGTTTTTTCGAAACGGCTTGGACATTTTCCGGCGTAGAGACGGATGTGCAATTGATTGTACGGGGGCTGCAGGAGTACCGTGACAAACGGGTTCCGCTTAACCTGGACCCTTCTCGAAACGGCATCCAGACCTTCCCGATTAAAAAAGACGGGATCGACGCCTTGAACATTGAGGTGGTGAATCAAGGGGCGGAGGGGGTACAGATCAAGTCATCTCTTAGATATATGAATAAGCAAGCTGCGGATACGGCCTCGCCGCGAATCCAGTTAATGAAAGACGGTAAACTGGTGAAATCGGAGAGGCTGGGCGCGGCTTGGCCGGACGCGGATGGAGTTTATGGATCGAGGGATTATTATCGTTGGGAAGATATTAACCAGAAAGGCATCACATTCGATTTGGTTTATCTCGTGGAGGGGCAAAAAATAGAGGGAGAGTGGAATGTCGGCACTTTAAACCTGAACAAAGAGAAGTCTTTGAATGCCTCGGCTACGCGAGAACTGAATATTCCTTTTGAAACGTCGTTTGGAACTTCCACGATTCGCAAGCTGATTATTAGGCCGACAGGTATCCGGATTGAGATCGAGACCCAGAAGGCGCATCAATACCCAATCTACAAAAACACCTTTTTGTCCATCAACGGCCGGAAGCTCGAAGGATACATGACATTAGGAAACGGGGGCGGGGATGAACTTAAACCTGACATGAAGACGTTACGGTTTGATGTTCCGCCGGATCTTCAAATTACTCCTGATACGCCGATGGAACTGATGCTGCAAAATGAGAATGAGTCGAAGTTAGATTACGCGCAGCCGGTTATGCTTAAGAATATATCTGGTGAAAAACAAACTGTCACCACGGACGTTGAAGGTTATCCCGTTAAGTGGACTTATTACAAAGCAAACGGAAAGCTCTATGTGGAAACGGGCAGCACGAGTGAACGATTCGGAGGTGTTGATCAAACATATTATGAACAGGAGGGTGAACAAATCCTCTCCAGAATTGTCTATATCGAGGGAAGCACTCCATGGGTCTCCAACGAGCGTGCTCATGTCTTCCCGGGGTTTGACGGAACTGAACTTGATCTTTATATCAAGGTTTATCATATCTGGCATCCAGACCGAAATCCTACATTTAAGCTGCAATAACATGAATGGTTATCTTGCGTAAGTGAATTTTGCGGATAGCATGGGGAAAACTCAAGGTTTTTACGATTTACTTGGCGGGAAGCTCCTTTAACTAACAGCACAAGACAGCAAGCTGGCTTCGTTCTTTCATCGGCGTCGGCTTGTTTGGCGTTCTCCGTGTTTGCTTTTTTAGATGGGGACGAAACAGCCTGAATAGTCGGGAATTCTATAAAAAAGGTCGTAAGACCATGCTGCCGCCATCATTAGGACCTCTGCAGTGCCAGCTATTGCATTTCTTTTGAAAATAAGTGAACCAAATTTTCCTGGGCTGTGTTTATATCACAGACAGGTGTAAAGGAGAGGGGAAATACATATGAACAAAGCAATGAAAGCGACGGTTGTCGCAGCAGGGATCGCGATGTTGTTTGGATCAGTAAATATGACGGAAGCATCCGCAAGCAAGGCGGCCAATAAATCGTCACAGACGGTGATAAAGTCGTCGGCTGCTGATAAAAAGGCTGTTGAAGCCGCCAAAGCGGTACTTTCCAAGAAGCTCGCACAAAAAAATCAGGGAGATTTATATATTTTGTACGTACGGGATAAGGCGCTGAATGGTGGCGCTGAATTTATGAATTACATGAACATGTTCCGGTTCAAAACATATGAGGAATATCTAAACCAAGCAGCCAAGCTAAAAGGACCAACGCTAACAAAGCCGGAGGCCCTGCCTGAAGGCTATAAATTTGTGAAAGGAAACATTCAGCCTCCACTTATTAAGTATCTCACACAGTATCAAAAAGAAGTCAAGGCTGAGGCTGCAGCACAAGGAAAAGGCGTTCATTATAAAAAGTTTGTTTGGAAGGAAATGGGCGAAATTAATCTGATATTTGCAAACGGAAAGGACAATTTGCAAATGCAAGTAGCCTACTATGTGGGCAAAGATAAGGGTAACAGCGGATATAGTTACCATACGGCAGATGAATTCGATGCAGAGATAGCAAAGAAACATCCCGACTTTGTCAGAAACACGCTGAGTTGGTCAGATCAAAATTACATTTACAATATTACAACTAATCCGGGTAACCCGCTTACTAAAGAGGAATTGATCAAACTCTCAGAAACAGCAGTAAAGAAGTAAAATATCTTATTTATAGCTTGTCGTAGGGACAAGCGGGAGACTTGTAACCACAGATTACACAGCGGTATATAGAAAGGGCATGAAGGGACGCCGGTCGGATTCAATGATGAGTCTGGCCGGTTTTTTAATGTTATGAATGTATGAATTTTATGGAAAGCTTAAGTACTCTATAATCGCAAGGAAAACATCTGCTAAATGTGGCCCTCGCTACGAGAATAGATGATGCCGTTTCCCGGGCAGCTCACTTATAGGTGTTTCATAACTTATTTTTTTACTGGAATTGCCCAAAAAGAGTGAACCTAATTTTCCCGGGTTGTGTTTATATCATAGAAGCTGGCACAAAGGGATCCCAAATGATACGCCTAGCCTTCACACATCACTTAAGTATAAGAAAAGAGAGGAGAAATATACACATGAAATATCCAATTAAGGCGGCGGTTGTCGCAACAGGAATCGCGATGCTGTTTGGAACCGCAAATATGACGGAGGCAGCAACGGTCAATAATTCCGCACAGGCGGTCACAGCGAAAGCTCCGGCTGTTGCTGATCATAAGGCTGTCGAAGCCGCAAAGAAAGAACTCAGCCAAAAACTGCAGCAGAAAAATACAGGAGATATGTATCTCTTGTACGTAAGCGATAAAAATCTCAACGGCGGCTCTGAATTCTTGTATTACCTGGATATGTTACATTTCACAAACTATGAGAATTACCTGAACCAGGCAACCAAACTGCAGGGTCCTGTGCTTCAAAAGCCGGAAGGTCTGCCTGAAGGATATAAATTTGTGAAAGGAAACATTCAACCTCCGATTGCCAAGAATCGCGCGGAGTATCAAAAAGAAGTGAAAGCTGAAGCTGAGGCCCAAGGAAAAGGCGTTTATTACAAAAAGTTTGACTGGAAGGAAATAGGCGAAATTAATCTGACATTTGCAAATGGAAAAGACAATTTGCAAATGCAAGTATCCCACAAGATTGACAAGGATAAGTCAAGTGGCGAATACCGGTACTACACATCGGACGATTATGATGCCGAGACAGCCAAGAAGCATCCTGAATGGGTCAGAAATGTACTGAGTTGGTCAGATGAGGATCATGTATACAACATCACAACCAATCCGGGCAGCCCGCTCACCAAGGAAGACTTGATCAAGTTTGCAGAGACGGCTGTTAAGAAGTAAGGCGGATTACGCTTTATCTGCAATGATCGGATGTAGAAAGCCGGCGAAGTAAGGATAATGCAGGCATACTTAGCAGGGTTCTGAAGAAGCCGGTCAGATTAAATCTGGATCTGGCCGGCTTTTCGCATGGGCATATCACGAGACAGTTGGCAGTGCCCAAGTAGACAGATAAAAAAGAGACATCTTCTCCCTGAATTCTACCGGGGAACGGTCGTTTAGTATTTTCTGAAAGTGCCCAAGGGTGAGTGGAGCCTGTCAGTTTGATTGTTGCAATCCTTGGGGGGTAAGCCATAGCCGAGCGTACATGCAAAGAGCAAGAGAGTACGGTTTCCTTTTAGGACCGTGCACGCTTGCTCTTTTTCTTTTAGTACTCATTTCCTTACGGTTCAAGTAGGGTTGGTCTGATATCCTAGGGGTCAATCTTCCTTCAGCTGCAGTGGCAGATGATGATTGGCGAATACTTCGAAGGGCATCTGGAAGCGGGATACCTATTATGACCGGGATTTTGCCAAGGATGGGGAGATCACCGATTTACTCGAAATTATCCACGATTTAAAAAGTTGAAAAACCATTCTCTGTGCATCCTCGTTATTATGATATGAGCCTAATCGGGATAACCATTCAATCCAATGCGTCTTGCATATGGTGATCCTGCCCACACTGCTGGTGTGGGTTATTCGGTTTTCGGTTTTGGAGTATAGCTATAACCCCCAGGTTAACAGCAGGGCCGATTATGACGCGGGGGTGCCTTTTTTAAACGCATTTTAAACGAAGGAATCCCCGTCATTTAAACTTGATCCTGTAACCTATAAGTAGAACATCACAGAGGGAGTGAACGAAAGCATGCTGGAAGCCTACCTGTTTCCAATATCTTATGCATTTTTAACCTTTCCCATAGCGGCTTTGCTGTGCGCAGTTCCCTTTCTGATTGTGCAGTATCGCAAATATGGTTATTTTAATAAATTCCGGGGATTTCTGCTGTATTTATTTCTGCTCTACATGATGAACGCAGTGTATCTGGTGCTCCTTCCTTTGCCTGCCTCGCGGCATAATGCTCCAATGAATGTCGCCTCGGTCATGCAGTGGATTCCTCTGAACTTTATCCAAGACATATTGAAGGAGACCAAGGTGGTATGGGGCGAGCCTTCGACTTACATGCATCTATTCAAGGAAAGAGCCTTCTTGCAGGTCGTATTTAACGTATTTCTCGTGGTTCCGTTCGGCATGTTCCTGCGTTATTATGCTCGGGCATCTTGGGTTACGTGTTTGGTGGCCTCATTCGGATTATCGCTGTTCTTTGAGGTGACCCAGGTGACCGGTATTTACGGCATCTATGATCACCCTTACCGGTTGTTTGATGTGGATGATCTGCTGTTGAATACCATGGGTGGAATGATCGGATTCGTGCTCGCGGATTGGATGAAAAATCACCTGCCTCGCCTCGATCGGCTGGATGAGAAGGTGGATCTATCGCAGAAACGGGTCAGTTATACGCGCCGGGCGATCGCTTTCGGTATTGATGCAGGGGTCGTGCTGCCGATGATTGGCGTGTTGACGGTGCTGAATGTGAAGGGTGCGTATTTTATTGTCGTGATTTTATATCATATCGTGCTGCCGTATATGATGCAGGGACAGACGCTGGGCAAGTGGATTGTCCGGGTCCAGATTCGTGGAGCAGAGGAACATCTGAAGTTGAAGGAAGTAATCATCCGTAACGGACTGCTATATGTGGTCTGGGGTGGATTCCATGCCTTGCTTGTTCCCGTTAATGTTTTGGGTTCGCAAATCCTGGCTGCCATGTATGCGCTGGGGGTATTGCTTCTGGATGGTGTTGTGTTTATCCATGTGCTGTTATGTCTCATCCATCGCGATCGAGTGCTGCTGCATGAAGCCAAGAGCGGAACGAGGCTGGCTATCGTAGAGAATAAACCATTAAATAAGACTGATTAATGTTGGTTACCACAGGGTTTATTATTTGTTATAATGTGGAAAACGGGTTCGTCGAGGGGGAGATACAACTGAAAGGCAAAATCCTCTCCATTTCCGCAATCATCGTAGGGTTGCTGTTTATTTCCAACCAACATCTGGGCTATTCATTCGGAGATGATCTGTTCCGCTGGGCAGGGATCTCGCCATGGACTCAGGAAGGTAATTATGGTCTTCATTTGCCTGTTATAGCAGGCCTTATTTTGTTGGTAGCTGGCATCCTATGGGTGGCACGAATTTATCGTTCACATTATCCGAAGATTATGAGCCGATTATTGATCGGCTGTATCGCATGGATCGTTATTTTTCCATTCCTATCAGAGTTTGTTATGTATGTGGTGAATTACAATTCGAGTGGAATATCTACCGTGTCCTATTCCAGGAAAGACAGCAAGTGTGATTATCGCACAGAGAATGATGCTATTCGGGCACACTGCCAGTTTCATATTTACAGCTATGGTAACGAGCAGCAGGTTATGGTACGACCGTTAAGCGTTGATATTGGCGGGAGGATGGTTGACTTCGAGTCTAAGGTGGTTACGGTTCGGCCACGAGGTCGGATACAGATTAGCGAAACCTTTGAGGGTTTCTTGGAACAGCCTGACCCTTCCTACAGTATGTCGGGGGGAACCAACGAGCCGGGCATCGAGCTGATCGTGGATGGCAGAAGCAAACAGGTCAAATAGCCATCCGGTTCTTCAGAATAATGACTCTGAATTGTGGGGTGAACCATGGTCGATATTCATCGTGCGGGTCGGCTTATGCAAATACCGCTGTTAACGTTGCTGTTGCTGGTGATGTGTTCATCGCCAGCTGCGGTTGCTTCCTGGGCATATCCATTTGTCGTGAACGACGGGAAGGTTTTTGTCGTGTCAGAGGACCGCGTGGATGAGTCCACGCTTGGAGACGTGGTGGGGAAGGTCACCTACCATACGGATCAGGAAGGGACCTACGGCGGCAACTTCTCTAATATTTACCCAAAGGGAACGAAATACTATGCCATCCAAGGAATCGCTCCTGAATCCGCCATCGCGGTTGAGACGCAGGAAGGTTATGTCATGGCTCGTTATGAGGGTGAGTATGGCGGATCCCGTGTTCCGTGGGAAGTCATCAAGAATTGGATTGCGGCGGGGCTGATCCTGCTAGTCGTTGTGTGGGTGGCGGCCGTTGTTCGAAAGAAGCGGGCAAGTGGCTCATATAGGCGCTAGCTGCTTCGGGAGCTAAGCAGACTTATTCACGGTGTGCAATAACAGCCGGTATTCTATGAGCATGCTCATTGGACACCGGCTTGTTATATTCATGTATCATTGCGGATTGCAGGTTGACCTATGGAGGATTTATATTTGCTACAATAGAAAATAGAACTAGAAACCGATACGATAAGGAGACAGCTCATGAAACCGATACGAAACTCGGCCAAGGCCGTTATTATGCGGAATCATCAAATTCTTCTAACGAAAAACGTAGACCATTTGGGGGATTTCTATCTGTTCCCTGGCGGTGGACAAGAAAAGGGGGAAACCTTGGTGCAGGCGGTGATCAGAGAGTGCCAGGAAGAAATCGGGCGTAAGGTGGAAGTTCGTGATCTCCTGCATGTCCGTGAATACATAGGGTCCAATCATGAATTTGCGGAATGGGATTCCGATGTGCACCAAGTGGAGTTTTATTTTGAGTGCAGCTTGGCGGATGCAGGGGATAGCTTTCTTGGCCATAATCCGGATGAATACCAGGTGGGTGTGGAATGGATCGATCTGCCTTCATTGGATGAGATTCGAGTATACCCTCGATCCCTGGTCAAACCACTCCAGGATAAGGCTGCACGCCCCGTAGTTTGCTATGTTGGCGATACGAACTGATTTTATCTACAGAAAATCTTGAAGTTTGTGGTCAAAAATTCAATGGGATGATGGAGGATGCCGAATATGGATCAATGGGAATACAAAACGCTGAAATACAAAACCGGAGGATTCCTTGGAGGCAAGGTGAACGAAGAGGAATTTGAGGATTTATTAAACAGTTACGGGATTGACGGATGGGAATTGATCTCGTGTTTTGATACGAGTGTGCATCAAGGCCAATCCAGAGACATCATTGCCGTAATGAAGCGCAGAGCTTATCTGGGGTGAGGAATGAATAAAAGGGAGACGATATTATGATCATTCGCGAGACAGAGGATGCTTTTGTGATGACGGCCCAGGACGACCATGGCCGATTCTCGGGCGATGTAGCTCGGGGCTTCCGGCGAGAGCTGTTTATGGATGAGTCTGTATTGAAAGAAGTACTGCTGGCTATAACCGAGCATGACCGCGCTTGGCTTCGGATGGATGACACGCCGATCTGGAATGACGAGAGCCGGACTCCTTACACTTTTATCGATTATCCGGTCCTGCCGAAAATGCTAATGTATACAAAGGGTGTTGATGAGATCGAAGCGATGAGTCCTTATGCAGGGTATCTCTGCAGCCTTCATTTTGCGTCATTTATGAAAGAGGCGACAGAAGCGCCGCTGGTGGAATTCTACCATGAGGAGTTGGCTCGGCAAAAACGACTAAGTGATCAGTTTCAATTTCCCGATGAAGATGTCGTTAACAGACAGTTTGGCCTGCTGCAGCTGTGCGATGATATCTCACTCTATGTAAACATGAATGCACCTGGTGTTTCCAAGGATCAGGAGCATCCTTGGTTCAAAGAGGGCTTCGATATGTCGATCGATGGGGAAAGGGTCATAGCGGCCTGGGCAAGCGAGCATGAGATTCGATTGCGACCGTTTCTGTTCGACCAGGCATGGTCGGCTTCGGTGAAGTGGAAATATGTACTGAAGGCGAAGATTGATGAACTGGGAGTGGCCAAGGCATTTGATGGTGCGGCGTGGACGGAGCAGACGGTTACTTTTGTACCGTAAGTTCATTCATATAAACGATCATACTTCATCAGCAAAAATATGATATGATCACCACAGTAGGCTGTAGACTGGATAGATTTGATTCTGTAGGAATGTAGAGGATGAACAATGAAGAAAAAGGAATTTTTGATCGTTGCGATGCTTAATTTTTTGGCTGCGATAGCGTTCTTGGTGGTCGTTTTCATTACGGATCGAAGCTCTTGGCAATGGGGATTTGGGATCGTTTCACTGTTGTTTGCGATTGGTGGAGTAGGGAATTTGGTATTGCATGCCAAGAACAAGTAAAACCTCCTTCGCAGGGCTATCATGATAAGATTCACTTTGTAAGGTAGGAGGATTATGATTTTGATGGAATGGAAGAACCTTTATCGGGGTGTGCTGATGGGAGTCAGTGACCTAATTCCAGGTATAAGCGGCGGCACTATTGCTGTCGTGCTGGGTATCTATGATCGTTTGCTGGCGGCTATCAGTGGATTTTTCAGCAGGGAATGGAAGAAGCAGCTGGGCTTTTTGATTCCACTTGGCGTTGGAATTGGAGCAGCTCTATTGTTGCTGAGCCGCGTGATTGAATACCTGCTGGCAAGCTACTATGAGCCTACCCAGTTTTTCTTTACAGGATTGATTTTAGGGGTGTTGCCTCTTATTCTGCGTAAAGCGGAGGCGAGAACCAAATTCAAAGCCGTGCATGTGGTCGTGTTGATTGTGGCAGCCGGTTTATTGGCTTCGACGGCCTTTCTCAGAACGGATGCCACATCCGATCCGATAACCGTCCTGACCTGGTCCAACGGGATTGGACTGTTCTTATCCGGCTGGTTGGCCAGCATGGCGATGCTGCTGCCTGGCATTAGCGGGTCGTTTGTACTTCTCCTTCTGGGTGTGTATTCTACTGCCATTTCAGCTCTATCCTCATTAAATTTAGGGATTATAGCTGTCATTGGGGCGGGAGTGGTGATTGGCTTCGTGGTTAGCAGCCGGTTGATTCGGTACCTGCTGGACCGTTTCCCACATATGACGTATGCCGTTATTATTGGATTGATATTAGGATCTATTGTTATCGTGTTTCCGGGTATTCCATCCGGAACGGGTATGATGGCTACCAGTATAGGAACCTTGCTGCTGGGGCTGATCGTAGCGGTGTTCATGGGTAGAAAAGAATAAGAATGAAATATAAAACAGGGAGCCGAGGGCTTCCTGTTTTTAGGTTGCACTGAGCGACTTTGCTCTGAAGGAGCGAAGGGTTGAGATGGCATATGAATGATTTATGCCTTTACTTGTTACCGCATTTATGTGACAATATTCACAAATGGATTAACATTAAAAAAGTATTCATGAATAGGATCCGTGAGGATTCCGTTCATAAGATATGTTAAATGATAAAGCAATGCATAGATGTCGATGTTGTCTTTCCAAGTAAAGGAGCGTTATTCATGAGGAATAATGGGAATTGTGTCAGCTGCGGCGGCGAGGTATACCTTGCCTCTAACAGATGCGCTCAATGCGGAATGCTGCAGACGTCCGGTCCAACCAAGCACACATTCATGCTGCAGGTCGCTTCGATGATTGGTGCAGGGTTGCTTATTTTCGCGGTCCCGGTGGTCCTGCTGCTGATGTGGAGACAATAGGATAGAAGCGAATAAACGTTTTATAATCCCCTTATTTGCAGACTGTGATCGAAGCGTTCATCAAGTGATGAATTCGACATGGTTGGCAGGAAGGGGTTTTTGTGCTTGGAGCAGCGCAAACTTAAATGGAATTCCCTATGGAGCTTTAACCGGCATTCCGGACATAAGAAGGGAATATTTCATTATACTGGTCCTGGACCAAGACCCTCATCCAAAAAGATGTTAAAATATCCCTAACCAGATAAAGGATGGGGTTCTTGATGATACATAAAATGAAGGAATTTGCTGCCAGCATTCGTTTTTCGGGAGCTGTGCTCGTAACAGATGAAAATGACAACGTAGTATGGGATGATGCCTTCGGTTATTCCAACCGGGCCGATCACATCCCGAATCAAACAGACACCAGGTTTGGCATTGCCTCAGGCTGTAAGCTGTTCACCGCTATTGCGGTTTGTCAGCTTATCGAACAGGGCAAGCTGTCGCTGGACAGCAAGCTAAGCGATTGTTTGGATATCCCACTGCCTAATTTTAGCCCGGAGATTACCGTTTTTCATTTGTTGAGCCACAGCTCGGGTATTCCGGATTATTTTGATGAAGAGGTCATGGATGATTTTGAGGATCTGTGGAAAGCGGTTCCCATGTATACACTCCGGAACGGAAGGGATTTCCTTCCTTTGTTTCAGGATGAGCGCATGAAATTTCAGCCCGGTGAAAGATTTCATTACAACAATGCAGGATTTGTGGTGCTTGGTCTGATCGTTGAACAACATGCCGGAATACCGTTTCGCGACTATGTCCAGCAGTTTGTATTTGAGCCGTGCGGCATGCAGGATTCGGGATATTTCCCGCTGGATCGTCTGCCCGCAAATACGGCCTACGGGTATATTGATGAGGAGGACGGCACGTGGAGAACGAACCAGTATGCTATCCCGATTCAAGGTTATGCCGATGGTGGGGCGTATGTGACGGCACCGGACATGATCAAGTTATGGAGATCGCTTATGAACAATACGCTGCTCACCGCATCCATGACGGAGAAGCTGCTGGCTTCACATAACTTGAATTATGGGCTTGGCGTGTGGATTACCAAGAAAAATGAGGATGTGTTTAAATACCATGTCATGGGCTATGATCCGGGTGTGAATTTTCGGTCTGCTTATTACCCGGCCACCGGTCATACCCTTGTAGTGGCTTCCAATGCCGGTGGTGGCGCTTTTGAAATGATGCAGTTTATCGAGGAAGAATGGTTGAAGTGATCATAATCTACATGAAACAGCCCCGGGCCTTAAATAGGCCAGGGGCTGTTGTTCTGTTGATCCCAAATCAAGCGGGTGCTGAGTTGACTTATGATTCAGCTTTGAAGTACCGATTCGCCGCGGGTCTGAACATAAATATCAAGGCCGCAACAACGGCGATCATATGAAGGGTACGGCTGGAGGCAAATAGTATGGAAATATTGTCTGCTTGAGCAAAGGCGTCCCTAAGGGAACCGCCTGTAATGAGCCATTTGATAGGGTCAATGATTAGGGAGAGAGTGCCAAACCCGCCTAAAAACAAAGCCAACGCGATACGCGCCCAATTCTTTCCCCGAAGCATTCTGATCATGATGTAGACAAGGACAGCGAACATCGTCGTTCGTGCGGCGACTTGAATGAGAATACCGACAATTCCAGCACTCGTTAGGCTGGATATCGAATCGATGACAGCCAGGATCATTTCAAATACCCCTGCACCGATAGCAATTATCCATAACAGAAAGGACTGGAACACCTCAAGGGGGGCAGCATCCTTTTTCAAGATCCATCATTCCTTTCGTGCTAGAGTGATCCAATAACGCGTTGTTAGGGGAAACAATATTAAGCGATGGTGCGTCTGGCCGTGAACCACCAGCCTCCTGCAAGCAGAACGAGGGAGATGATCAGCGTGAGGCCGAGTCCTTGCAGCAGCGAATCGTTGAAGAGAAGGGCCAGCAAGCCATCAGCCAGCGTATGCCGGAGTGAAGGAATGGATGTAAAGATAGGGATTGCCGCAATAAATACCACCCAGACCACCCAGCCCATTACATGACGCAGACCGGAAAACAGCAGATTCAGTAATGAAATAAGAAGCAGGTAAACACCGAATTGATAGAAGAACATGCCAACGATGCCAAATTGATTCCATCCAAAGATTTCAAGGATGTTGAAGGTATTCTCATATTGTCGTATAAATCCGTTCTCCACCTGAAGCCAGATGATATTGAGGACAGCAAAGATGGCGGACCATATGGAGTAAACCAGAAGCATACCAATATAATATTCTTTTCGTGTAGCTCCTAAATTCATTACCCGCCGGAACAAGCCTGCCGGGAGCACACTGCCTACAAATATCAGGAACACGGTGAGGATGTTAGCCGCAGACACCTGCGTATTCTCCGAACTGTCTCCTAGAGACAGGCTTATGATCACATTTGCAATCAAACTAATCGCAACGGTGCCGAGCATCACCAAGAGATAAGGTCGAAGCTGAAGAAATGAAGCCCTCATGAGTGCGGTGGTCTTATTCAATGGATTGCCCTCCTTCGATTAAATAGGAGAAAAACTTTTGCAGCGGTAAACCGTCAATAGCAATACCAAGCTTGTTGGCTTGTGAACGGTCTGCCTCATGAATGGCTCCATATATCGCGGTTAAGGAACCTTTACCGTAAGATTCTTTATATATCACGTGACGATCCTTCGTAAATTGTTCGATTTGTTCCTGGTTCCCTGTCAACAGATGAGAATTGGCGCGGATATGGTCAACATCGTCATGCAATAACATAGCGCCGGAATCCATGATATAGACTCTCTCAACGACGGTTGCGATCTCATCAATCAGATGGGTCGAGAGCAGGATGGTCCGGGGATGATTGGCATAATCCTCAACCAGAACGCGATAAAATCTCTCTCGCATGAGCACATCCAATCCCAGCACCGGTTCATCAAATACGGTGATCGGGGCCCGGCTGGCCAGACCGATGATGTTTCCGACCAGGGATTCCATTCCCCGTGAAAGCTGGCGGATTTTTTTGTCCGGGTTTAGCTTGAATGTCTTTAGCAGGCTCTGGGCATAGTCCCAGTCCCAGTTCTCGTGAAAGGCCGATGCCAAGCGCAGCACTTCAATCACCTTGGCACCGCCGAAGAACAAATTTTTCTCTCTTACGTAGCAGATTCCCTTTGGGGTTTCTCCACTCTTAAGCGTTACCCCCGAAACCTGAATACTGCCATAGTCGGGAAAAGATCCGCCGGTCATCATATTAAGCAGTGTGGTCTTTCCGGCGCCATTGCGGCCCAGCAAGCCGTAGATCGTATTCTCTTCCAGTTGGAGCTCCAGATTTCGGACCGCTTCCGTACGCCCGTAACTCTTGCTCAGGTTGGAACAGGTAAGTATTGCGTTCATCCTGCTCATCTCCTATCTCTTTTGTTTGATCATTTCAATAACATCCTCGGTGGTCAATTCAAGCTTTTCTGCCTCATCAAGCAGCTTCAATACGAGTTCGTTGTAAAACCGATCCTGTCGCTTGGTCAATATGATCTGTTTGGCATCTGCAGCAACAAACATGCCCAGCCCCCTTTTCTTGTACAAAATCCCTTCATTGACAAGCAGGGCAATGCCTTTTACAGCTGTTGCGGGATTGACCTGAAAAGTACTCGCGAACTGCGACATTGAGATAATCTGATCATCCGCTTGGTATGTCCCGTTCAATATGTCATCTTCAATCATATCTGCGATTTGCTGAAAAATCGGCTGTCCTTCGTCAAACCTGGAATTCATGATATCACCCTGTCGGTATGTTAGTCTTGTAACATACTATAATGCTAGGTGGGAGGATGTGTCAATCAAAAAGAAAAAACAGACCCAAATGGGCCTGTTTGCGCTGTGAAGTACAAAAAGCCCTCGTCTCTTCAAGACGAGGGTAAGGGGGGTGATCAAGCTGCAAGGAATGCTATATCCAGCCCTTCTCTTCGGCCATCGAGATGGCCTCAATCCGGTTCTTGGCACTGAGCTTGCTTAAAATCTCAGACATATAGTTGCGGACAGTCCCATAGGACAAGTGAAGCTTCAAGGCAATTTCATTGGAGCTGTTGCCGTCTGCAGCCAACCGCAGCACTTCCCGTTCGCGTTCGGTCAGCGGATTGGCACCCGTACCTGAAAGCGTACCGAATACGAGCTCAGGGGAGACCTCCCGCCGCCCATCCATTACCCGGCGGATGGCTTCTGCCAGCCGTTCACTGGGCTCGTCCTTAAGCAGGTATCCCTGAACTCCCGCCTGCACGGCCCGCTCGAAATAACCGGGTCTGGCAAAGGTCGTAAGTATGATGATTCGGCTGGCATAACCGCGCAGCTTCACTTCCTCCGCTACTTCGAGACCGCTGCGCGCAGGCATTTCGATATCGAGCAGGCATACATCGGGTTCATGCAAGCCAATCAGGGATAGAGCTTCATCACCGTCGCCGGCTTGACCAATCACATCAATATCGTCTTCAAAATCAAGCAAGGAAGCCAGAGCGCCGCGCAGCATTCGTTGATCCTCGGCGATCAGCACTTTGATGCTCATGGGATGTGTCCTCCTTCCGGTTCTTGATGATGATCGGAACACGAATTTCTATTATCGTGCCTTGCTGGTCGGAGCTGGCCTCTACGGTGCCCCCGATAAGGGAAAGCCGCTCCACCATGCCTTTCAGGCCATTACTGTTGGATGAAGAAGATGGATCTTCTTCTTTGCATTGAAGACCGACTCCATTGTCGGCCACCTCAAGACGCCACTCATTGTCAAGCGACTCGAGGGCAATCCGGCACTGGCTTGCCTGACTGTGCTTCACCACATTGGTCACGGCCTCCCGCAAGCAGAGGCTCAGAATATTGTGGGCTAGGTCGGATATTCCCTCCAGCTTCGGGTTACCGGTGCAGATAAACCGGATATCGGCACTCTCCAGAATGATCTGGGCCTCTACCAATTCCTCGGGCAAGGTGGCGGTCCGCATATCGGACACCAGCTCACGTACTTGGCGCAGCGCGGCACGAGAGGTGTTCTGAATCTCCCGGGCTTCCAATTGGGCCTTCTCTGGATTCTTCATTGCCAGCTTCTCGACAAGCTGGCTCTTCAACGTGATGAGGGAGAGGGTATGGCCTAAGGTGTCATGAAGATCCCTGGCGATACGCATCCGCTCTTCACCTTTAATCAGATTGCGAATCTGCTCGTTAGCCTGCGCGAGCTCCTTCTCCAACTCCTGCCGCCGGTTCAATGAGCGGATACCGAAGGGTGAAAATAGCATGATGAGAAAGAAAGGAATCATAAAGACCAGATCCTTCCAGCCCAGCAAGCTCGCATTTTTGATTAAAGGAACAGTCTCGATGATGCCGAACAATACGAGGGAGATCGTGAAATTACGCCGGTCGGTATACCAGCCGATGAAATTGGCCGTAAAGAAGCCCATGTACATGTAGGTTGGGTGGTACCACATGCAGAGAATGAAAATGATGGACATCTGAACGCCCAGCCACGCAAAGAAACGAGGGGTGCCGGCGGCGAAGTAGAGCTGGCGGTACGTGACGAGAAACAAGGCAATAAGCGTAAAGCCGATCCCCATCTTCCATCCTTGTTCGCTCATCATGTTGATCACGGGCAGGGATATATAAATGAGCCATAAATAGGGGAAAACCCCCAATTGCGTTGGAAACACCTCAAACCCTGCAGATTTCGCGTCTTTCAATTTTTTCATGAAGCCATCATCCTATCCCCTTAATCGGCTTGTTGTTTTTTCCGAATATAGGTGGATAGTAACATAAATACTACCAAATATCCTGCCAAAACCATGAAATTATCCAAGCCCGGCGCTTCTCCGCGCACGATCGACCAGGCACCTCCGCCGAAATGGTAGGAGGGCATCCACTTGCCGATAGCTTGCATGATAGAAGGCATCGCCTCGATTGGGAACCACATCCCACCCGTAATGGCCAGCCCTAAGTAGATGCCGTTGCTGACACCGCTTGCCGTATCGACCCGTTTCATGGAGCCGATCAGGGTACCGATGGCAAGAAACGGGACGGATGCGATCAGAATCCACAGACCGCTGAGCAGCCATTGTCCGATGGTGAGGGAGACGCCGTTAATCAGATAGCCGGCTACGAAAATCACAATGATGCAGAGTAGATGCATGACCGTCTGCACAAACATTTTGCCAAAGAAATACACGCTGCCGGGAAGCGGCGTTACCCGCATGTAAACGGCCCAGCCCTGGACTCGTTCCTGAACGAGGCGTATGCCAAGCGACATGATGGCGGTGCCCATGACACTGAAGGATGCCATCGACATCAGATAATGCGCCTGCCATTGTCCAGTATCGTCGGCCCCCGTATTTACGACCCGGGTAAAGATGAAATAGAACAGAATCGGCATAGCGAGCGACCAGAAAATATAATACGGATTGCGCACCATCCGGAGCAGCTCCATCTTGCACTGTATGGCCAGCAGTTTCCAGGTTGTCATGATTATACTGCCTCCCCTTGATTCATCGTTAATTGCTCAAATGCTTCATCCAGGCTTCCTTGATCGATGCGGATATCACGTGCAGCCAGCCCGGCCCGAAACAGAGCTGCTAGTGCCGTGTCCGTATTATCCGTTACGGCGTTCAGCCGACCGTTCAGTTCATATACATCCGTTACGCCGGGGACCTCATGAAGCAGCTCTTTGACCTGCTGGTGATCCGCATCGACGATAAAGGAGAGCGACCTTCGGGTCAGCTTAGCCTTAATAGCTTCTGGCGTGCCGTCTGCAGCAACCTGACCCTGGTGGAACAGCAGAATGCGGTCAGCCATATCGTCCGCCTCTTGCAGGTAGTGGGTGGTGAACAGAATCGTCTTGCCCTGATCGGCAAGCTTGCGTACCGTCTGCCAGAATAACCGGCGTGCCGATGTATCCAGGCCGACCGTTGGTTCATCGAAGAATAACAGCTCGGGGTTCCCCGCAATCGCCAGTGCAAAGCTGAGCTTGCGTTTTTGGCCTCCGGACATTTTGACAGCCCATTTGTTAAGCTCCTCTGTTGTGAGCCCGCTAAGCAGGGCGATGTCTGGAAGCGACAACGGATTCGGATAATAGCCGCGAATGAGATTGATGATTTCACGCGTGCGGAGCCCGTCCATGACGCTCACCTCTTGAAGCATGGCGCCGATCTTCTCGCGGACTTTCAAGTCCTTCGGGCTTTGACCGAACAGGAGGACCTCGCCTTCGCTGGCGTCTTTAAGACCAAGCATCATGGAGATGGCGGTTGATTTACCTGCTCCGTTTGGCCCGAGAATGGCCGTGATAGATCCTTTTTCTATAGTAAACGACACTTGATTGACTGCTTTTTTGCTTCCGAACATTTTGGTTACCTGCCGTAGTTCCGCAATAGGTTCATGGATTGGTTTTGACATGGTATCGCTCCTTTCGTTATCGAAATGATCTGAATTCATCATACGAAAGAGAGGGAATGCCCGTTAGTAAAGGATGTCATCACTTCGGAGTGACATTTGTCATGTGCGAACTGCTAAAGATTAGAGGAGGTTTGATTATGAACAAATAAGGGCGGTTTCAAGCTTAGTTGTATGCGCTTACACATGCGCGACTAAAGGACTGCCTACGGTTTCCTGTCACGTTGTCTTCTCTTGACCGCAGGAGTGCCTTCAATTATAGTGGGTACAGTAGGAGCAATCTATAATATAGAAGGAAAAAGGTGGCTTGAAACATGTCTGAGAACATCTACGTCGGTGTCGATCTGGGCGGAACAGCAATTAAAGTTGGAATTTGCAATGAAGAAGGGCATCTTCTGCATAAGTATGAGGGGCCGACGGAAACAGCCAAAGGCGTTGACACGGTTATTGACAACATTGAGAAATATGTGCGTCACATTGTAGAAGAATCGCCATACAGCTGGGATCAACTTGCTGGTGTGGGAGCTGGATTCGCCGGATTTACGAATATTCGTGAAGGCATCATAATTTTGGCACCGAATGTAGGATTTAAAGATGTACCGATTCGCGCACTGCTTGAAGAGCGTCTCGGCAAGCCCGTCAAAATAGACAACGACGCCAATGTAGCTGCATTGGGTGAAGCTTGGAGCGGCTCAGGCCGCGGCGTTGAGAACTGCGTATGCTATACACTGGGTACCGGTGTCGGCGGAGGCATTATTATTAACGGCAAAATTTATCAGGGGTTTGGCGGCATGGCTGGCGAGCTTGGACATATCTCGGTTGTGCCGGACTTGGAAGCGATTCAATGCGGATGCGGTGAAATGGGCTGCCTCGAGACGGTTTCGTCGGCAACCGGCATTATCCGCATGGCGAAGGATGCCGTAGAGCGTGGCGACCGTACTTCCCTTGCCCATGTAGAGAGCATTGCGGCGAAGGAAGTATTTGACGCTGCAAAGGCCGGCGATGAAGTTGCCGTTCGGATCGTGAATCGCGCAGCTTATTACCTGGGCAAATCCATGGCTGCCGTTGCGGCCGTGTTGAATCCGGAAGCCTTTATTATCGGCGGCGGTGTATCCAAAGCCGGCGACATTCTGTTTAATGAAGTTCGTGCTGTATTTGCGAAGCTGACACCAGAGCCGCTTCAGCGAGGTGTACGCATCGTTCCGGCTGAGCTCGGCAATGATGCCGGCGTTGTAGGCGCTGCTGGTCTGCATTTGCGTTCATAGTCATTAATCACCATACATCGTCTGATCTAAACTTATAAGGGAGGGAAAGCTGATGCTGGAAGCAGCCAACCGCGGCAGCAACACATCATCCATGGCCACCCTGATCATCATCACCGGGATGTCGGGAGCAGGTAAGACCTTGGCCGTACAAAGTCTGGAGGATCTAGGATTCTTTTGCGTCGATAACCTGCCTCCGGTGCTCATTCCCAAATTCGCGGAGCTGATCGAACAATCCAAGGGGAAGATCGGCAAGGTTGCATTGGTCATCGACCTGCGTGGCCGCGAATTTTTCACGGCTCTATCAGAGTCTCTGAGTTACATCAAGGATCACTTTACCATCCATTGCGAGATTCTGTTCCTGGATGCAACGGATTCCGTGCTTGTTCAACGCTATAAGGAAAGCCGTCGTCGCCATCCCCTCGCTCCGGAAGGCATGCCGCTTGACGGTATAAGGTTGGAGCGCAAAATGCTGGATGAGCTGAAGAATTCGGCCACTCAGGTGATCGATACCAGCAATATGAAGCCTGTGCGATTGAAGGAGAAGATTATCTCCCGCTTCACACATCTGGAGAGCAGCACGTTATCGGTAAATATTACATCCTTTGGGTTTAAATACGGTATTCCGATTGACGCTGATCTGGTGTTTGATGTGCGCTTTCTGCCCAACCCGCACTATATTGAGCAGCTGCGTCCAAATACCGGCCAGAACAGTGACGTATATGAATATGTGATGAAATGGCCGGAGACACAGGCTTTCATAACCAAACTGCTCGATATGCTGCATTTCTTGATCCCGCAGTATCGGAAGGAAGGCAAAAGCCAGGTTATTATCGGCATTGGCTGTACCGGCGGGAAGCATCGCTCCGTTGCGATAGCGGAATACCTTGGCAAAATGCTGGGCGTTAGCGAAACGGAGACGGTATCGGTGAGTCACCGTGATTCTGATCGGGATCGGCATTAATTAAGGGAAGTGATAAATGTGGCTGTGCAAGCTAAAAAGCGTCCCCGTATCGTGGTGATGGGTGGAGGAACCGGGCTGTCCGTCATGCTGCGGGGACTCAAGGAAAAGCCGCTTGATATTACGGCCATCGTTACCGTCGCTGATGATGGGGGAAGCTCCGGCATACTGCGTAGCGAATTGCAGATGCCGCCCCCGGGAGATATTCGAAATGTACTTACAGCGCTTGCCGATGTGGAGCCGCTGTTATCCGATATATTGAAATACCGTTTTAAGAATGGCTCGGGACTGGCCGGGCACAGCCTCGGCAATTTAATCTTGGCTGCCATGACGGATTTGCACGGTGATTTTGTCACGGCAGTCAAGGAGATGAGCCGGGTTTTTGTTGTTCGTGGACAGGTGCTGCCTGCGGCAGGTGAAGCTGTTATTTTGCATGCGGAGATGGAGGACGGTTCCATTGTGACCGGTGAATCCAAAATCCCGGAGGCTGGACAGCGCATTAAGCGGATCTTCCTGGAGCCAGAGCATGTCGAGCCACTGCCGGAGGCGCTGGAGGCAATTCAGCAGGCCGATGCAATTCTGATCGGTCCGGGAAGCCTGTATACCAGTATTTTGCCCAATTTGCTTGTTCCCAAGCTTGCTGAGGCTATCGTATCCTCTGAGGCGATCAAAATGTTCGTGTGCAATGTGATGACGCAGCCTGGAGAAACCGATAATTATACGGTGAGTGATCATTTGCAGGCCGTTTACGACCATATTGGTCTTCATCTGTTCGATTATGTTATTGTAAATGATGGAGAAATCCCGCCTCAGGTTCAGGATAAGTATGCCCAGAAGGGTGCAAAGCCCGTATTCCTGGATCGTGATGAGGTGACCAGCAGAGGGTACAAACTCATTGCAGATAAGCTTGTGCTATTTAGAACATACTTAAGGCATGACGCTGACAAGCTGAGCAACCATATTTTTCAGCTGGTACAGGATTGGATTACACGAAAGGGGTGAGTACCTTGTCCTTTGCGGCACAGACGAAGAAAGAACTGACAATGATCGAAAGCCAGAACTGCTGTGAAAAAGCCGAGCTGTCCGCGCTCATTCGGATGAACGGTTCTGTTCAACTTTCGAACAAAAAGGTAATCCTGGATATTTCAACGGAAAATGCCGCGATTGCAAGACGTATTTATTCCTTAATTAAGAGGCATTTCCAGGCGCATACTGAACTTTTGGTGCGTAAAAAAATGCGTTTGAAGAAGAATAACGTATATATCGTTCGTATTCCCGCCCAGGTTCAGGAGATACTTAAAGAACTGTGCATCGTTTCCGAAGGCTTTCTGTTTCAATCGCGGATTGATAAACAAATCGTTCGCAAAAATTGCTGTAAACGCGCCTATTTGCGCGGTGCCTTTATGGCTGGCGGATCCGTGAACAATCCGGAGGGGTCTTCGTACCATCTCGAAATTGCCTCAATGTATGAAGAGCACTGCCAGTCCCTGGTGGATCTGGCGAATGAATTTCATCTGAACGCACGTTGTATCGAGCGGAAGAAAGGCTTTATCTTCTACATTAAGGAAGGCGAGAAAATAATCGAATTCCTTAATCTGATCGGTGCCCATCAGGCATTGTTCAAGTTCGAGGATGTTCGTATTATGCGGGACATGCGTAACTCGGTAAACCGGATCGTGAACTGCGAGACCGCCAACCTGAACAAAACGATCGGCGCTGCCGTCCGTCAAATTGAGAACATCAAGCTGCTCCAAAAGGAAATGGGTCTTGAGAATTTGCCTGATAAACTGCGGGAAGTGGCGGAAATAAGGCTGGCTCATCCGGACATGAATCTCAAGGAAGTCGGTGAGCTTCTTAAAGGAACCGTTAGCAAATCCGGCGTCAATCACCGTCTGCGCAAAATCGACGAATTGGCCGAAAAGATTCGGAATGGGTAAGAATTTTTTCTTCTAGTGTCCTGTATGGTAAAATGGTATAATATTATAAAATGTCAATCGCGCTTTCAATGCAGCAGATTTATTAGATAGGGGGTAATTTTCATGACAAAGCACCCGGTAGTCGTTCGGTTAAAGACGGGTCTTCACGCCAGACCGGCCGCGCTGTTCGTTCAGGAAGCGAATAAATACTCATCTGAAATCTTCGTTGAAAAAGATGATAAAAAAGTAAATGCCAAAAGTATCATGGGAATTATGAGCCTTGCGATCAGCTCTGGTACGGAAGTTTACATTAGTGCTGAGGGAGCCGACGCGGAGCAAGCGGTTACTTCACTCGTGAACTTGGTGAGCAAAGAGGAACTCGAGAACCAATAAGGGCAACCGTGATTGAAGTTTAAGAAAAGTCTTGTTACTGCAAGGCTTTTTTTGCTATCAAGCTCTGGTATTGCTGGGATTCTCGCTTGATTCTACGTACATAAGAATAGGTTTTAAGAGAAGGGGCGGAGACATCCGCCCTTTTTCAATTTCGGGGCCCCCGCAAAGGATTTGGAATAAACATCGTAGCATGAGCTCCACTTTGTGGGGTTATTTTACGTTGTTTTCATAAAATTAAGCCTTCGTTTAACTTCAGTTTAACTTGTTGATATATTCTTTCCTTACAGATGATAAATAGGGATGGAAGGGAAGAGAAACCGATGAGAGAAACGGATCATACTTCTATACAAGAAATAACGCAGGAAAAGTCGGCCGGCAGCAATAAAGCAGGTTCGAAGGCCTTCATCCGGCTGTTGAAAGAAACGAAACCTCCGATGCTGCTGCTGATTGGAGCGATCCTGCTGAGTGTGGTATCAACCCTGATCGGACTAGTCATTCCGATGTTTACAAAGAGCCTGGTGGATGGCTTTTCCTTAACGGATATGAATCGTTCCCATATCATCGGGCTTGGCATTGCGTTTGTGTTGCAGACGATTGCCTCGGGGGTCTCGATTTTCCTGCTGAGTTATACGGGACAGAAGATGGTGGCTGCCCTTAGGGATCGGCTGTGGAAAAAGCTGCTTGTACTGCCGATCCGCTACTTCGATCATAACCGTTCAGGGGAATCGGTTAGCCGGATGACGAATGATACAGGAGTGATCAAAAGTCTCATATCGGACCATGTGGCCGGATTCTTCAGCGGGATCATTTCTATTGTCGGTTCCATTGGGGTGCTCCTCTATTTAAACTGGAAGATGACGCTGACGATGTTTATCGTCATTCCGATTGCAGCGCTGATTCTTGTGCCGCTCGGCAAGAAAATGTATAAAATATCGCTTGGCATGCAAGATGAGACAGCTACGTTTACAGCGAATATCAGTCAGGTGTTGTCCGAGATTCGCTTGGTTAAAGCTTCTAATGCTGAGGACAGAGAGTATGAGAATGGGCATAAAGGGATTACTAATCTGCTGAATTTCGGGATCAAGGAAGGTGTGGTATCCGCCTGGATCGCGCCGCTGATGTCCTTCGTGCTGATGATGCTGCTGGTGGTGGTCATCGGGTATGGCGGACTTCAGGTATCCACAGGGGCGCTGACCGCTGGGGAGCTGGTTGCGTTTATCCTGTATTTGATTCAGATCGTGATGCCGATGACGCAGTTAACGACGTTTTTTACCCAGTTTCAGAAGGCTAAAGGAGCAACGGAGCGAATATTGGAAACGCTGGATGCAGAGGAAGAGTCCATTTCGGCCGGTACTGATGTGGTGAACGCGAATCAGCGGATGTCCATCGAGAATCTTTCGTTTGGTTACAAGCCGGATGAGCTGGTGCTGCATGATATCAGCTTTCAGATGGAGCCGGGCACGGTCACGGCCGTGGTTGGACCGAGTGGCGGAGGCAAAACGACGCTGTTTTCCATGCTGGAGCGTTTTTACCTTCCGCAAAAAGGGCAGATCCGATTGGGCAAGACGGCGATCGATACGTTCTCTTTACGCTCATGGCGCGGATTGATCGGCTATGTTTCACAAGATAGTCCAATGATTGCGGGAACCATTCGTGATAACTTATGTTATGGGATGGACCGGGAGGTGAGCGATGGGGAGATCCGAAGAGCGGCAGAAATGGCCTATGCGGATGGATTTATCGACGAGCTGCCTCATGGCTTTGATACGGATGTGGGCGAACGGGGCGTGAAGCTCTCGGGCGGACAGCGGCAGCGGATTGCCATCGCCAGAGCCCTGCTGCGGGATCCCAAGATTCTGATGCTGGACGAAGCCACTTCCAGTCTGGATAGCCGTTCCGAGATTGAAGTGCAGAAGGCGCTCAAGAACCTCATGGCTGGACGGACGACGATTATTATTGCGCACCGGTTATCCACGGTGGTGGGAGCTGATCAGATTATTTTCCTTGAAAAAGGAACGGTAACCGGACGGGGAACGCATGATGAATTGATTGAGCAGCATGATATGTATAGGGAATTTGCCGTGCAGCAGCTGCAAATGAATGAAACGATCGAGGCCTAAGGCCTAAGGGCGCCTTGAAGATGCTGGGGAAGAAGGGATGGCAACCATGGCAAAAATATTGGTAGTGGACGATGACCCGAACATCCGCGAACTCATAAAGGTGTTCCTGGAGGAAGCGGGAATGGAAGAGGTGTTCGAAGCTTCGGATGGCGTCGAGGCCTTGTCCGTCATGGACCAGACATCCGTCGATCTGGTCGTGATGGATATCATGATGCCAAATATGGACGGATGGGAGTTATGCCGGGAGATCCGGAGGAACACCGGTATTCCGGTGCTGATGCTGACGGCAAAAGGGGAGACGAGACAGATCGTGAAGGGCTTTGAGCTGGGCACCGACGATTATCTGGTGAAGCCCTTCGAGCCCGCAGAGCTCGTCGTGCGCGTCAAAGCGCTGCTGAAGCGGTATCAGGTAGCCGCATCGCAGACGGTGACCGTCGGCAAGCTGCAGATGAACCGCAGAACCTATGAGGTCAAGGCGGGTGATGAGGTTTTTACCCTGCCGCTGAAGGAGTTTGAGCTTCTCTTCAAGCTGGCCAGCTACCCGGGGAGCACGTTGACGCGTGATCGGTTGATCGAAGAGATATGGGGCTATGACTTTGAAGGGAACGAACGGACGCTGGACGTCCACGTGAATCGGCTGCGGGAGCGGTTCCCGGAGGAGAAGTACCGGTTCAGGATTCGGACGGTGCGCGGGCTGGGATATCGCCTGGAAGCAGGTGAGGGCTGATGAAAAAAACACCCAAAATCTTGTGGAAGATCGTTCGAGAAACGCTTCAGACGATCTTGGTTTTCGCGGTCTTAGGAGCGTCTTGGACGGCGGCGACTTATGTGACTCGGTTTGTTTACACCTGGACGGGAACCCCGCCGTGGGATTATGCCATCCAACTGATCGACTTGTTTGTCGGCGTAATCATTTTCTTCCTGTGCATGCTGGTCGTGGGCATGTTCTTCAAGCACCGGCAAATGGCCATGCTGAATTCCATTACGGATGCCATGCGACGGATATCGCAGGGGGACTTCAATGTAAAGATGAACGAAAATGAATGGCGCGGGGAGTTCAAGATGATCGCGAGCAGCATTAACGACATGGCCGGCGAATTGGGGCGGATGGAGACCATGCGTCAGGATTTCATCTCTAATGTGTCCCATGAAATCCAATCCCCACTTACTTCGATTCGGGGGTTTGCCCGAGCGCTCCGAAGTCCCCGCCTTACGGAGGAGAAGAGAGCCCGTTATCTGGAGATCATCGAAGGAGAGAGCCGCCGCTTGTCGCAGTTGAGTGACAATCTGTTGAAGCTGTCGTCCCTGGAAGGAGAGCAGCCGGCATTCGAAAGGGCCCGCTACCGGCTCGACGGGCAGCTGCGTGCGGTCGTCTTGGCGAATGAACCGCAATGGCTGGCGAAGCGGATTCAGGTGGATCTGGACCTCGCTGAGGTAGAGATTGAGGCAACGGAGGATCTCCTGAGTCAAGTATGGAACAATTTGCTGCACAACAGCATCAAATTCACGCCCGAAGACGGCATGATCACGATTGTGCTGAAAGCAGGAGAAGACGGGGCCGAGGTTACGATGACGGATACGGGAGTCGGGATGTCGGAGTCGGATCAGCTGCATATATTCGAACGCTTTTACAAAGCGGACAAATCGCGCAATCGCGCCGCGGGCGGCAGCGGGCTGGGATTATCCATCGTGAAGCGGATCGTCGATATTCATCAAGGGAAGATAACGGTCCAATCCGAGCTTGGGAAGGGATCGAAATTTACGGTGATGGTACCTTATAAGCGATCTCTGGATACGAAGTAATGATTGTGCAGTGAAGGTTTGACATTAAAATTGGTACGTGAAGCTGTGACATGAAGTTGGATATGAAGTTTAGATGGGCTTGGATATGAAGAATAGATGGGTTTAATGAAGTACGTAGGGAGCTGACATAAAAAGGACGCTTATCGTGTGACTCTCCTCCAGGAAGGCGGGAAGGTATAGAGGATTAGGACTGTTTCGGGGATGTTCTCAAGAAGATACTAAAGGTGTGAGGAGATGGCTGCTCACCCGCCATATCTGGAACAACTTGAACCGGATATGTCCATAGAACAGGAGTAAGGGCTATGGTCGCCCCTACTCCTGTTTAAGCTGTGCACTGATGCGATATGGACAAACTCACCGAGTCGGGTTAAAGCAGGTGAATTAGCTAAAACGGTCGCGAATTTGGCGGACACCAAGGACCTTATTTGCCGAATTAAGCGCGATATTCTAAAATAACGGACTCCAGATCCGTTATTTTAGGATTTGTTTAGGTAAATGCCGCCTTTTGGAAGGAATAACGGATCCTTGGTCCGGAAGTTTCCGGAAAACCGCCATTTTCCCTCAAATAAGGTACTCTTGGTCCGTTAGCTCCACTAAAGCAGCGTGCAGCCATCGCACGACCACCGCAGTCGACTCTAATTTTAATGCACATGCCATTAATAGCCGTATGATAACCGGTTAGTCTCACCCTAACGGGCTAGCTGGAAGGGTCGCTGGTTACTGCATGAATCTAGTCGACAGCCCTCCAAGCCTGCCCAAGACCACACACCGTGCACACAGGGAGCAGTGAGCACAGGGAGTAGTACACCAGGGAGCAGTACGCCAGGGAGCAGAACGCACAGGGAGCAGTACGCCAGGGAGCAGTACGCACAGAGAGCAGAACGCACAGGGAGCAGTACGCCAGGGAGCAGTACGCACAGAGAGCAGAACGCACAGGGAGCAGTACGCCAGGGAGCAGAACGCACAGAGAGCAGAACGCACAGAGAGCAGTACACACAGAGAGCAGCCCGCAAGGTACATGTAGCTACACGGCAGCGGTTTGTTAAAGAAAGGTTAGCTGCGTGATTACAGCACCTTTTCCAAAAAGCTAATCGTCCGCTCATGCTTCGGTCTGCCGAACACTTCCTCTGGCGGGCCTTCCTCTACGATGTATCCGCCATCCATGAAGATCACCCGGTCCGCAACCTCGCGGGCAAAACCCATCTCGTGCGTGACAATCATCATCGTCATGCCTTCGCGCGCCAGATCCTTCATGACGCCGAGCACTTCGCCGACCATCTCGGGGTCCAGCGCCGATGTCGGCTCGTCAAACAGCATGATGTCCGGATTCATCGCCAGCGCCCGGGCGATCGCCACACGCTGCTTCTGACCGCCCGACAGCTGGCTCGGGAAGGCCTCCGCTTTATCGGAGAGGCCTACTTGCTCCAGAAGCTTTAGTCCCGTGGCACGAGCCTCGGATGCGTTCTGCTTGCCCAGCTCGACCGGGGCAAATGTAATGTTCTTCAGCACGTTGAAGTGGGGGAACAGATTAAAATGCTGGAACACCATGCCGATGTTCTGGCGCGCCTTGTTGATGTCTGTTTTAGGGTCATTGATATCCTTGTCATGCACGAATACCCTGCCTGCCGTAATGTCCTCCAGACGATTGATGCAGCGCAGGAAGGTGCTTTTGCCGGAGCCCGAAGGCCCGATGACACAGACAACTTCGCCTTCCTGGACCTGCATGTTAATGCCCTTCAGCACCTCATTCGTGCCAAAGTTCTTCTTCAGTCCTTCTACGCGGATTTTATCCATGACGCACCTTCCCTTCCAGACGGCCCGAAATTTTGGTCAGAATCGTGATCACGACCAGATACATGATGGCGACCACGAGCCAGATATCAAACGAAGCGAACGTTCTTGCAATGATGATTTTCCCGGATTGGGTCAGTTCGACCAGACCGATTACCGATAGGATCGATGTATCCTTGAGCGTGATCACGAGCTGGTTAATAAAGGTCGGAATCATCACTTTGATCGCTTGGGGAATGATGATTTTCATCATGGCTTTGCGGTATGGCAAACCGAGCGAGCGGGCAGCCTCAAGCTGTCCAGGGTCAATGGATTGGATACCGCCCCGGATAATTTCCGTTACATAAGCACCGGCATTCAGGCTAAGTGTCAGGACCGCTGCCACGATCGGCGACATCGTGAAGCCGAGTGCCTGCGGAATACCAAAGTAGATGAAGAAGGCAAGGACTAGCAGCGGTATGCCACGGAAAATGTCCACGAATACGGTTGCGATGCCTCGGAGCCATTTATTGCGTCCGACCTTCATAAAGCCGAATATCAACCCTAAGAAAAACGCGAAGAACAGCGATACGATGGTCAGCAGCAGTGTATTGCCAAGGCCCTTCAGCAGCGAAGGCAGCGACTCCACGATAAGCTCCCAACGGCTTTGACTCGCCGCGCCTACGGCATTTTCGCCAATGTATTTTGCCTTAATACGGTCATACTCCCCGTTTGCCCTCAAGTTAATCAAGCCGGCATTGAATTTCTCCAGAAGCTCTTGGTTCTGTCCTTTACTAACGGCAAATCCGTAGGAGGCGCCAGGGACCATATCCGTAACGATCTTCAGTCCATTGTTCTGTTCGACTCCGTAAGCCAGCACGGGGAAGTCATCAAAACAGGCAACGGAATTGCCGGTCCTGACATCGTCATACATCTGGGCCGAATCGTCAAAAGGCACGATGGTGAATCCGTACTTGGAGGATATGGATTCCGCAAAGCTGTAGCCCTCCGTACCCGTTTTGACGGCGACTTTTTTCCCTTTTAAATCCTCATACCCTTTGATGGACTCCTGATCCTGGCGAATGGCCATGACCACACCTGAGTTAAAATAAGGATCAGAAAAGTCGAATTTCTGCTTCCGCTCATCCGTGATGCTCATGCCGGCAATGACACCGTCCACCTGGTTGGCTTCCAGCGCCTGAACCGCCGCATTGAAACCGAGCGGCTTGACTTCATATTTGAAGTTCTGATCTTTCGCGATCGCATCCAGCAGATCCATGTCGATACCGACAAAATTGCCGCTAGCATCCTGGAATTCAAACGGGGCAAACGTAATGTCTGTTCCGATCTGATAGGTTTTACCGGAGGCTGGCTCTGCCGCGGCGCTTGCCGCCCCGTATGGCATGCCCGCTGCCATGAGTATCAGCAGTGACATGAACGCGTATAACATCCGGAATGATTTCATAGTGACCTCCTCTTTTTAACACCGATGTAGTTAGTTACCCATGAAGGCTTCCTTATTAAACAGTTGCCGTCATCTTCATTGGGTATCTTATTGTGCTGATCCACCAATCATGCCTAGATATACCAATTAACAGGGGCGTATCAACAAAGTTAAAGAAAAATCTCAAAACGCTTCGTTCCGGATGCAACATTTACCAATGCCCTCACGTTAGAAGGGTAAGGCAAGCATGGCAGCGATGCCAATATAAAGGAGGCTGACAATAATGAAAAGATGGGTCAAACAAGTAGGTTCCATCATGATTGCAGGTGCACTGTTGACTGGCAGTACGGCAGTAGTAGGATTGAGCGGGGCAACCGAGGTGCATGCGGCGGAGGCAGCACAGCAAAACCTTCTTACCGTACTCGGTAAAGGCGAGATCTCGGTGAAGCCAGATATCGTATATCTTTCCATTGGGGCTGAATCGTATGCGGAAACCGCAAAATCCGCACAGAAGAGCAATGCGCAGAAAATGGATAAGATTACGAAGATGCTGAAAGAAACATGGAAGATCGATGACAAGGATATCAAAACCGAACAGTTCTATGTACAGCCTAACTATACGTACTCTGATGATAATGGACGTAAAGTGAAGAATTACAGTGCTTATCATTCCCTGGAAGTCACGCTTCGCGACTTGAGCAAAGTCGGCGATCTGCTCGATGCAGCGTCTGATGCCGGTGCCAATTCCATTGGCAACGCCCGTTTCTCAGTCGAGAACCGTGATGCTTTTGAAGCCCAAGTGATAGATAAGGCCATGGCGAATGCGGACCTGAAAGCTCAAGCGATGGCAAAAGCCTCCAAGCGTCAGCTCGGTATCGTGCTTAATATCGTGGAAGGTTCTGTTGGTGTAGATAACATTTATGGCCTCAATAACATGGCTGCAAAAGCTGAGTTCTCTCAGGCCGACGCGGGCGCCAGCACATCCGTGAAACCGGGCGAGATCAAAATCTCGACGCAGCTGTACGTGCAATATGAGCTGAAATAGTAACTGTTTTCGACTCATAATACTAAAAACCGTTCATCCGGGTCTTTATCGGGTGGACGGTTTTTTGTGCATCCCTCTTCGAAAAATGAAATACCATTATCCGGTCCTGTATCCGTGCCTTCCCTAGTTGAAATACACAGAAAAGTGTTGTGTATAGGGGGAAAACGAGGTATAGTGAATATGCGAAAAACTGAACTTTATTTAAACGTTAAAGCCATACCCATGGATATGGCTTTTTTTTCTTAGTAGAGACTTCTAGACGCTTCCACCCTTAAGAAACGGATTCTGCCAACCTGAGCACGATAGGCAGTATGACCGTTTCTTCTTAGTGGAGAACGTTTTTGTGCATACTGGTTAGCAGGAATGTACACATGGAATAGGTCACATTTGAAGAAGGGGTTGATGCATGTGATTGAACTTGTCCAGATCGAGAAGCATTTTCAGGGACAAGCGGTCGTGCATCCGCTGTCGCTCTCCATTAAAGAGGGGGAATTCCTGACTTTGCTGGGCCCCAGCGGCTGCGGCAAAACGACGATTCTCCGAATGATAGCAGGATTCGAACAGCCGACCGAAGGACAGGTCTGGCTGGCGGGTCAGAATGTGACGGAAATGCCTGCGAACAAGCGGGACTTGAATCTGGTATTCCAACACTATGCTCTGTTTCCGCATATGACCGTAGAAGATAATATCGCTTTTGGATTAAAAATGAAAAAAATGCCGCGTCAGCTCATCAAAGAGCGGGTGGACGAGGCCGTTGCCATGACACAGCTGACCGCCCTGCGGGAACGCTTTCCGCACCAACTGTCCGGCGGACAGCAGCAACGCGTGGCCATCGCCCGCGCCATCGCCAACAAGCCGAAGGTGCTGCTGCTGGATGAACCGCTGGGCGCATTGGATCTGCAGCTCCGCAAAAATCTGCAGTCCGAGCTCAAGCATTTGCAGCGGACGCTCGGGATTACGTTTGTCTATGTAACGCACGACCAAGAGGAAGCCATGATGCTCTCCGACCGGATCGTTATCATGAACCACGGACGGGTAGAACAAATCGGTACGCCGCGCGAGATCTATGCGAAACCGCAAACGCTGTTTGCCGCCACGTTTGTAGGGGAGAATAACGTCTTTTCCTCGCCCGAAGGTCTTTTTGCAGTGCGGCCGGAGAAACTCATTCCGCAGCGGGAGTCGGGTGCCAGGAAGAACGGCGTGATTGAGGATGTGCAGTACCTCGGCAGTGTTCATAAGCTGCTGGTCCAATTGGATGATGAACCGATGAAGGTCACGATTGCCCTGGATATCTCGGATGACCATCCTTGGGAGGTTGGTGAACGGGTTGGGGTGAACTGGAACACCAAGGATGAGGTGATCATCGGGCCATGAGGAAATCAAGGTTCCTGTTGACTCCGGTGCTGCTGTGGTTATCCCTGTTCCTGATCGTTCCGATGCTAATTGTGGTCGGCATCTCCCTGCTCTCGCGGGATTCGCTGGGGAATATCGTTTTTTCCTTCAGTCTCGAAGGCTATAAAACCTTTTTTGATCCATTATATTTGGGAATTTACTGGGATACCCTGGTATTGTCGCTGCTGACTACGGTGATTTGCTTGTTAGTCAGCTATCCTTTGGCCTATTATATAGCCAACGCTTCCCCGCGTATCCAAACCTGGGGATTAATTCTGATCACCGTCCCGTTCTGGATTAACTTTCTGATCCGCACTTATGCCTGGGTTCTCCTGCTACGAACGCAAGGCGTGGTGAACAGCCTGCTGCTGTGGATGGGTTGGATCGACGAGCCGATTCAGATGCTGTATACGTATGGCGCCGTACTTCTCGGCATGGTCTATAATTTCATTCCCTTCATGGTGCTGCCGATTTACGTGGCCCTGGAGCAGATGGATAAGCGTCTGATAGATGCGGCCAGCGATCTGGGCGCTTCTAGATGGAGGGCATTCCGCCACATTACCTTGCCGCAGAGCAAATCCGGTATCATGACGGGAGCGGTTCTGGTCTATGTCTCGACTTCCGGGATGTTTGTAGTTACGGATATTTTGGGAGGCGCGAAGTCCTCCATGATCAGTAATATTATTCAGCAGCAGTTCCTGGGTGCGCGCAACTGGCCCTTTGGAGCGGCGTTGTCGGTGATCTTTGTGATCACGTCCCTGGTGCTGATCCTGCTCTTTAACCGGGCGATGCAAGCCCGCCATCAACGCGTAGGGGAGGGGAGATAAGTGAAGAAGAAGAATCACCCGCTGCTTGGGATTCACTCTTTCCTTATGATGGCTTTCATCTATGTACCGATCATCATGATCATCATCTATTCCTTTAATAACACGCGGCTTAGCGGCAACTGGGAAGGATTTACGTTAGATTGGTATGTGTCGCTATTCGAGAACCGGCACGTGATGGAAGCGCTGATGAACAGTTTGACGGTGGCGGTCATATCAACGATCGTTTCCACCCTGCTTGGAACCGCGGCAGCGCTCTCGCTTCGGAGTATGGGGCGCAGAGGTCGCAGCGGCATGAATGGGCTGCTGTATCTGCCCGTCATTATCCCGGATATTATTATGGGGCTGTCGCTGCTGGTGCTGTTCAGTCAACTGAACATGCCGCTTGGCAAGACGACGGTGATTATCGCACATATAACGTTCAGCCTATCGTATGTGTATGTCGTGGTGACAGCCAGACTGTCGGGCATGGGCAAACAGCTGGATGAGGCGGCCCAGGATTTGGGGGCTACGCCTTGGCAGACGTTCCGGCATGTTACATTGCCGCAGATTGCTCCGGGCATTATCTCCGGCGCCTTGATTGCTTTTACGCTGTCATTGGATGATTTTATGGTCAGTTTTTTTGTCGCCGGCCCAAGCTCAACGACGCTGCCGATCTATATTTACGCTCAGGTGAAGCGTGGCATCTCGCCAGAAATTAACGCGCTGTGTACGCTGCTCATTCTAGTCAGCATCACGCTGATTCTGTTAGCCCAATATATTCTTAACCGCGGCAATGGGCAAAAGAAACATAAAACATTACCGATCTAAGTGAGATGAACGCTTTTTTCGAAATAAAACATGCAAGTGGAAAGAGAGGAGATATTGAATTGAAAAAATCAAGATGGACCCGCCTGCTGACGGCAGGCATGGTTGCGGTTTTGTCTGTGGGACTCTTGGCCGGTTGCGGATCGGATAAGGAGACACTCCACATTTACAGCTGGGCGGATAACTTTGATCCTGAGGTGCTGAAGGACTTCGAAGCGAAGTTCGACGTGAAGGTAACCTACGACAATTACGCAAACAATGAAGACCTGCTGGCAAAGATCAAGGCTGGCGGCAGTGGATATGACCTCATTCAGCCGTCCGATTATATGGTGAAAACGATGATTGAATCGGAGCTGCTTGAGCCGCTTGATATGAATAATATCCCGAACTTCGTCAATCTTACGGATACTTTCAAAGATCCTTCTTATGACCCGGGCAATAAATATTCGATTGTCTACACGTCCGGTGTAACGGGAATTGCATATAACAAGAAGTATGTGAAGGACGAGATCAATAGCTGGGAAGACCTCTGGAACCCGGAATACAAGGGTAAAGTTCTGCTTCTGGATGACAACCGTGAAATGATCGGCATGGCGCTGAAGAAGCAAGGGAAATCCAACAGCAGCACGGATGAAGCGGAAATCACCGCGGCTACGGATGACCTGAAGACCTTGCTGCCAAATGTGCTTGCGTTTGATACGGATAACATTAAGCAGAAGATGATCCAAGAAGAAGGCTGGATTGCTACGGTCTGGTCCGGAGATGCGGCCTTCATTGCAGCGGAGAATCCGGATGTGGCGTATGTCGTGCCAGAAGAAGGGGCTACCATCTTCTCTGATAACTACGCGATTCCTAAGGGAGCCAAGAATAAAGAGCTGGCCGAGAAATTCATTAACTTCATGATGGAGCCTGAGGTCAGCGCCAAAAACTATGAATTCATCGGATACAGCAATCCGAACACCAAAGCGATGGAATTCCATAGCGAGGAATACCGCGCCAATACGATGATCAACCTGACAGATGAAGAGCTGGGCCGTACCGAATGGCTCGATAATGTCGGTGACTCGCTCTCGATCTATGATCGTTTATGGACCGAACTGAAAAGCGGTCGTTAATTATAACAAGCATTTTCATATTTTTGTAATAAAAAAGTCTGTCCCATTGGGGCAGGCTCTTTTTTGTTTGTAAAGAATAGGTCCTAAGACCCGGAATGGGGAAAAATGTCCGATTTATGCGAATCGAACCACAACTTCGGGGCCCGTTTCGTTGTTATATATAAGGGAGGACGCAAATGATTTAAACCAGGTTTCTATGGGTTTAAATCAGGAAAAGGAGAAATCGGCTTGAGCGATGTGATGGGCTTGCTGGTTCTTGCAGGAATCGTAGCGGGCGTTGCAGCGGTGTTGTTTCTGAACTTCTTCAGGAAAAGCGCTCTGCATCTGGTGTTATTGAGTATTCACAGTGCGCTTGTCGGTATCGGATTATTTCTATTAAGTTATGCACTCCGGTGCAGCGAAATCTTGTTGTTTATGGGTGCATGAGCTCTCTTTTGTGGTGTGTTTCTAAGCTTATAAGCATTCATGCAGAAAGATTAGAAGAACGTGTAGGTCCTACGACCTGGAATCAAAATTGTCATTGGCGTTGTTACCAATACATTGAAAGCTTTCCTTATAATGATTAAGGGTAATAGATTAACAACTAACGGAAACTTAATTTAACAAAGGTGGAGTTCTGATATGAATCCTAAATTACGTGTATGTGCATCATTAATTGCAACTAGCGTCCTGCTTGGCGGTCTGGGTTTGAGCGGACAGGTCATCGATGCAAGCGCCGCTAAGGCACCCGTTTCCGCCAGCCAAAAATCGTCGAAGAATGAAGTTGTACTGAAATGGAATGGCAAGACCCTGTCACAGAAAGGTCTCGTGCTGCATGGGGTAACTTATGTGCCGGCAACCGCTTTGCGGGACGGCCTGGGAATGCCTCTTAAATATGATGCAAAAAACCGTACGTATACACTGGGTAACGGCTATAACAAACTGAGTGCTATCGTATATGATTCAACTGAAATCGGTATTCTGGTGAATGGTTCGTATGCCGGCGAGCCTGGCGGACAGATCATAAATGGTCGTCTCTATGTGCCGTTCAAAACGATCAGCGAATACATGGGCGTTCAGGGGCAATGGAATCCTTCCTTGAAAACACTCAGCATGACGCAGAAGAAGCAGAATGACATCACCATTAAATCGGTAGCGCTGAAGAAGAAGATTCAGGGCGTGGATGCCGTTGTGAACTATCCTGTAATCAGCGGACTCGATAATGCAGAGGTCCAAGCTGAAATCAACAAAGTGTTGAAAGAAAATGCTTCCGGCGTAATCACAGGTGCTGAAGGGAATGCTGAAGAATTCCCTCCTTCGGAATCCAATCTCCGCTACGAATTCAGTGGTGACTTTGTGGTTCATTACAACCAGAACGATATCCTGAGCATTACGACGTACGATTATTCTTATACCGGCGGCGCCCATGGGATGACCTTCCGTAAAAGCTTCACCTTCTCCTTGAAGGATGGCAAGCAAATGAAGCTGGGCGATTTCATCAACATGCAGGGCAAGAATAAACAGAAGCTGAACAACCTTGTGCTGAACACGATGAAAAAAGAAGGGGGCTACCTCGGCGGATTTGAGGGCGTGCCTGCGGATGCTGATTTTTATGTGAAGGATAATGCTGCGGTGCTGTACTTCCAGCTTTATGAGTACACCGCGTATGCCTATGGATTCCCTGAGTTTGAGCTGAAGCTCAAAGAGTGGAAGTAAGAATATACGGTAAGCGGTTTGTGTAAACTGCAATCATTTATTTTCATATACTATAGCTTGTCTAGAAACATGATGTTGTCCTGATGTAACGCTGTGCTGGAACGAGTTGCGAAAATCCCCTGATCACGTGAGCGTGGAGTGTATACTCCCGCTTCCTGCGGTCAGGGGATTTATTGTTTTATCCCGAGGCTTGCCTTTTCCCCTCCCTAAAAAGTTAAGGCAGGCCTTTTAGGAGGGGCGCCTTACCGTCTTTAGGTTTTATTGAAAAAGTTGTCCCCTCCAGTGAGAGTATCCCCCGGAGGAGCAACGCGTTCGCCTTTGAAATCGGGAAACAACCTATCCATTCATTCCAGTTTCCTGATTTCAACTGCGACCGAAGGGGATACTCTCACTCTCCCGAATTGAAGTTTTCAATAAATCCCCTTCAGAGAATAAGAAAGGGCAGGCACCAGATAACGGCGCCTGCCCTTTACTTCATTTCTTTTATAAGCCTTGCGGCGGTGTATTCTCTAATACTTGATCGATCAGGCCATATTCTTTGGCTTCGTCGGCCGTCATGAAGTAGTCGCGATCGGTATCCTTCTCGATGCGCTCCAGCGGTTGGCCAGTGCGATCAGACAGGATGCGGTTTAGCTTATCGCGCATTTTGAGAATGCGGCGAGCACGGATCTCAATATCCGTTGCTTGACCTTGTGCGCCGCCGAGCGGCTGGTGAATCATAATCTCGCTGTTAGGCAGACCGTAACGTTTGCCTTTAGCGCCTGCGTTGAGCAGGAATGCACCCATAGAAGCAGCCATGCCGACACAGATCGTCGAAACGTCCGGCTTAATGAACTGCATCGTATCGAATATCGCCATACCTGCGGTAATGGAACCGCCAGGACTGTTGATGTAAAGATGAATATCCTTCTCAGGATCCTCAGCCGACAAGAACAGCATTTGGGCAATGATGGAATTGGCGACCACGTCATTTACGTCGGAGCCGAGGAAGATAATGCGGTCTTTCAGCAATCTGGAATAGATGTCGTACGCCCGCTCACCGCGGTTGCTTTGTTCAACGACCATAGGTATAAAACTCACGTGGAAAACCTCCTCTTAAGTACCTCATATAAATACTGTTACCGTATTACCCACATGATAAACAATTTAAATCAAAAAGTCAAAGATAGTCAAACTATTGGGTAAAAAAAAGAGCCGTCATGGGCACTTTAGGGTAATCAGTATAGAGAATAAAGATAAAATGGCGCGCCCGCGAGGAATCGAACCTCGATCTCAGGCTCCGGAGGCCTACGTCATATCCATTGGACCACGGGCGCATAAGAAAAATGTCTATCGACGTACATTCAAAGAAGACATACCGCGTTTAGCGGTAGTTTTTCTTGCGATATCAGGAAGCTGACTCCGCGAAGTTTATACTTTCTGATATCTAAAAAATTAGCAACGAAGTTGATTATACCGCATCTATTTCAAAAATACAATAGCAGACAAAACTTTGTTCCTATTATATAGACAAGCCTGTAGTTGGTCATAATGAATAAGAATGCTTGGGGTAGAGAAATATACTTTCGGACACTTGCAACCGGCATGATTATTGGTTAGAATAAGGGTGGGACTTAAAAAGTTCAACTGGGACATTTTACGACCAGGTAGAGGAGAGCCGAGACGAAGTTTGCAGGAGTGGAATGCATGCGTAACCTATTAGAAATACAAGAGCAGCTTCTGCCGGATCTGATGGAAATTCTTAAACGAAGGTATTCCATCCTTCATCAGATCAAGCTGTCCGGAATTGTTGGCCGAAGAACATTGGCTTCATCACTCTCGATGACCGAGCGTGTCCTCAGAGCAGAGACTGATCTTCTGAAAGCGCAAGGGCTAATCGAGATTGAAACGCTTGGCATGCGGATCAGCAGCTCAGGGATATGCTTGCTGGAGGAACTCGAACCGGTAATGAATGAGTTATTCGGACTGGTTGAACTGGAAGAGAAGATTCGTCAGGCTTATGGGCTTCGTAAAGTGGTCATTATTCCCGGTGACAGTGAGTTATCTCCGGAAGTCAAACGCGAGCTTGGCCGTGCCGGAGCAAGAACGCTGCTAAGCTTTGTAAAGGATGGAGATACGATCGCCGTAACAGGCGGCTCCACGCTCGCCGAAGTAGCAGAGCAGATGTCCTCTTTACCTGGTGGCGAACCGCTGACAAGCACTTGGTTTGTGCCTGCCCGGGGCGGTCTCGGGGAGAGTGTCGAGATTCAAGCGAACACCATTGCCTCCAAGATGGCAAAGCGCGTGGGGGCTGAGTACCGATTACTTCATGTACCGGATCTGCTAAGCGAAGATGCCTACCAGTCTTTGGTACAGGATCAGCATATCCAGGAAATTGTGGATGTGATCAGGCGCTGCCGAGTCATTATTCACGGCATCGGAGATGCCATGGAAATGGCAAGAAGGCGGAAGCTGGATGAAAACTCTATTCAGAACTTGCAGGCAGATGGCGCGATTGCGGAATCCTTTGGCTACTACTTTAGTGAAGATGGTGAAGTTGTCCACAAAATGCTTACCCTTGGGCTTCGGCTTGAGGATATTATGCAGACAGAGACGATCATCGGCATTGCTGGAGGGCAAGGCAAGGGCAAGGCGATTCACGCGGTGCTAAAATTCGGACATGAGGATATTCTCGTTACCGATGAAGCAGCTGCACTGGAAGTCGAGAAGGAGATTGACGCCGGTATTTGAATCCACGGGCGTACAACTGATTTTTCATTATTGTTGTCTTGATTGGCTTAACGGCCAATCTTGAATATATAAATTTTACAAATATGGAGGGAACTACTCATGGTTAAAGTAGGTATTAACGGTTTTGGACGTATTGGACGTAACGTGTTCCGCGCTGCGCTGAACAACAGCGAAGTTGAAATCGTGGCAATCAACGATTTGACGGACGTAAAAACGCTGGCACACCTTTTGAAATATGACACAACTCACGGAAGACTTAATGCAACAGTTGAAGCTAAAGAAGGCGCACTCGTTGTAAACGGCCGTGAAGTGAAAGTATTCGCTGAGCGTAACCCAGAAGCATTGCCTTGGGCTGAGTATGGCGTTGAAATCGTTGTAGAATCCACTGGTATTTTCACAGCGAAAGACAAAGCTTCCGCTCACTTGAAAGGCGGCGCTAAGAAAGTTATCATCTCCGCTCCAGCTACTGACGAAGATATCACCATCGTTATGGGCGTTAACGAAGACAAATACGATGCTGCTAGCCACACCATCATTTCCAATGCTTCTTGCACGACGAACTGCTTGGCTCCTTTTGCAAAAGTTCTTGACGAGAACTTTGGTATCGTTAAAGGATTGATGACTACAATTCACTCCTACACAAATGACCAGCAAGTGCTTGATCTGCCGCACAAAGATCTGCGTCGTGCTCGTGCAGCTGCTGAAAACATCATTCCATCCACAACAGGTGCTGCTAAAGCGGTTAGCCTCGTTCTGCCACAATTGAAAGGCAAATTGAACGGTAACTCTATGCGTGTACCTACGAAGAACGTTTCTGTAACGGACCTCGTAGTTGAGCTGTCCAAAAACGTAACACTTGAAGATGTAAACGGAGCTCTGAAAGCAGCTGCTGAAGGCCCGCTCAAAGGCATCTTGAACTACTCCGAAGAGCCGCTTGTATCCAGCGACTACAATGGCGACCCAGCTTCTTCCACTATCGATTCGCTCTCCACTATGGTAGTTGGCGACAACATGGTGAAAGTTGTTTCTTGGTATGACAACGAGTGGGGCTACTCCAACCGTGTCGTTGACCTCGCTGCTTACATCGCAAGCAAAGGTCTGTAATTGATCTAGCCATACAATCGAAGAGGAGTTCCGTTCCACGGGTCTCCTCTTTGGTTCATGGTTTTTCCTTGTTTTCATGCCAGAGCACTGGGAAGAATAGACAAGATCCGGGCGCTGGTTAGCGATAGAGAGAGAAACGAGAGCAACTGCATGCTGTCGGTGAGGAGAATAGTTTTCTTAGGAGGAACGTGGAGATGAACAAGAAAAGTGTACGTGATGTAGAAGTAAGTGGCAAACGGGTGTTTGTCCGCGTCGATTTCAATGTACCGCTCGAAGATGGTAAAATTACAGACGACACTCGTATTCGCGAGACTTTGCCGACCATTAAATATTTGGTAGAGCAAGGAGCGAAAGTCATCCTGGCCAGCCACATGGGCCGTCCAAAAGGAGAGGTCGTTGAATCTTTGCGCCTGACTCCGGCAAGTCAGCGTCTGTCCGAGCTGCTCGGTAAACCGGTAGCCAAAGCGGATGAAGCTGTAGGAGAAGCGGTTAAAACGCAAATCGATAAGATGCAAAACGGCGATGTGCTCGTGCTTGAAAACGTTCGTTTTTACCCTGGTGAAGAGAAGAATGATCCGGAACTTGCGAAGCAATTCGCCGAACTGGCCGATCTGTTCGTGAATGACGCGTTTGGTGCTGCTCACCGTGCGCACGCTTCGACAGAAGGCATCGCTCATCATCTTCCGGCTGTATCGGGATTGTTGATGGAGAAAGAGCTGTCCGTTCTCGGCAAGGCCCTTTCGAATCCGGACCGTCCTTTTACCGCCATCATCGGTGGATCGAAGGTTAAGGACAAAATCGACGTGATCGACAACCTGCTTACGCTTGCTGACAATGTCATCATCGGCGGTGGACTTGCTTACACGTTCTTCAAAGCTCAAGGCCATGAAATCGGTCAATCTCTGCTTGATAAAGATAAGCTTGATGTTGCACTTGGTTTCATCGAGAAAGCTAAAGAGTTGGGCAAAAACTTCTACCTGCCGGAAGATATCGTCGTTACGGACGAGTTCAGTGCAGATGCGAATACTAAGATCGTTGATATCGACGGCATTCCTGCCGATTGGGAAGGCGTTGACATCGGTCCTAAGACTCGCGCCAAGTATGCAGAAGTGATCAAGAACTCCAAACTTGTCGTGTGGAACGGTCCTATGGGCGTATTCGAAATCGCTCCGTTCAGCAACGGTACTCGTGAAGTGGCACAAGCCTGTGCGGATACGGAAGCTTACACGATTATCGGAGGCGGCGACTCGGCTGCAGCTGCGGAGAAATTCGGCCTTGCCGACAAGATGAATCACATCTCGACAGGCGGCGGTGCATCTCTTGAGTTCATGGAAGGCAAAGCACTTCCTGGTGTTGTGGCATTGAACGATAAATAGAATTAGGCGCTACATTGGATAGCAAGTGGATGAAGAAGTTTGGACCCCGATTCTTCGGGGGAATAAAGGAGTGAATCGTGTGAGAACACCTATCATAGCTGGTAACTGGAAAATGTTCAAAACTGTTCCGGAAGCAACTTCATTTATTGAAGATGTGAAAGGCAAAGCGGAAGTAGAAGGCGTGGAAAGCGTGATCTGCGCGCCATTTACCAATCTTCCTGCATTGGTTGAAGCAGCAAAGGGCACGAACATCAAAATCGGTGCACAAAACCTTCATTTTGAAGATAATGGCGCCTTTACTGGTGAAATCAGCGGTTTGATGCTGAAAGATCTGGGCGTGGACTATGTCATTATTGGACATTCCGAGCGTCGTCAGTACTTTGCTGAAACGGATGAGATCGTGAACAAAAAGGTACATGCGGCATTCCGTCATGGTCTTCTTCCGATCGTTTGCGTTGGCGAAAAGCTGGAAGAACGCGAAGCTGGCCAAACCAAAGACGTGTGCAAGGTACAAACAGAAGCTGCGTTCGCAGGTGTTCCGGCTGATCAAGCGATTCATGTTGTTATTGCTTATGAGCCAATCTGGGCAATCGGAACGGGCAAATCCTCTACGGCAGAGGACGCAAACGAAGTTATCGCATACATCCGTGAACTCGTTAAAGGGCTGTATGGCGAAACCGTTGCAGACCAAGTTCGCATTCAATACGGCGGTAGCGTGAAGCCTGAAAATGTAGCGGAGTATATGGGACAAAGTGACATCGACGGCGCGCTCGTTGGTGGTGCAAGTCTACAACCGGCTTCCTACATCGCACTCGTTGAGGGGGCGAAGTAAATGTCTGCTCCAAAACCTGTAGCTCTGATCATCATGGACGGTTTCGGTCTTCGGAACACCGAGGTGGGCAATGCGGTCGCACAAGCGAACAAGCCTAACTACGACCGGTATTTGAAGCAGTACCCGAACACCACGTTGACCGCCTGCGGCGAAGCCGTAGGCTTGCCGGAAGGTCAAATGGGGAACTCCGAAGTGGGTCACTTGAACATCGGCGCAGGCCGGATTGTGTATCAGGACTTGACCCGTATCACGAAGTCGATTCGTGGAGGAGAGTTCTTCGAGAACGAAACGTTGGTGGAAGCCGTTCGCGCTGCCAAGAACAACAACAAGAAGCTGCATCTGTACGGACTGGTATCCGACGGCGGCGTTCACAGTCATATTGAGCATATGTTCGCCATGCTGGATCTTTGCAAGAAGGAAGATTTCCATGACGTATACATCCATGGTTTCATGGATGGACGCGACGTGGCACCGGACAGCGGCAAGCAGTTCGTTAAGGATCTGATTGCGAAGATTGAAGAAGTGGGCGTTGGCCAAATCGCTACGCTTTCCGGTCGTTATTATGCGATGGACCGCGACAAGCGTTGGGATCGTGTCGAGAAGGCTTACCGTGCCATGGTGTATGGCGAAGGACCTAAATATACGGATCCGCTGAAAGCCATCACCGAATCTTACGAGAAATCGGTTTACGATGAATTCGTAGAACCGACCGTTATTGTGAATGGTGAAGGCGAGCCGGTTAGTCTGGTGGAGAGCGGAGATTCCGTCATCTTCCTGAACTACCGTCCTGACCGTGCGATTCAGCTGTCCCAGGTGTTTACGAATAATGATTTCCGTGGCTTTGAACGTGGACCGAAGTTCCCGCAAAACTTGCATTTTGTCTGCCTGACGCTGTTCAGCGAGACGGTGGAAGGCTTCGTCGCCTACAAACCGAAGAATCTCGACAACACGCTGGGCGAAGTGCTGGTTCAGCACAACAAGAAGCAGCTTCGTATTGCGGAAACCGAAAAGTATCCACACGTTACGTTCTTCTTCAGCGGTGGACGCGATGTTGAGCTTCCAGGCGAAACACGTGTATTGATTAACTCGCCGAAAGTGGCGACGTACGATCTGAAACCGGAGATGAGCGCTTATGAAGTGGCGGATGCTTGCGTGAGAGAAATCGAAGCGGATAAGCATGATGCGATTATCTTGAACTTCGCGAACCCGGATATGGTAGGCCATTCCGGTATGCTGGAGCCGACGATTAAAGCCGTTGAGACTACGGATGAGTGTGTCGGTAAGGTCGTTGAGGCTGTTTTGGCAAAAGGCGGGGTTGTTCTGATCACCGCTGATCACGGAAATGCGGACATGGTATTTGATGAGAATGGACGTCCATTCACCGCCCATACCACGAACCCGGTTCCGTTCATCGTAACGGATGAGAATGTAACGCTGCGCGAAGGCGGTATTCTCGCCGACATCGCGCCAACGATTCTCGATCTGATGGGACTGCCGAAGCCGGACGAAATGACCGGAACCTCCATGATTGCAGCACGTAAATAAGTAGTTCATAATGGAACATAAACATAACATTAAAAGGAGACTATACACATGACTATTATTTCTGATGTATATGCACGCGAAGTCCTTGACTCCCGCGGTAATCCAACCGTAGAGGTTGAAGTATACCTGGAATCCGGTGCAATCGGTCGCGCGATCGTTCCATCCGGTGCTTCCACTGGCGTTCACGAAGCCGTTGAGCTTCGCGACGACGACAAATCCCGTTACCTGGGCAAAGGCGTTCTGAAAGCCGTTGAGAACGTGAACGAAATTATCGCTCCTGAAGTGATCGGCATGGACGCTCTGGACCAGCTCGGCATCGACAAGCTGATGATCGCTTTGGACGGTACGCCAAACAAAGGCAAACTGGGTGCGAACGCAATTCTGGCCGTATCCATGGCTGTAGCTCGCGCTGCTGCTGATGCATTGGATCTTCCATTGTACGTTTACCTTGGCGGATTCAACGCCAAACAACTTCCAGTACCTATGATGAACATCGTGAACGGTGGCGCTCACGCGGACAACAACGTTGACGTTCAAGAGTTCATGGTATTGCCTGTTGGCGCTCCTAGCTTCAAAGAAGCGCTTCGCATGGGTGCTGAAATCTTCCACAACCTGAAATCCGTTCTGAAGGGCAAAGGCCTGAACACGGCGGTTGGTGACGAAGGCGGCTTCGCTCCTAACTTCACATCCAACGAAGATGCACTGTCTTCCATCATCGAAGCGATCGAAAAAGCCGGCTACAAGCCAGGCGAAGATGTATTGCTGGGTATGGACGTTGCTTCCACCGAGTTCTTCAAAGATGGCAAGTATGTTCTGGAAGGCGAAGGCAAATCCTTCACACCAGCAGAATTCGTGGACTTGCTCGCTTCTTGGGTAGACAAATACCCGATCGTAACCATCGAAGACGGATGCTCCGAGGACGATTGGGAAGGTTGGAAATTGCTCACCGAGAAATTGGGTAACAAAATTCAACTCGTGGGTGATGACCTGTTCGTTACCAACACCGAGCGTCTGGAAAAAGGTATCAACGAAGGCATCGGTAACTCCATCCTGATCAAAGTAAACCAAATCGGCACATTGACTGAAACATTCGATGCGATCGAAATGGCAAAACGCGCAGGATACACGGCTGTAATCTCCCACCGTTCCGGTGAGTCCGAGGACAGCACGATCGCTGATATCGCAGTAGCTACGAACGCAGGTCAGATCAAAACGGGTGCTCCTTCCCGTACAGACCGTGTGGCAAAATACAACCAATTGCTTCGCATCGAAGATCAATTGGGTGAACTTGCTCAATACAACGGCTTGAAGTCGTTCTACAACTTGAAGCGCAAATAATTGAAATAAGAGAAAGCCCAGCTCCTGCTTTTGAGGGAGCTGGGCTTTTTTGCATTTATTTGAGGATGTCTGGGGGGAGGGAAGGGGCTGCACAATATGTTAACGTGCTGTGGGACGGTGCGTATATCGGTTCCGGTCGCTGTTAAAATCGGGAAGCAGGAATGGAATAGGCTTAAGGAAGCTTCCCGATTTTAAAGGCGAACGCGTTGCTCCTCCACCGATATACGCACCTGAGCAGGGGAGGAGGCGTGCAGCCATTTGTGAGTATCTCATAGGAGTGCAAAGAAGAAAGCCCAGCTCTGTGAAGTCACATGAGCCGGGCTTTTGGGCGTGGGAGAAGGAGAGATCGAAGGGCTGCACACTCTGTTATCGTGCCGTGTGGCGGCGCGTATATCGGCTCCGGTCGCTGTTAAAATCGGGAAGCAGGAATGAAATAGGCTGAGCGACGACCGGGATACTCTATTAGACCTAAAAGCCTATCTTTTTTATAGTTCAAGTTTCCTATATTTTCCGTTATAATGATGATACGGAAGTTATAGGAAAAATACTAGAAGTAAGGTGGCTTGAATCTATGAAACGATCACTCCAACGATCGAGAAAATGGCTGATACTGCCTGCGGCTATGCTGATCGCAGCAGTCTTATCGGCCCCCGATGCCCATGCAGCTGACGTTCAACATCTGACGGGAGAACGAACGAAGCAGGATATCCTGAATAAATGGCAGCAGTACAAACCCATGGACACAGGCACATCCTATATGGGACCCGAACGAATTTACATGGAATCGCCAAGCGTCGCCGTACCCTATAAGGCAGGGACGATAAAACCGGAATATATCGAGGACGGCATTCGGGCCGTCAACTTTGTAAGATACCTATCCGGCCTGCCGGATGACGTGACAGCCAACCCTTCGCTTGCAGGGCAGCAGCAGGCGACAGCGCTTGTGAACGCCCTGCATCAAAAGCTGAACCATTATCCAACCATGCCGGCGGGCATGGACGATTCGCTGTACGCTTCAGCGAAGGAAGGCGCGAGGACAAGCAACCTTTACGGCGGCAGCCCGACCTTTTATGACAATGTCCTTGGTTATATGGCGGATAGCGGGGCTACGAATATCGACCGGGTCGGACACCGCCGGTGGGTTATCAATCCGGAGATGAAACAGACCATGTTCGGAATGGTACATACATCCAACAACGTTGCCTATGCGTCGATGTACGCGATGGACAAGGGCCGCGCAGCTTCCGAAGTTCAATATGATTACATCTCCTGGCCGTCTGCAGGATATTTTCCGGAAGAGGTTTTTAAGACAAACGATCCATGGTCGGTGTCGTTGAACCCGCAAAAGTATGACCGGACCAGAACGGATCAGATTCAAGTGAAATTGACCCGTGTGAGGGACGGGAAAGAGTGGAGCTTTGACAAGAGCGACAACGATAAATCGGGCAAATATTTCAATGTGCAGACCAGCTATTACGGCGTGCCGTTTGCCGTCATTTTTAGGCCTGACAGCATAGGTGATTTTGCGCCGGACGATGCCTTCACCGTTCAGATGACGGGGCTATATACCGCTTCCGGAAGCACGGCACAGGTTGAGTTCACCACGACGTTTTTCAAAATGATGCCTGGTTTATTGGCCCGCTACGATATTCAGCTCCAAAAGGGGCAAACCCTTCAAATGGGCCTCACTGGCGGACTGCAGACCAGCGGCAATACGTTCAAGAGCGGAGATAACCGGATCGTTGAGATAGATGCAAACGGCAAGGTCAAAGCCGTAGGCAAGGGATCGACATGGATCTCTGCCAATGATTATCTGGGGGCGAGAAGCCTGGTCTACGTTAACGTGAATGATGGTCCGGCTAATGGCAAAGTGAGCAACTGGGCTCAAGCGGATTACATGAAGGCAAAAGCGAATGGCATTATCGGCTGGCCGTTTGACCGATCCTACCAGCAGCCGATCACCAGAGTGGAGTTTACGGAGATGGCGGTACATATGATCGAAACCATGCTGGGACAGGATCTTTATATGGATGTCTCTGGCGTTAAGACCCCATTTAAGGACGTCGATGATTGGACCGTGACGTGGGCAAGCCAAAACGGCATCATCAACGGCACATCGCCGCAATCCTTCTCGCCGCGAGCGACCATCACCAGAGAACAGGCTGCCGCGCTGATCCTTCAGGTGTATGCCAAGACAAATGAATTGAAAGGCAGACCGGCGTCAACCGGATCAGCTGCGGCTTCGCTGTTCGCGGACGATAGCAACATCTCGCCATGGGCGAAGGAACAAGTATACCAAGCGATAAACCTCTCTTTAATGAACGGCATGGCCAAGAATCAGTTCAACCCGAAAGGCGAGCTCACCTTCGAGCAGACGTATGTGCTGCTGTTAAATTGCTTTGAAATGCTGATGGAAAAGTAAGTTTTTTAAATCCGATATCAAACGTGGCCCGCATGATCGAGAGTGGCTGACCTCGACGTTAGCGGGCGTGATCGTTAATGCGCTTGAGCACGAAATGTGTTGATGCAGTAGATGAAGGCCAAGCTCTTTCCGGAGAGTTTGGTCTTTTTGTCTGATAAAAATAGAACAAATCTACACATCCACTGCGCTTGCCCTTGGCATCGACCGCACATATCCATGCAATTTCAGGCATTCCCATTCTCAAGCGAACCCGTGCTGATATAATTGAAGAACAAGCGAGCGAAAAGGAGAGTGCGGGAGGGTGCTGAACCGAATACGATTCCTGTTTCCACACAAGCTGAAATACCGTCTGTTTGCCGCGTTCGTTCTGGTCATACTGCTGCCTTTCGGCATTCTGAATTTGTACAACTACCAGCGGATCGAGACCTTGGTCCAGGAGAAAATCAGCCAGCAGAGCCACAGCCAGCTGGAGCAGATGTATCGAACGCTTGAGGATCAGTTGAGCGTGGCCTTTAAAACACTGATCTTTCTAGAACAGGATTCGACGGTGGCCTCCGTGCTGACCCATCCCGGGCAGCGACAAGGACTCGAGAACAAAAACCTGATGGAGGAAAAGTTCAAAAATTTGAACAACAGCTTTTTCCTGTATAATCCGTCGGTCTACTTCACGATTCTCGATTTTCATGGTAACGCTTACACTTCATATTCTCCCAGGGAGGCCCTCGATTACAGAAAGCTGCGGGACAACCCTGGCTTTGATAGGGAACAGATGGAGGGCGTGTCGTATCACTGGGTTTCGAGCGATGCGAATTACGTGCTGAGGGATATCTCCACGAGCCCTTACCTGCTGTCGCTGTACGCTTACATGGAAACTCCCCGCAACAAGCCGTACGGCATTGCCCGGATCAGCATCGATTACTCCTTTTGGTTTCAATCTGTAATGAAGCAGTCGACGCTGCGACAGGAATATTTTTTGATTACGAGCGCCGGCGAGAACGTATCCCAATCGATCCTGAACAGCAGTCTGACAAGCGAGGTGAAAGCCAGGATTGCAGCCGAGCCTAGGCAGAAGTATTTTATCGACAAAGCCTCCAATACCCTGGTGAATTATATTTACGTGGAGTCGCTGGACTGGTATATCGTGAACCGGATTCCGCTGACGGTGCTTTTTAACGAGATTGAGGAGCTGAAGCGCCAATATTTTATGACCTTTTTCCTGCTGACCGGCGCGTTTCTTATCATGACCTTCATCATTGCAGCCACGATTACCCGGCCGTTATCTCATTTGCAGAATAAGATGAAGGCGGTTGTCCGCAAAAATCTGAAAATCCGCCTGCCGGAACGGAAGTTCAGAGGCGAGATTCTGGAACTGACGCAGACGTTTAATTCCATGCTCGACGACATGGATATGCTGATTCAGCGGTTAAAGGCCGAGGAAAGGCAGAAGGAAGCCGTGCATTTTCATATGCTTCTGGCTCAGATGAACCCGCATTTTCTGCTCAACACGCTAAATACGGTCAAGTGGATTGCCATCCGTCATGAAAATGACGATATCACCAATATCACCCTGTCTCTCGGCAAACTGCTGGAGGCGAGTCTGAATACGGAGAAAGATCTGGTGCACCTGAAGGATGAAATCGAGCTGGTGCAGGCCTATGTGCATATTCAGCAGGTGCGTTACAATCACCGTTTTGAGGTGACCTTTGCGTATGATGAGGACATTCTCTATGCGCTTGTGCCAAAGCTTTGTCTGCAGCCGCTCGTGGAGAATGCTATCCTGCACGGAATCGGGCCGCTGCCGGAGCAGGAGGGCCTCATTGAAATTACGGTTATCCGGGAGGGGCCGAACCGGCTGGCGGTTGAGATCAAGGACAACGGCGTCGGCATGGAGCAGTCCCGGCAGGCGAACGGGATGCGTAAACGGCCGGGCATCGGTCTTAGCAATGTACAGGAGCTGCTTCGGCTGCTGTTTAAAGAAGAGGGCAGCATGGAGATTATTTCTTCGGAGCTGGGAACGAGGATTCGGTTCTCTATCCCATTGTTAATCTCAACACCCTATCAGAACGAACACTTGATTTCATCATAACGGGCAGATTATTCGGCGCTTCGGCCTGTGCGGGCTGGAACGGGATTTTAAAAGCTTCAAGGAGGGGAGACCTATGTGGAAGGTGCTGTTGGTGGAGGATGAGGTGTTCGTGCGAGAGTCCGTGCGGGAGATCATCGCGTGGGAGGAGCTTGGATTCAAGGTGGCGGGAGAGGCAGGCAACGGTGCCGAGGCGCTGGAGATGATCCGGAGCAACCCGCCCGATCTCGTGCTGACTGATATCGTGATGCCGGAGATGGATGGCGTGGAGCTCCTCCGCAGAACCCGGGAAGAGGGATACGCTTCTCGGTTCGTGATGCTGACCTGCATGAGTGAATTCGAGTATGTCCGGCAAGCGATGGAATACGGGGCATCCAACTATATCTTGAAGCTGTCAATGAGCGTGAATACGCTGCGGGAAACGCTGCACAAAATGAACGCCGAGCTGGCGAAGAATAACCCGAACCCGAGCCAACCTGTCCCGATTCCGGTCGCGCCCACGGAGACGATGCCGTCACAGCCGGCACATCATCCCTCCCCAAGGGAAATTACGTCGCACCCGGAAGTACAGAAGATACTGCAGTATATCCATGAGCACTACGAGCAGGACATTACGGTGAAATCGATGTCTGGCTACGTGATGATGGGCGAAAATTACGTCAGCGCGCTCTTCAAGAAAAAGACCGGACGCACCTTGATTCATTATTTGCACCAGGTCCGGGTGGATAAAGCCATCGCGTATTTGCTTCAAACCGACCTCCCTGTTCACGAGATCGGCCTTCGGGTGGGGTTCGTGAACGACAATTATTTTATTAAAATCTTTAAGCGATTGACCGGATTCACGCCGAGTAAATACAGACAACACAGCAAAGACCTCAAATAGAAGGATTCTATGCAAGACATAGATTCGCCGAAACAGGAATTCCATCGTTTTGTTCCATCATCTGAATGGATATGTAGCTTAAAAGCGGCTCCCGTTCCCTGCTACGATGAGAGGGCATCATCAAAACCATTATGATTTTCTGGGAGGTCTCTAATATGAAAAATAAAAAGGGATGGGCGATGCTTCTCATCGGTATCATGCTATTGGGTCTTCTCGCCGGTTGCGGTGGTAAGGAACCGTCATCCGCAAGTGAGGGACAAGGAACGGACAATTCGAAAGCGCCTTCATCGGGCGAACCGATCAAACTAACCATGTGGGGCGGCGTACCGCCGGAAGCGGGACCGCAAGAAGTCATTGACGCATGGAATGCTGAGCATCCGGATGTTCAAGTCGAATATGTACGCTACGTCAATGACGATGACGGAAACCTGAAGCTCGATACGGCCATGATTACGGGCCAGGATGTCGACCTGTTCGTAAATTACACGCTTTCCCAAACGTCCAAACGGGTGGAGTCCAACCTAGCCTTGGATCTGAGCCAATTCAACGATTACAATATTGATGAGAAAATGGGACCTGACGCCGAAGGCTGGAAAATCAACGGGAAGTATTATGGAATGCCGACCACGAAGAGCGCGTTCTTCGTCGCTCTGAACAAGGATGCCCTTGATGCGGCCGGCCTGCCCGTTCCGAAGGATTGGACGTGGGATGAACTGCGCGAATATGCCAAGAAGCTCAAAGTCGGCAATAACTACGGATTTATTCAAAATATGGAGCCGTTCGTCGATCCGATTGATTCGGTGTTATCGCAAGAGGGGTACACCAAGGCGGACGGAACTTCGAATTTGGACCACCCGCTGGTCAAAAAATGGCTGGAAACCCTGAACGTCATGATGAAGGAGGACAAGACCACGCCGCCTCTTGGAGAGCAGTTGACTTCCAAAATGCCGGTGGAGCAAGTGTTCCTGAGCGGGGAAGTGCCTATGCTGAATATCGGGGCCTGGCTGCTGCGAAGCTCGAATAACTTTACGGATTTTCCGCGCGACTTCACCATCGCGTTCGCCCAAGTGCCGAGATTAACGGACAGTGCGGACAGCTACGTGACAAGGGGCGGCCTCGGTGATTACATCTCCATTAATGCCAAATCCAAAAAACAAGCTGAATCTTGGGAATTCCTGAAGTGGTATGCGGACGGAGGCATGGCTCCTATGGCTGCTGGCGGAAGATTGCCTGCTTCGAAGGACGCCAATCAGGAAGAAGCGTTAAACAGCCTGCTCGGTGATAAGAAAGACACGTATGACCTGGATTCCTTGATGCACGTCATGTTCGAAGACAAAACGCCTACGTACGTTAGGAGCTTGCCGCAAGAGGTGATGGATATGCGCGCTCAGGAGTATGAGAAGTATTTCCTTAATGCCCAATCACTCGATCAAACGCTGGAGGCCATGGTGAACCGGCACAATACGTTTCTAAAAGAAAGCAAATAAGGGGCTATCGGCACCAATAGAAGGGGACTATCGCTTCGGGCGGCGGTCCCCTTTTTGTTCGGCTTCGACACTGCCTATCTCGGCATGATCCGGGCTGGGGAGTTGATTGCCGCTTTTTTCTCATCGGCCATAGAACAAATCTACGGAGCGGCCGAAGGCCGCGGCGCTGCAATTGCATACTTCTGTAGCATAAATTCGAAGGTTTTGTTCCTTATCCCCGCTTGGTCCCGACTGCTATGCTTGAGATGAAAAAGACCAAGAGGAGTGGAGCTATGTGAAAACATCCTGGATGAAACGGCAACAGTATCTCGGCTATCTGTTTATCGGTCCGAACATGGTCGGCGTGATGCTGTTTTTTATTGTGCCAGCCTTGTATTCGTTCTATCTCATGTTTACGGATTACAAATTTATGAGCTCGGACACGAAGTTCGTGGGTCTGGCCAATATTCAAAAAATGCTGGGCGACGAGGTCTTCTACATTTCGATCAAAAATACGCTGTTATTTCTGTTATCCGTTCCTATATCGATTGGACTGGCTTTCATCGTCGCCGTAGTTTTGAATCGCTCGGTGTATTTAAAAAAGCTGCTCCGCGCCTTATATTTCATGCCTTACATCACCAGCGGCGTCGCCGTGGCTTTCGTGTGGATGCTGCTGTTCCATCCGAATAACGGCCCGATCAACGGAATCCTCAAGTCGTTCGGCATTACCAACCCCCCGGGATGGCTGTCCACCATGGATTCCTCCATGTATGCCATCGACATCATCTGGATCTGGTTTATGCTCGGCTATAACATGATTATCTACCTAGCCGCTCTGCAAGAGGTTTCGACTGAACTGCTGGAGGCCGCCAAAATCGACGGGGCCCGCGCCTGGCAAACCGTTCGCAGCATCCTGTGGCCGCTCGTCAGCCCTACAACCTTCCTTCTGCTCATTACCGGGCTCATCATGACCATCAAGCAATTCGGGATCATTCAAGCCATTACGCAAGGGGGCCCGGGCAACAGCACCACCGTGCTGTCCCTGTTCATTTACCAAAACGCCTTCCGCTACTACGAAATGGGTTATGCATCCGCGATCTCCTGGGCGCTGTTCTTGATCATCATGATCTTCACTGTCATTCAATGGATCGGTCAGAAGCGCTGGGTTCACTATTAAGGAGGAAGGAATATGACCAAAGCTTTATATACTAAAATAATCATCACGCTCATTATGCTGTTCTTCAGCGTAATTATGATCGTTCCTTTCCTCTGGATGATCAGCACCTCGTTCAAGATGCCGGCGGAAGTGTTCCAATACCCGATTAAGTGGATTCCCGCCCAATTCATGTGGGATCATCATGTGAAAGTGTGGACCGGAGCGAACAGCTTTGGCCAATACTACCTGAACTCGCTTAAAGTCGCCTTGATCAGCACCGTCGGAGCGGTACTGCTGTCCGCTTTAGCCGCGTACGGCTTTGCCCGGATCGAGTTTAAGGGACGGAATGCCATGTTCATGATCTATCTGTCGATGATGATGGTCCCTCCCCAGGTCTTGTTTGTACCGAAGTTCATCATGTTCGACTGGGTCGGTATCTACAACACGCATTGGGCCCTTATATTGCCGGGCGTATTCACGATTTTCGGGGTGTTCATGATGCGGCAGTTCTTCCTCTCCGTACCGCATGAAATTTCGGAGGCTGCCTTTATCGACGGAGCAGGACATTTCCGCATTTTTTCCCGGATCATTCTGCCGATGGCGAAGCCTTCGCTGGCTACGCTGGCCATTATCGATTTCTCCTGGCACTGGAACGATTACGAGAACGCTTTGGTGTTTTTGATCGATCAGGATCTGTATACCGTTCCGTTGGGACTACAAAATTTCATACTGGAAAATACGGTGGATTATAACGGCATGATGGCGGCGGCAACCGCAGGCATTATTCCGATGATTCTCGTGTTCCTGATCGGTCAGAAATATATCATTCAGGGCGTGGCGAGCTCGGCTGTAAAAGGATAGCCCAGAATCCAGGTCCACACATGAGCTGGACAAAAATGAAAGGAGTCGAAGCATGAGAAACGAAACGGCAGTAAGCGACATTACGGTGATTGGCGGCGGTTTGGCAGGGGTATGCGCGGCGGTGGCAGCTGCTAGACTCGGACAGAAGGTAGCGCTTGTGCAGAACCGTCCCGTGCTGGGGGGCAACTCCAGCAGCGAGGTGCGGGTATGGGTTTGCGGCGCGACGGCCCACGGGATCAACCGCTATGCCCGGGAAACCGGCATTATGGGCGAGATGTTCGTGGAGAACCAGTACCGGAATCCGGACGGCAATCCGTATTTATGGGATTTGATCGTGCTGGAGACCGTACGGGCCGAGCCGAATATAACCTTGTTCTTGAATACGGACGTGCATGAGGTTGAAGCGGATGGTGATTCTGACGCGCGGCAGATCCGATCGGTTACCGGTTGGATGATGGGCTCGGAGCGGCGCATCCGGTTTGAGAGTCCCGTGTTCCTGGATTGCACGGGGGATGGGCTGGTCGGCTTTCTGGCGGGAGCGAAATACCGGATCGGGCGGGAAGCCCGCAGCGAATACGGGGAGGAATGGGCGCCGGAAACGGCGGATGATGTGACGCTCGGCAGCACGCTGCTGTTCTACACCAAGGACGCCGGACATCCGGTGAAATTCGTGCCGCCCGTTTTTGCGAAGGATATTACGCAGACGCCGATCCCGATCAAGCGGGTCATCCGCAGCGGCGACTCGGGCTGCCATTACTGGTGGATCGAATGGGGCGGGGAGCTCGATACCGTGCATGACAATGAGCGGATCCGCGATGAGCTGTGGTCGGTCATTTACGGCATATGGGACTATATCAAAAATTCCGGCAAATTCGATGCCGTCAATATGACGCTGGAGTGGGTCGGCGCCCAGCCGGGCAAGCGGGAATACCGCCGGTTTGCCGGCGACTATGTGCTCACGCAGAACGATATCATGGCCCAGGAGCCGTTCGAGGACCGGGTGGCCTTCGGCGGCTGGTCAATCGATCTGCATCCGCCGCAGGGCATGTACGCCGAAGAGAGCGGCTCGAAGCATATGCATGCGGACGGGAATTACCATATCCCGTACCGCAGCCTGTATTCGGCAAACGTGACCAACCTGTTGTTCGCCGGGCGCAACATCAGCGCCACCCATGTGGCCTTTGGCACCACGCGGGTCATGGCGACCTGCGCCGTCCTGGGCGAAGCGGCCGGCACGGCTGCGGCGCTGTGCGTCCAGCACGGCATCACGCCGCGCGAGCTGTCGCGCAGCCGGAGCGGGGAGCTTCAGCAGACGCTGCTGAAGCAGGATGCCTCCGTGCTTGGGGTGGTGAACCGCGATCCGCGGGATCTGGCACGAAGCGCCAAGATCAGCGCATCGTCCCACCTGTCCAGGATTGCGATCGAGGAGGCGGAGGCCTCTTATGCGCTGGAACGGGACATCGCCGTGCTGATGCCGGCCGATCCGCGTCTGAGCGGAGAACTGGAATGGCTGATCGATGCGAAGCGAGATACTCAACTGACCGTAGAAATTTGGAGCACCGGGAAAAAGGAGAATTATGTGCCCGCCAAGCTGGAGAGCAGGACGGAGATCCAGGTGAAGGCAGGAACGCAGCAGTGGGCAGCCATGCCCGTTGATTGGCAGCCGGGAGAAGCGCAGAATGCGTTTGTCATCGTTCGTCGCAATCCGGATCTCTCCCTGTATCTGTCCTCCCGGACCGTCAGCGGATGTCTTGCTTTTGAACGCGGTGCTGCCTCGCAGGTGTCCAAGGAGCTCGAGGACCATGACGACAACCAGCTCGTTGTCGAGTGGAGCATGAAAAAATGGGTTCGCCGAATGTTTTGCCTGAGAATGACCGGCATCACGGATGCTTATCATCCCGAGCATGTCATTGACGGCTATAAACGTCCGTTCGGCGGTCCGCATATGTGGGTATCGGAGCGCATCGCAGACGGGGAGACGCCTTGGTTGAAGCTGGAATGGGAAGAGGCGCGGACGATTCGTGAGATTCATCTCATTTTCAACGATGACGTTAATGAAGATCTGATCAATCTGCACCATCATCGTACGCCTTTCGATATCATCCCTGAGTTGGTCAGTGCCTATAGATTAGAGGCGCTGGATTCGGAAGGGAATTGGATTACGCTTGACTTGGAGGCGCATAACCGCCGCCGGAAGAGAGTCCACCGTTTGGAGGAGCCTGTTCAGAGCACGGCGCTTCGGTTGGTGGTGGAAAGCACGAACGGCTCGGATTATGCCGAGGTTATTGAAGTGAGGGTTTACTGTTAGTTAAAAAATAAAAGCTGGCTCCTGTATTCATCAGGTGCCAGCTTTATTTCGCTTGTGAATTTCGACGAGCCCCCAAAAGGCTGACCGTGGCTCATTGGCATTTCGGTCCGTCTTGAAATAACCGTTTAGTAAGAGGTCACTGAACAGGATCATAAAGGTGGCTTGCTGTAGGCAAGATCATGTATTCATAAGGTTGATGATGCTAATCTTCTTTCGACGGAAAGATCGTCAATTCTGCTGCAGCATCTCCAAAAATGCCCCTGCAGCAAGCGAGGGCGACACCTGCTTCCGAACTGCAACTCCGATATATCGATCCGGTAATGGCGTTTCTGTTCGAAGCTCTAGCAAGGAACCGTCCGAGATGCGGGACGCGACAAAGGCTCGCGGCAAGAATGCTGTTCCATAACCGCGCTCGGCAAATTCCGCTAACATGTCCAGGCTGTTCAACTCGAAGTCGGCTTCCACTTCCACTCCTTGTGACCGGAACCACCCTTCGATGAAGGAACGTGTCGAGCTGCCGGGGGATAGCATTAAGAGGGGGAGCTCCGCCAACTGTTCTGTCCGAAGGGGCTCTCGCGCCCATTCTGCGAAGGCCGTTCCGATCACAGCGCAATAAGGGGAGTCATGTGAGTCGATGATCTTGATCTCTTCATCCGATACGGGCAGGTGAACAAAGCCGAGATCCAATGAGCCTTTCTTTAAGCGCTCCAAAATGCTGCTGGTCCGCTCCTGTGACAGCTGAATACGGATGTCGGGATAGCGGACATGGAATCGGTCGAGCAAGGCGAGAAGAAAGTCCTTGAGGATTGCCCCGTTCGCGCCAATCCTCAGCCTGCCTTCGCTGAACTGCTGTAGCCTTTTCAAGCGGCGCTCGGCTGAATCAAGTTCATCGAATGCTTGCCTTACATGCTGATACAAGGCCTGACCTTCTTGCGTTAAGCGGACACCCTTGGATAACCGGTCGAACAGCCCTACACCGAGTGCTTCTTCCAACTGCTTGATGGCGTAACTCACAGAAGGCTGTGTCATATGGAGGTTTTGCGCAGCTTTCGTCAGATTGGAAGTCTCTGCCGCATGCAGGAACACTCGATACCATTCCGTGTTTGCGATCATGTGTCATCAATCCTCTCTATGGGAACTCTTCGATATTGCGATTTCATTTATTTCAAATATACCTCTAAACTGAAGGAGAAGGAATCGAAAGTATTCGGGAGGTATGGACATGGCAGGGAGTACGTTTGGAGAGCGGTTAAAAATGACTACGTTCGGGGAGTCACACGGAGAAGCAGTGGGCGTCATTTTGGAAGGCGTCACACCGGGCGTTGAGCTGGACGAGGCCTACATTCAGATTCAGATGGATCGAAGAAGACCCGGGCAATCCTCAGTTACAACTCCTCGCAAGGAATACGATAAGATACGAATTTTATCCGGTCTTTTCGAGGGGCGAACGACGGGAACGCCACTGTGCATCATGCTTAATAACACCGACATGCGCCCGTCGGCATACGACACAATCAAATCGGCCTACCGGCCCGGGCATGCGGATTTCACTTATGAAAAGAAATACAAGATCCGTGACTATCGCGGCAGCGGAAGAGCTTCGGGAAGGGAGACAGCTGCGCGAGTGGCTGCCGGAGCAGTGGCGCGCAAGCTTTTGGAACGTCGGGGCGTCTCCATTATGGCTTATACGACGGAGATTGGTGGCATCCGATGTGAGCAATTCGACGCCGATGCTATCGAACAAAATGCCGTTCGCGCGTGCGATCCTGAAGCAGCCGTTCGCATGATCGAGATGATCGAACGACTGGCAGAAGAAGGCGACAGCTGCGGGGGGATCGTCGAATGTCGAATTAGCGGCATTGCCGCAGGACTGGGGGAGCCCGTATTCGACAAGCTTGACGCTGAGTTAGCGAAGGCAATGTTATCTGTTGGCGCGATTAAGGGCATTGAATTCGGGACGGGCTTCCAAGCGGCCTCTATGCGGGGAAGTGAACACAACGATCAGATGGACGCAGGAGGGTTCCGGACGAACCATGCCGGCGGGATCATCGGTGGTATCAGCACTGGGGCGGACATCGTGTTTCGAGTCGTCGTAAAGCCGACTTCATCCATTTCTATCCCTCAACAGACTGTCGATGTGGACGGCAACGAACGGGAGATTGCGACGATCGGCAGGCACGATCCATGCATCTGTCCCCGCGTCGTACCCGTGATCGAAGCGATGGCTTGCATGGTAATCGAGGATCATTACAAGCGTCAAGCCGCCCTGCAAGACGAATAGCCGTCTGGATGAAGCCGATCGGAGAGTATCAGCTGTGTCTCATTTCAGCTATCGGGTATTTCTGGCTGTATGTTTGGTCACGTCAATTCTTCGGAAAACGGTCCGTTGAATGGAGCTAGAAGTGGCGGTCCCATGAGCGGCAGGCTGTCCAGGTCAGCGGTAAGAGCAAATTATCATACAGCAAAAAAACCGGAAGAGACTGAAGTCTTCTTCCGGTTTTTTGATTTAAGAGATAAGAAAGTATAAACATCCGAGGCTTAGCATCCTTATCTCGCAAGAAAAACTTCCGCTACATGCGGTCTGTCTACTGTGAAAGTACGTCGATTGACGTTTTTCTTATAGATATAGAAT
>NZ_JBMOSM010000017.1:0-103103 GCF_049316025.1 Paenibacillus sp. NPDC058898 | reverse complement strand
ATTTAAATAAGAGACCGGACAAAGGGCTCCCAAAGGCGTCTTCCAAGATATTTTCCCTTATCTGTCGAATCCATCCCCGTATTTCGGCCAGGCTGCGAAGCGGGTGGCCGCCCCCTGAATCGGGGCGGCCGTAGGGAGGCGGTGTGGGCGGGGCAGAACGGGAAAGTGTCTGCAGTGGGGGCGCAAGTGGTGTCCCTCGATAAGAATTATTCTCTTTTGTAGGCGTAGACTAGGAGATTAACCAACGATAGTATCACTACTGCAATAAACATCATAAAGGAAACAGCGTCGCCGCTGGTTCCTAATTCATCTGCAAGGTAACCTATTTGATAGGTCAGATGAGCCGATACTGCCAAACTAATAAGGGTAATTATTGCGATTGTAAAGCCATTGATTATTTTATGGCGATTCCGAAAAATCATGATGAACAATGAGATGATCAGAATGAGGATAAACAGAATATATATGGGTCTAAAATGAGTAACTATATTTGTACTTTCCATCTATATAACTCCTTCCTGTATTTATAGATTGAGCGCTCATTCTTAACTTAAATAAAACGGATGAAACTCCCTTAAAGAATGATTCCATCATAATCCAGAAAAGTTATTAATTTCAATTATTGAGACGGTTTTACAAGAGCACGATCTTCATCATTTTAATCCGCGCACTCATAAAGCGAAAGGAGTCCTCTTCTCTTACGCCTGATCTGTTATTCATTCAAGATTATCATTAAAGTAGCCGCCCCCTGAATCAGGTGAGCTGTTAGGAGCTGTGGGTGTGTAGCGGCGGCAGGTGTGGTAAAATGGGAGGAAGACCGTTTAAGTGGTGAGTTCAAAAAGTCAAACTTTCAGCACCGAGAAGGTTGGATGAAGCTAGGGATTAGGAGCGGAGCGTACGTTTTGGGTACGTGAGCACCGGAAAGCCCGGCTGAATTCAAGATTCGATGTCGAGTGGGCTACTGGTGCTGCTTCGTGATCAAAGGGGGGCTTTTTGAACATCCACTTTAAGTGAAGGTATGAGGTGAACAGGACAATGCAGGGAACCATTCTGGTGGTGGATGACGAACAACCCATCGCCGATATTTTAAAGTTTAACTTGGAAAAAGAGGGCTATGAGGTCATCTGCGCTTTTGATGGCATTAGCGCGGTAGAGATTGCACTCACGAAGCGGCCGGATTTAATGCTGCTTGATTTGATGCTGCCCGGAAAAGACGGAATGGATGTGTGCCGCGAGGTACGTGCCGCGAACCTGCAGATCCCGATTATCATGCTGACGGCAAAGGACGGGGAGATCGACAAGGTGCTTGGACTTGAGCTTGGCGCGGATGATTACGTGACGAAGCCGTTCAGCACCAGAGAAATACTGGCACGCGTGAAGGCGCATCTGCGCCGTCAGCAGAAGCCGGACAACTCAGCGGATAACACAGGCGACACAAGTGCAGGCGGACAAGGCCTGCGGCTGTTTGAGCTGTTTATTGATACCGATATGTACATGGTATACAAAAGCGGGGAAGCGCTTGATCTGACGCACCGCGAATATGAATTGGTGTATTATTTGGCCCGTAATGCCGGCAAAGTGATGACTCGCGAACATTTGCTGCAGGCGGTATGGGGTTTTGAATACTTTGGCGATGTGCGGACTGTGGATGTTACCATTCGCCGACTTCGCGAGAAGATTGAAGAGAATCCGAGCAAGCCGGAATATATCCTGACTCGGCGCGGACTAGGCTACCTGATGCGCAGCGCTAAAAACGGAGGCCTGTAATGAAGTGGTTGTCCTTCTTCCGCACCATTCAGGCGAAGGTCATCATCATCTATGTCCTTCTCATTCTGATCGCGATGCAGCTGATCGGGGTGTATTTTGTTAGTGCGATGAAGAATTCGCTGACCAGCAACTTCACGAAGGATTTGCAGGAGCGCGCAGAGCTGATGTCGGTTCTGGCAGCCAAAACTCTTGGTGGCGAGAATGATACGGAGGAGGACCCGTATGAGAGCCTGCGTGTCATGGTGAACAATTTGTTCAATCTGAACGGAGCCGAGATCCAAGTGCTGGATCCCACCGGGCGGGTACTGACGACCTCGCTGCCCTCCCACGCTGATTATGTGAACACCAAGAACACGCAGACGGTTGTCAGCCGGGCCTTGCAGGGAATACAGGATAATGAAGAGTATATCATCGATGATGATAATATCCGCAAAAAAGTTGTGGCCAAGCCCGTCATGTACAACGAGAAAATCGTCGGTGCGATTTATATCGTAGCCAGCATGAGCGAGTTGTACAGCACGATGCAGCGGATCAACAATATTTTTATATCGGGCATTCTCTTGGCCCTTGGTTTGACGGCGGTGCTTGGCGTAATCCTGTCACATACGATTACCCATCCGATCAAGGAGCTGACCAAGCATGCCCGGGCTGTCGCGGATGGCCGGTTTACCGAGAAAACGCCAGTGTTCGGCAGCGATGAGATCGGCCAGCTCAGCCAGGCGTTCAACTATATGACCAGCCGTCTGCGCGAAGCCCTCTCACAGAACGAAGAAGAGAAAGAGAAGCTTGCTTCGATTCTGACCAATATGAGCGACGGCGTTATCGCAACCGATGAAGCGGGACGCGTCATTCTAATGAACCGGCGCGCCGGCGAAATGCTGGGCGTGGAGGGGGAAGAGCTGGCAGGACACGATATCGTGTCCCTACTGGGTCTTGAGGAGTCCGAGTCGGAGGCGCTGGCGCTCAGCGAAGGTCATGATTCCAAACTGCTGGAGATTGTGCCGCACGAGGGCAGCGAACCGTTCATGATGCGTGTGACCTTTACTCCGATTCACCGGCGGGAGATCGGCATCACTGGTACGATTGCGGTGCTGCAAGACGTTACAGAGCAAGAAAAATTGGAAGCATCCCGGCGGGAGTTCGTGGCGAATGTATCCCATGAGCTGCGCACGCCGCTGACAACCATCAAGAGTTATACCGAGGCGCTCGAGGATGGGGCGCTGGAGGATAAACAGATGGGGCCGCGATTTGTCGGCGTCATTCAGAATGAGACCGGCCGGATGATCCGGCTGGTAACGGACCTGCTGCATCTGTCACGGCTTGATTCCAAGGAGGCTGCGCTGCATAAGGAGCCAACGGACATTGTGGAGATGCTGGAGGACGTAGAGGACCGTTTCTCTTTCCAAATGAAGCAAAAGCATATCCGTACCATTATTGAGGTGAAACCGGGCGTATCGACAGCTATGCTGGACCGGGATGGCATTGATCAGGTTCTCGACAACCTGATATCTAATGCTCTTAAATATACGCCAGACGGAGGCACAATCACCATGGATGCAAGCATTACGGAGGAAGGCATGCTGTCCTTATCGGTAAAGGATACCGGGATCGGCATTCCGAAGAAGGATCTTGACCGGATCTTCGAGCGCTTCTACCGGGTAGATAAGGCCCGGACTCGCAATTTAGGCGGAACGGGGCTCGGTCTATCCATTGCCCGGGAAATTGTCAGGGCACATGGAGGTTTTATTACGCTTCATTCCGAGCTGGAGAAAGGCACCACGGTGACCTTCACCTTGCCCCTGGATTATGAGGGGAGGGCGTTAACGTGAAGGAACGATTAAAGACCATTCTATTGGTTGTGTTGGTCGTTGGCAGTTTGCTGCAGAGTTACGTTTTGATTTTCCGCTTTCCAGGCAGTGATTCGGTTGTGCAATCTAAGAACGCCTATATCCGAACCGAGGAAATGGGCCCGGAGGAAAAGGCTGAGAATCTGCTCTTTCCCGACAAGATGATTATTCATCTGGGCGAAGACCAACATACGGTGTTCTATCCGAATGATACGTTCTACAATCTCGTATATAACCGGCTTAAAGGCCGAACCTTTGATAATTTCCAGCGACGGATGGTCAGTAACATCGATTGGGCCAAGGTTCGCTCCGAGAATCGGGGCATTGAGCTGAGCTTTGATTCCGGCATTCCGGTTACCCTGCTCCAGAGAGTGATGCAGATCGTTCCGGATTCCCTGTTTGAAGGGGAGAGCATCAATAAAATATGGCTGTACAGCGTGGAAGGCGAAGCGAAGATTCATGTGATGTTTTTCAGTACGAAGGGCGATGTCGTTTATGAAGCTGCGCAGGCGGATTTGACCGTACAGGACGTGGATCAACTGGTGGACTTCGGGCTGAGCTGGACACCGTATAAGATGGTGAATGGCCGGTATTATACCCCGGAGAAGGAACTGAATATGGTCAGCATTGAACTGCCGATTGGCGAATATACGGTAGAGCAGATGCAGCGAAGTCTGTTCTTTGACCCTAGTATCACCCGCAACATCCGGGAAAAAGACGGGTCCGAGATTTATACGGACAGTAAGCGGAGCCTGCAGGTAGATCAGGGGCAGAAATGGGTCAGTTATACCGATCCGGCTGCGCCGCCATCCGGTGAGAGCAGCCCCGGCAAGGACGTGCTGTCCGCCATCGATTTCGTGAATCAGCACGGGGGCTGGAATGGCACGTACAGGCTGGCTAAGGCGGGTGAATCCGAGGATCGGACGCTGGTCAAATTCCAGCAGTACTATGGCGGATACCCGATCCTGAATACACCAGGCTTTCAGTATGGCGTCATGGAATTGGATTTACAGCAGGGAACAGTCACCTCGTATGAGCGCTCGCTCTTATATCTTGAGTCTGCTGCCTTGAAGAAGCAGATGGTGAAGCTGACAGGGGGCGAGGCCTTGGAAGCGAAGCTGAAGCCTTATATCGAGGAGAAAAATATGGTTATGGGTCTGGATCCTGCTTATTTACCGGTGCTGACGGGAGAAGGGCTGCTGTTGAAGCCGGTATGGGCCTTGGAGCTCCAGAACGGGTCAGTTATCACACTCGAATAAATGTTGAAGATGGAAATTGAATCACAAGGAGGGATGATCATGGATTGGGGCCGTGCCAAAAATGTATTGATTTACGCGTTTTTGCTGCTTAATCTGGTGCTGGGCTATCAGCTCTGGATGGATTACCGCGAGCAGGTCGGCTCCAATCTGGATTTCACCTCGCTTTCCGAGAGCACCCAGCAGGTGATGGAGGAGAATGGGATTCAATTGCTGAGTCCGATTCCAACAGAAACGCCGCAGCTGCCAAAGATTAATTATATCTACAGCGCGGAAGCCCAGGGAGAGCCGGTAGGGCTGGAGCAGCCGGTGGATACCAAGCTGATTTATGCCGATGAGAAAGAATTGCGGAATGCGCTGGAAGGCAAGATCGCGGATCTTGGGAACTATCGCCATGATGAGCCATCGGATAAGGAGAACGTCTTCGTATTCCGACCGTTGGTGCAGAAGGAATGGCCGCTGTTTAATGTGGAATTGGATTTTATCCATGAATCCCAGAAGATCCATGCGTTTCGCGTACCCGTGTTTGAGATTCTGCCAAGCAGCGATATGGTGGAGCAGAAGGTTCTGCCCGCATCGAAGGCATTGGAGACACTTATTGAACGTAATTTCATCCCGCCTGATTCGGCGGTAAGGGACATTCAGCTTGGCTATTATGGACAGTTGTTTAATACGGAGGATCAGTTAGCAGCACCAACCTGGCGGTTTACATTGGATCATGGCGAGATGATCTATGTACAAGGCATCAGCGGGGACGTGCTGACGCCAAAAAGCGATACGACAAAGGAGTAACAAGACTATGGGGATTTCATTTTCCGTGCTGTCGAGCGGCTCAACGGGCAATGCGACCATTGTCCGCAATGAGGATACGACACTGCTGATTGATGCGGGATTAAGTGCAAAGCGCATTGATGAGCTGTTGAAGGAACGCGAAATGATGGGAGAAGAAATCGACGGGATCCTGGTCACGCATGAGCATTCGGATCATATCCGTGGGCTTGGCGCAGTGGCACGCAAATACAATCTGCCGATCTATGCGAATGAGAAGACGTGGGAAGCGATGAGCAAGTCGCTGGGCAAGATTGCGGAAGAGAACCGGATTGTGCTGGAGAGTCATGAGGTCAAGGATTTTGGCACGCTGCGGGTGGAGCCGTTTGAAATATCCCATGACGCTGCGGCACCGGTCGGTTATTGCTTCTATGACGGCGACGAGAAGCTGGGCGTCGCTACGGACCTCGGTTATGTCAGTGATAAGGTGAAGAAAGCGCTGGATGGATCGGATGTCCTGGTCCTGGAAGCCAATCACGATATTGAGATGCTCCGGATGGGACGCTATCCGTGGAATACCAAACGCCGGATTCTCGGCGACATGGGGCATTTATCGAATAATTCGGCAGGCGATGCCTTAAGCGAGCTGTTGACGGGAGATACCAAACGTACATATCTTGCTCATCTCAGCCTCGATCACAACATGATGGAGCTGGCGAGAATGACCGTACGCGATACGATGGAGGACCGCGGCTGCTTCTTTAAGGATAGCGAGTTTAAATTGTGCGATACGTATTATGACCGTCCGACCCCTTGGGATAAGGTGGGAGAGTAGTTTAGGCAACGACAGGTTTACCGTAGGAAATTTATTTTCGAAGCCATCATATATTATTTATCATTATACAGGCATTACAAAAACAGCCCCACCGTCATAGGGATCTATGATATGGAGCTGTTTTTGCTGTTTAAGGAATACCATATTCCAAGAAACAAGGCTCGTTCTAACGCTTGCTGAGACTCTCTTGCGCCATACGAACCATCTCCCGGACCATGGAACCGCCAATCGCACCGCCGACTTTACCGGCCTGCTCGGTGGTCAGATCTCTGTTGTCGCCCGGCTTCAGCGGAACACCAAGTGACTTGGCCACCTCATATTTGACGTCCTGCTGTCTCTGCGGGTCTACTTGATAGCCTTCCTCCCGCATGACGTTGGTCATGAACTGCTGCATTTCGGGACTCCGGCGCCGCCTTGATCTTCTAGCCATTCCATAACCCCTCCTTACAGTATGGTTTCCCCTTCATAACATTCCCTGCAGGTCACCTACAGATGAATGGATAACCTAACCAGTTCAACTATGGGAAGAGCTGAAGAGAATGGGGTCGTGGGAGAGGTGGAAAATTCTTCACATAAGACAGAATCAGAGCATCGCTTGCATTCATTATCTGACGAAATCTTACCCACCATATAAACATAGAGGTATACCTCAGATGTACTTCGTATTAGAGGCTGGGTTGTTTACGGAAGGTCATCGGGGTAACCCCGGTTTCCCGCTTAAATACAGCACAGAACTGGGAGTCCTTGACGAATCCCGAATCGTTAGCCACTTGCGAGATGGTCATTTCCGTGTGCAGCAGCAGGGACTTGGCATGATCCAGCCGTTTGCGCAGCAAATAGTGCTGGGGAGAGACGCCGGTTGTTTCCTTAAACAAATGGCGGAAGCGCTCGTAACTGTACCCGGACATGCTGGCTAATGATTCGCCGGAAATTTTTTGCTGAAAATGCTCGTCCATATAATTGATGGCGTATTTAAGCCGTCCTTCAACCGGCTGGAGATGCTTGTTCAGACCTACCAGACGCTGAATTTGCGTGGTCAACTCGCTGACGAGCAGATTGAGCATCTCATAATATCCCTCCTGCTGGGAGGTAAACTCATATTCCATCCTCAGAATCAGCTGCTGGATCGTATGTTTATCGTCATCCTCAATGACTTTGTTCAAATTGCGGATGACCTCTTCCTGTTCGCAGAGAAAGCCGATAAAGAGCAGCTCCGAATCGGAGGTATGCTTCTCATCGTGCAGGGTATGCGGAGAGACGAGGGCGAAGGTATGCGGTTTGAAGGTGAAATTGGTCGTTCCGATCCGCGTATTTCCGCTTCCGCCAAAGTAATAAACAAGTTCATAGCATTTATGCTGATGCAGCTGAATGTAGGTGTCTTTTTTATGGTGAGTATGGAAAAGAAACAGCAACCGGTTCATAATTCCCCTCCTTGTGGCTAAATATTAGCCGATTATTATAAAAAGATGACCGAATTCGGGTGATATCCCGCTTATTTTATTGTTATTATCCTATCAGTTAGTTCCTATTATGACAATTCGACAAGGCGTGTCATCTTATGCTTTAGGGGGACGTTTCTATTCTATTGTCGGTATTTTTGTTATTTTCGTTACAGGTTATAGGTTAGGAACTAACAAACTATAGAGAAAAACGGGGGAGTCGGCTTATCATGGTATTTTCTAAAAAGAGAAGTTTTACAATGTTAGCGGCATTACTCATGGTTTCACTATTGCTCTCCGCATGTTCCGGGTCTGGAGCTGGAAGCAGTACGGGTGGATCGGGGGAGAAATCAGGTTCGAAGACCCTGACGATTATGGCGGAAACCAGTTCCCATGCGGATGCGTTCAAGAGCATCATCCCTGACTTCGAGGAAAAGTACGGCGTGAAAGTGAATGTCGTGGAACTTCCTTACGACCAATATCAACAACAGCTTAAATTAAAATTTGTATCCGAACAGGTCGATTTCGATTTGGCGTACATCCCGATCGGCTGGGTGCCTGAATTCCAACTGGCGAACTATATCGTTCCGATTGCCACGGAGCAGGCCAAGCTGGACGAGCTGGAATTGGATGATTTTCCGGGAATCGACAACGCTTATTTCGGTGCCGACAAACAGCTGTATTTCCTTCCTTATATGAATGAAACGCACGGTATTCTGTATCGGACCGACCTGTTTGAAGATGCGGCCGAGAAGAAAGCGTTTCAGGGCAAGTATGGCTATGAGCTTCAGCCGCCGCAGACGATGCAGCAGTACAAGGATATCGCGGCATTCTTCAACCGTCCGGACGAGAACCTGTACGGTGTGACTCTGATGGGCGAGAATAGCATTCTGTCCGGTTTTGCGTTCTACAACCGTCTGTTTAACTACGGCGGCGACTTATACGACGACAATTATAAACAGCAATTTAACAATGAAGCGGGTATCAAAGCGCTGAATGACTTCAAGGAATTGTTCCAGTATGCTTCTCCTGCGGCCAGACAGTATGGTTGGTCGGATGCTTCCTCCGAGTTTTTGCAAGGACGCAGCGCGATGGCGGAGATGGCCACTACGGTAGCGCAAATGGCGCAGGATCCGAATCAATCCACTATTGCCGGTAAGGTTGGCTTCACTGCAATTCCGGCAAATGACGACAATACGAGCGACATTAAACGCTTCTATCTGCCATACGGCTTTGTCATGACCAAGCATTCCGACAATCAGGAAGCCGCTTTCCAATGGATGGAGTTCGCAACCAGCCAGGAAATGATGGAGAAAGCGGCGCCGGTAGGAAACATTCCTGCCCGTACTTCGGCACTTACTGGAAGTTTGGCTTCGGAATACAGCTTCTATGAGCCGCATGCGGACATCATGAATTCCTTCCGCTTGGAGACGCTGCCGCTCATTCCGGAAGGTTCGACGATTACAGGCGAAATTCTGCCGAATGCCGTCGTGAAATATTTGTTCGGCGAACGAGCTGCCGAGGATGCCCTGAAAGAGGCGGAAACCGAATTCAATGAATTGATGAAATCGCGAGGATACTAAGGATCATACAGGAATGACAGCAGTTCGCTGCTAAGAGAAAGGAAGGGGCACCCTTCCTTTCTCTATATTCTCTAACGTAAGGCGGTTAAAGAACAATGCCATCTCAACCACGTGAAAGACTATGGTTCGTTTTGCCGGGCATTCTGATCATCGTTCTGGTTCTGCTGATTCCGATTCTGGCAGCACTGGGACTCAGTTTTTTCTCCTACCCGCTACAGCGACCGGATTTGGGCATCCAATTTATTGGACTCAATAATTTCAAAAGGCTTCTGGCGGACACCACCTTCATGAATTCATTATGGAGAAGTGTCCAGTTCACGGTAGGTGCCGTTGCCGCGGAAATGATCGTGGGAACGATGCTGGCCCTGCTGCTGAAGGGTCATGTGTGGGGGAAGTCATTCTTCAAAGTTGCCTTTATGGTCCCTATGATGATGGTTCCGGTTGTTGTCGGGGTAGCCTGGAGGCTGTTCCTGCTTCCAGAATTTACGCCGCTAGGACCCATCTTTAAATTTCTGCATATTCCCTTCGATACATCGAAGCTGCTGACCGATCCGGGCTGGGCGATGTTCTCGGTCATTCTGGCGGACGTGTGGCAGTGGAGTCCGTTTGTCATGATTATGGTACTCGCTAACCTTCAAGGGATCCCGGACGATGTGTACGAGGCCGCCCAGATGGACGGGGCTTCCAGATGGAAGACCTTCTGGTCGATGACCCTGCCATTGGTTGCCCCGGCTTTGCTGTCCGTAGCCGTGCTGCGGGCGATGGACGCCGTCCGGACCTTCGACTTGGTCTACATTCTAACCAGTGGCGGACCGGGCACGGCAACCGAGCTGGTGTCTGTATACAACTATAAAATCGCATTTAGCCGCTATGACATGGGATATGCGTCGGCTGTCTCCACTGCCGTGATGATACTGCTGGCCGTGGTCATATTCGGCGCGCTTTATATGCTTAGCCGGGGAGGGAAGAAGCGATGAATAGCCGAAAACTGAAAGACCATCTGTTTACGGGATTCAAAACAGGGATACTTCTCCTGTTCTTCCTCTTCTTCATGCTGCCGATCGTATGGGTGGCGCTGACATCGATTAAACGCCCTGTTGACCAGATGGCCATTCCGCCAGTCTGGTTCCCGGAGCAGCCGGTCTTTGACAGTTACCTGACCCTGTTTCAGAATCCAGATTTTGTGACAAGCCTGGTGAACAGCCTGCTGATTTCCGGCATTGCCACGTTGACCACCGTGGTTATCGGTGCGATTGCGGCTTATTCGATTGAACGCTTCCGTACCGGGGGCCCGCTGCTGCCGAATCTGCTCTTGATGACGCGGATGATTCCGCCCGTTGTCGTGATTGTGCCGATCTTCCTGCTGGCTTACCGCGTAAATCTGCTGGATACGTATGTTCTTTTAATCATTACCTATTCTGCGCTGAATATGGCGCTAATCATATGGCTGCTCCGTTCCTTCTTCGCCCAGCTGCCCGTGGAGATGGAGGAGGCGGCGATGATTGACGGCTGTTCCCGCATCGGATTGTTCTTCCGCATCGTGCTGCCGGTGGTCATGCCGGGCATTGCGGCAGCGGGGCTGATCTGCTTCATCTTCTGCTGGAATGAGTTCCTGTTCGCGGTGACGCTGTCGGGCGCCCATACGAAGACGATGCCGGTTCTGACCAGCACCTTCGTGAGCGAACGCGGACTGGACCGGGGGCTGATGTCGGCCAGCGGCTTGATATCTAGCCTGCCTGTTATTGTACTAACGATTGTGTTCCAGCGCTATTTGGTGAGCGGTCTCACCCAGGGAAGTGTAAAGTAATATTTTTTCGTATGGAGAGAGGAAGAGTTCAATGAAAAAGGTAATTATTGACTGTGATCCGGGAATGGACGATTCCCTGGCCCTGATCTTGGCGATCAAATCCCCTGCCCTTCAGGTAGAGGCCGTTACGACGGTAGCCGGTAACTATCCGATCGATGTGACTAGCACGAATGCCCTGAAAGTCATGGAGCTGCTTGGGAAGATCGATATCCCTGTGGCTAAAGGCATGGGGAAACCGCTGGTGCGGGCACTGGCTTCCGATCCGTTCAGTCATGGTTCGGACGGACAAGCTGAATATCATCTGCCGGCGCCGAAGCTGGAGCTGTCAAGCCTGCATGGCGCTGACATGATTATAGAGATGGTCAAGAAGAATGAGGGAGATATTCATATTCTGGCGCTGGGTCCCCTGACCAATGTGGCGCTGGCCATGATGATTGCACCGGAGATCAAACCGATGATCAGCTCGATCACGGCGATTGCCGGTTCCTATGGTCTTAATAGATATGCAACAGCTAACGCTACCGGCGATAATCCGCAGAGTGAGTGGAATGTGTACGTGGATCCGGAAGCTGCAGAGATCGTATTTAACTCAGGCGTGCCGCTGTATGCCATCGGATTGGACGTTGCTACTCATTTTGACGTGAACTTTACGGAGAGTGAGCTTGCCGAGCTGAAGCAGTCTCAAAACCGCGAGGCGGATTTCCTGCATAACATGATTCAATTCGTGCTGGGACGCGGTTTTGAATCGTATTGCGTGCTCATCGATTCGATGGCTGTCGCCGCAGTAATCGAGCCTTCCTTGATTCAATACGTGAAGGGCAAGGTCGGGATCGAGACGAAGGGGGAATTAACCCTGGGCATGACGATTTTGGATACGCGCCATCACCATACTTGGGAACATTTGCCCGAGATCAATGTGGCCTATGAAGCGGACTACCGCCGTTTCTTACGAAGGGTGATGGATGCCGTGCTCGCTTAATTGCGGGGAGAGCCTATTATCTTGTCAGTAGTGGGCGCATAAGCTGGATTCATCTTCAACCAGAAACCCTACCATATGTGATAGGGTTTCTGGTTTTTTTAATAGGGAAACAGGATAAGCCGATCTTGTCTACAGGGGTCAAGCGGAGGGGAGCAGGAAGAATTTTTCCAAGGGGTGGCTTAGGAAGAATAAGTTGCGGGGAATCCAAATAGGAATGATGTGTGGGTCGCCGGAGCCCCTTCAACGTTGTGTTCTGGACTGGATCGATTTGTCATGAGAGACTGACAATATTGCCATTTTCTTTACATAATTGTCCGGTATCCTGTTTAAGGGGGGAATGCGCGAATGAGGGCAGTAGGCTGCTAGGAATAGCGGATATGCCGGAAGAGAAAAGTTGGATTGAAGAAAATGCCTGCATAATGGAACCATTTGGTTGTCTGCACGTATACAAGGTTAATAGGTTCATCCGGGCTATTCGTTGTTATGAAATGAAGAATCTCTCATTGTACTGACTCTCAAAATTGCCATCAATTTGGCATTTGTTTTTATTAAAGAAAGCTGACGTGAACCTCTGTTCGTGTGGTACAATAGAAACCTAGAAGGTCTGAATGCTTCTGTTAAGCACTTGCATCGAATAAGTACCAGGGAGTTTGCATTTCTAAAATGCGGACAGCCCAGGTTTTCCCATCTTTTTTTAGAAAAAACAGATGTTTTGCGCTTAAGTCGCCCTGTTTGTGGTAATAGAAGAATACAGGGTTTTTTTTGAACTGTTGGGTGGCAATACATACCTTTTTTGGAACTACATTTCAGGCTATGGATTGAAATATTCAATGTAAAGCCATATTTCGATAAAAGTTCAAGCAGAATGCTCAAAAATGCAACTTTTTTAGCCGCTGAAGAGTCTTTACAATAGAGAGATATTTAACAGGTGATACGCTGCCGATTTCATAGGAATCTAGATACACTCGGTACAGGGCAGGTTGTTATGACGACAAGATGATTTCATAGGTCAGTCGGTAATGGCGGAGGGTCTGAAGCTGGTAAAGTATCTTGACGCGTAGCAACCAAGGGGAGAGAGGGATCGCAATGGGATTATTTGACGATGATTTCTATTCAACTAAAATTTCCAGACGGAGCAAAAATACCAGCGAGGACCGACCTGAGCGAACGAAGTGGCGGACGACCCGCCGTAAAAAGGGTTTATCGACATTCCAGATTTCCGCGATCAGTTCGGTGTGCAGTGCTCTGATTGCGGTGATGCTGTTCAGCTTCATAACGGGCCATCCTGCAACCTCTTCACCGATTACCCTGATTAATGGCAGCCATCAGCTGTCCACGTCCGATGGGGATCCCTATGAACGGATTATTAGCGTTGCTCAGAAGGTGCGACCGGTTGTTGTCAGTGTGCTGACACATAAAGAGAGCGCGGTGCCTGAAGAGGAAGGCCCTGAGGGAGAAGGGTTGGAAGAGGATTTCGGTACCCTGCCAGAGGAAGAGGGAGACTTTGAGCTTCCGGAGGGATTCGACTTCGGTGAGGATTTTGATTTCGGAAATGATTTCGGCAGTTCACAGGAAGACACCCTGGGCTCTGGCGTTATCTTCAAGAAACTTGAAGGCAAAGCCTTCGTGATTACGAATAACCATGTGGTTCAAGGTGCCGTTTCCCTTGAGGTTGTGCTGGTAGGCGGCGAGAAGAAGAAGGCGACGTTGGTCGGAACAGACAAAGTTAGCGATATTGCTGTTCTGTCGATTGACAGTAAAGGCATCGGAGAGGTCGCAGAGTTTGGGGATTCCTCCAAGCTTCGACTAGGCGAAACGGTCATCGCTATCGGCAACCCGCTGGGCCTGGGCGACACGCTCACATCCGGGATTGTCAGCTACACGAACCGTGTGATACCGGTATCCCTGAACCAGGACGGCATCTACGATTGGGAGCAGGCGGTCATTCAGACCGACGCTGCCATTAATGAGGGGAATAGCGGGGGCGCTTTGGTGGATTTGAATGGTAAAGTTATCGGCATCAACACGATGAAAATTGCGGACACCGGCGTAGAAGGGCTTGGGTTTGCAATTCCGGTCAATGAAATTACGGAGGTTGTAACCGAGCTAATGCTGAAGGGGCATATTGCACGCCCTTATCTTGGCGTATACACCGTGGACTTGGGTAACCCGTATGCTCCACTGAGCAAGAAGGAGAAGGAGAACCTCAAGCTGCCGAAGACGGTAACCGAAGGCGTGGTCGTGCTCGATGCGCTTGGACCTGCGCTGGATGCCGGCCTGCAGCTGAACGACGTGATCATCAAACTGGACGGCAAACCGATCACGACAACGCTGGAGCTGCGTAAGCATCTCTACCTCAACACGAAAGTGGGCAAAGACCTGGACGTGACCTTCTATCGTGACGGCAAGCTGCAGTCGCTGAAGGTGATGCTGGAAGAGAAGCCTGGAGAATAATGCAGGCTGGATTGGTTGACTTGGTTGGCCCAAGTCACTGCTGATTTTTTGGAGTAAATGTGCTTGTCCATTGTTTAATGCAGTAGGTTCATGGGTATATATTATGGTTAGCGTTGAATAATATCCAATATAGAGAGATTGAAAAAGGTTAGATACGAGCCGTGAAACGGCTGCGAAGAAGAGCGTGGATTACGCTCTTTTTTTGCTGTCTGCATCGAAATGATGGTGGGTATAAGGACTTTGGATGTGAAATCCATGGATAGATAGGAAGCTTTTGTGGATTGAAAAACGGCCGGGATGAGCAAATGGGTTAAAAACATTTCTTTTTCTCGTAGAGTGTGGTAGAACAGAAGAGTGGCTATACTGGTTTGAAGAAAAACACAACATGAGGCGAAAGATAGAAAGGATGCATAGAATGTACGTCGTATGCAAGGAACATGTGGAACTAGCGATCGAAAATTTCGTGGATGAATATGAGGATGCCCCGGATATTGTTGATCTGAAGGAGACCGAGTTTTCGGACTGGGACCCACCGGTGAAGTGCGCGGAGTGCGAGAAGCATGCTGAGTTTTTAGTTGTGTAACGTGAATATTTAAATTAAATAAATAATCCAAATGAGAAAGCGTGATGAATTCACGCTTTTTTTGTTTAAAGAGATGTTGAAGTGAATAGAAGAAACAAAGCTTCGATGGACAGTCCTCCGTAGTGTATGATGGATGTATAGATTACACGGAGGCGCGGGTAACCTAGCGTGAATGGAGACGATCAGAAATGGGTGACTACAGAAGATCATGGGAAGACGAGATCCGTCGGGCAGCCGATGAGGCCTATGAGAAGGAAATGGATGACATCAACCGACAGCTGAAGGAGGAAATTCTCATCGCTCTGATTGGTGATGTGAATACAGGCAAGTCCTCCACCATGAACCGGATCGTCGGTGAAGAGGTCGCTGGTGTCGGGGCAGAGCCTGGAGAAACGACGGAAATTAAACCGCATAAGTACAAGGAGCATATTTACTTCATGGATACACCCGGGTTGAATGATGTGAACATCGCGAACTCGGAGATCACCTTGAAATACTATAAACAAGCGGATATCGTTCTATTCTTCCTGAACGCTGCGGGTACGGTCTTCTCCGAGGCGGAGAAGACGTCCTTCGAGAAGATTCAGGACGTGAACTCGAACATCTTGATCGTGCTGAACAAAATAGACGCTGCAGATGAAATCGACCGCCTGGTAGCACGGATTAAGAAGGAAACCGGTGGGCATTATGAGGTTGCGCCGGTATCTTCACGGACGGGAGAGAACATTGACCGACTGCGGAGCAGCATTCTGGAGATGCTTAAAAAAAAGTCTAAAGACATTCTCTTTGCCAAAAGTATCAAGGAGAAGTCAGCGACTGCCAACGGATGGATCATCGGAGCCTCGATCTCGGCAGGAGCGGTAGGCGCATCACCCATTCCGGGGTCGGATATCATTCCGATCACCGGCATTCAGGTGAGTCTGCTCACCAGGCTTGCGGTGCTGTACAATAGGCCGATCAGCAAGGAGACGGCGAAGGAGCTGGTCATTGCCACGATATTCGGGAATATCGGCAAGAGTATTTTTCGACAGATTGTGAAGGTCTTCCCTGGAGCGGGGTCGGTCGCCGGAGCAACGGTAGCGGGTGCCACTACCCTGGCACTGGGATATGCAGTGAAATACGCTTACGAGCACAACATCGAGATCAATACGGCGAATATTACGAAGCTCTACAAGAGGTTCAGGGAGAAGGCGGAGACGGAAACCGAATCGGAATCGGAATCCAAGTCCGAGTCGAAGTAAGGAAGACGATGTCGAATGCATTCCACATCTAACGGATGGAAATAGAAAAAGGGGCCAACGGCCCCTGATCATAGCTGCGTCATTGCAGCGACATTATCATGATTTACTTAATGGCCGCAGCGTGATCGGCTTTTGCCTGCTCTAGCATCGATTTCCAATCTGGGAAATCGGTTTCTCTTGAAACATGACGGTCAAACAGTTCATCCGGAATGTTATCGATATCTTCGTGCGTTTCCACTTGGAAGTTACCTTTTACCACAAAATCTCCAAAACTGCTGTGCGATGAATGTTTACGCATAAACGATTCATTGAACAGCTTTTCCAGAGAGATGTTATCCGGATCCTCCTGTACCGATTTTTGGCCTTGTAATTCCTTCAACAGATCATCAAACGACATGGGCTTTTGCTTTCTCAGAGTACCACTCCTATAACTAATATTTGTGTTCAGTATAACATAACCGGATTTCTCATATACAGAGTCAGCTCCGGAAGGCTTGATGCCTTGTTATCTTCTTAATAATGAAGACCAAGTCTGTTCCAGCCAGTGATCAAAGTCATCGCCCTTGTCACCTTCGTACGTATCGTAGATGTCGATTCTCATCTTTTTTAATTTCTCTTTGAAGTCTTCATACGTGTGGTCACGGGGAAGGCTTTTTTTAATGCGGAGCAACACCTTCGAAACGTCCTTCATCAGTTCGCCTTTGGGTCTTTCCGGCATCTGCACGTCCTCACCAAAGGCCAGGAGTTTACGATAGGCTGCCTCTCGCACTTGATAAACCGCATCCGTATTCAGTCTATGCAGCAAAATATCAATGGATTTCTGATTTTTCCAATTTCCCAACGCTTCCACCGCGTCTAACCGTTCTCTCCAATTGGCATTCCGGTTGGCGGAGCTTTTGAGCTCCTCGTAATTCTCGGGCATGTCCGTTATTAATTCTTGACTGTCCAATCTGTTCATCTCCTTCAATATGATGTATCAGGTCGATCTGTACCATATGTTCATTTCGGGGTACCTTTATGATTCTCGGCTTCCGATGTACCGTCTGCCTGCTTGGCCCCTTTACTGGTATAAGGTTTGGGTTTACTCTTCGCTCTTCTCGCACTTGCATCCCAGCGGCTCCAGCCCTTCTTGCCTGTGCCTCTGCCTGTTCCGCCCTTGCCCTTGGATTTACTCAACCCATCACTCCGTTACGGTATATTCTTGTCCCTATATGCTGATTGTTTACCAGCACTGTTGAAATATACACTGTATTAGGCCATATGTATAGGATACCACGGAAATCAGCATAAGAATCGAATTATATGGAGATTGAGATTTCGGTATAAGTAGGGCCATGCCTTCGGTTGACTAATTTTTGCCAGCATGGTATCTTATTTTTGAACTGACCAGTCAGAATAAGAACGGTGATCTGAAATTTAGTTGTGAAAGGGCCGATTCGATTGTGAGCAAAGATAAAATTATCCAAGCAGCCATTGAAGTATTCTCCGAGAACGGATATCACCGCGCAAGCATGGACGAGATTGCCGCCCGCGCACAGGTTGCCAAGGGGACTCTGTACTATAACTTCCCGGGCAAATCCCAGCTCTTCAAGACGGTGGTGAAGCAGGGCTTCGAAGATATTATGCAGCGGACGGAGGCAGACCTGAATTCCTCCCTGCCAATGAAGGAGAAGATTGAGCGCACGATTCGCCATCATCTGGATCTGTTTCTCGAATCCCGCCATTTCTCGCACATCGTATTTAATGAGATTTCGAACGGCATCGAGCAGGATGTTCTGGACGAGTTGAAGGAGCTGAAACGGAAGTATTTAAGCTTCCTGGCAAGCATCATCGAGGAAGGTCAGTGCGAAGAGAACCTGTGCCGTGCCGTTGATCCTAATCTGGCCGCTGCCAGTATTGTCGGAACGCTGGAGAGCACATGTAATTATTACCTGAATCATCAGGGTACGTATTCACGCGAGGATCTGGAGCGGTTTGCCTTCACGATGATTACCCAAGGCCTGTTTATATCGCTTGAATAAGCAAGGCCTTCTTTTTTTAAGTATGTATAACTGACCAGTCAGTTCAAATTAGCGATGGAAAGCGAAGGTGTTAAGCATGGAATGGAATAAGAACGGTTTACTTCCGCTGGAATGGTTCCGCCAGATGCGGACGGAATCTCCGGTGGAGGCAATTGAGGGTAATGGAGGCTGGAACGTTTATAAATACGTGGATGTTAAAGCCGTCTTCACGAATTACGAAGTGTTCTCTTCTCAAGGGTCCTCTTCTTCCGATGACCCGATTGAATCCAGCATCCTGCGGCAGGATCCGCCGAAGCACCGTCAGCTGCGTAAGCTGGTATCCCATGCTTTTACGCCTCGTATCATAGAATCGCTTGCCCCCAAGATCCAGGAGATCACGACATCCCTGCTGGACGAAGCGGAGAAGAAGGGGAAGATGGATATCGTTGCCGATCTCGCAAGTCCGCTGCCGATCACGGTGATTGCCGAGATGCTCGGCGTATCGATGGAGGACCGGGAGCGATTTAAGGCGTGGTCGGACGCCCTGGTAGGTAACAATGGGGATGCTTATTATCAGTGTCAGCGTGAGATGAGCGAATACTTCTCCGAAATCGCGGAGAATCGCCGTCGTCATCCCCAGGACGATCTGATTACGAAACTGGTGGAGGCGCGTATCGACAATGAACATCTCACCGACCTGGAGATTATCGGGTTCTGTATTCTCCTTCTCGTAGCGGGTAATGAAACGACAACCAATCTGATCTCATCGGCGGTGCTTGCCTTTGACAGCCTGCCTGAGGTCCGTGCAGAGGTACTTGGAGATTCAACGCTGCTTCCAGGGGCAATCGAAGAAGTCTTCCGTTACTTCTCACCTGTTCAATTGATGTTCCGCAGCGTGAAGCAGGACACGGTGCTGCGCGGGCAGGAGCTGAAGCAGGGACAGTTCGTTTATATCTGGATGGCTTCGGCCAATCATGACGAGGATGTGTTCGAGCAGCCGGACGTATTCAACATCCACCGGAATCCGAACCCGCATCTGGGCCTCGGAAGCGGCATCCACTACTGTATGGGCTCACAGCTGGCGCGGATGGAGTCCCGGATTGCCCTCCAGACCCTGCTGGATCGTTACCCCGAATATCGCCGTAATTACTCCGTAGAGCTGGAACGGATGGATAGCACGATGATGTTTGCGCTGAAGGAGCTGCCGGTCTTTTTAAAATAGACACGAAGAGAAGAGTCACTCTCAGAGAGCGGCTCTTTTTTTCGATAATCGCTGTAAGTTGGTCAAACACAGTCGAACAAGCTTAGAAGTAAATGAGTTGGCAATCTCAAACTCTAATGCTCTGCTGGCTTTTGCGTTGACAAGGAAATACAGGGAGCTTGCTGTAGGAAGGCGGGGCGGGTCTGGGTATGTCCTTTAATTGGTGGCGGTACAATGTTAGAATGAACGACATAACAGCAGAGTTTAAGGAGCGAAAAACGCTATGAATATACAGATGGTATGCGTAGGCAAGTTGAAGGAGAAGTACCTGGTGCAGGGCATTGCGGAGTACAGTAAGCGTCTTGCGCCTTACGTGCGCTTGTCCGTGCACGAGGTGCCGGATGAGAAGGCCCCGGAGAACATGAGCGAAGCGGAGATGCGCCAAGTGCAGGAGAAGGAGGGCGTCGGTATTCTCAGCCACATCAAGCCGGACACGCACGTCATTGCTCTCGCGATCGGCGGCCAGCTGTGGTCCAGCGAGGACCTGGCGGCCCACATCGACAAGCTGGGGACGTACGGCACCAGCAACGTCGCCTTTGTCATTGGCGGCTCCAACGGCCTCTCTGAGGACGTGCTGAAGCGTGCTCAGACAAAGCTCAGCTTCGGGCGGATGACCCTGCCGCACCAGCTGATGCGGCTGGTCCTGGTAGAGCAGATTTACCGAGCGGTGAAGATTAATCGGGGGGAACCGTATCACAAATAACGAAAAGCCCTAAACAAGCTCCCCTTTAAGTAGACAGGATTAATAAATAAACCGGCTACTTCAGAGGAGCATATCAGTTGCCGTGGATGTCGAATTCTTTAGTATCCTTTAAAATTGTTTTACCACATCATCTGAATCAGTGGAGTAAGCCAGCTCTTTCTGTGCTTCCAGAGCCGCCAGTCTGTCCAGCAGGACTGCCCGGATTTGCTCATAGGCGTCACTGCCCAACGCCATACGTATCGGACCCTCTCCCTGGTCGACACGACGGATAATCTGCTGCGCCATTTTATCCGGATCGCCGACAACCATTTGATTGAACATGCTCATATCTATACCAGGCAGTTCTCCCTTCATCAGGCTAACGAATTGGCCCGCCTCCGTATCCCGGTATTCGTCCATCCGCTCGCCGAATACGGCGTTGCTTGTAATGAAATTCGTTCGGATTCCACCGGGCTCCACCATAGTGGTCTTAATATTGAACGGAGCCACTTCCTTAGCTAGCGCTTCAAAGGCTCCTTCGACCGCCCATTTCGAAGAGCAATACAGTCCCATACCCGGAATAGAATAATGACTCGCCATACTCGAAATCTGTACCATGTGACCGCCGCCCTGCTTACGGAAAAAGGGCAGGACTGCACGCGCTACACGTAGGGAGCCAAGCACATTGGTCATAAACTGATGCTCAATTTGCCTGTCGCTTGCTTCTTCCACTGCGCCATACAAGCCATAGGCTGCATTATTGACAAACACATCGATCGTGCCCAGTTCTAAAAATGCACGTTCCACCACTTCAGCAATTTGCTGAGAGTTTGTCAGATCTAAATTAGCCTGCCAAAGTTGTGAGCCATACTGTGCCTGCAGATCATCCAGCACCCCCGGCTTGCGTACCGTTGCGGCTACACGGTCCCCTCTATCAAGCAACTGGCGAGTTATACGTGAACCCAAGCCTCCTGATGCTCCTGTAATGAACCAAGTTTGCATGCTAAACACCCTCCATTCGTTGTCATCCACTGAATTGTACAAACAACTAGAGGGAGCTAGCCACAGCACGTCTATTCTATTAACGGGAGTAACAGTCTACGGTAGCTGCCTGTCCTGCTCAAGTAAACGTAATAATCTCTCCTCCGTACCTGAACCGGGCACCGGAACAAAGAAACACCAGTGCAGTCCCGGGTCATTATCGATTACAGCCGCGGAATGGAGCTCGAACTCCATCTCCTGTGCGTCAGGAACACGGAATAAAGCGGTGGCTACGCGTTTTTGTTTGATTTCATATAGCTCCCAGAAATGTACGAACTCCACGCTTTCCCGCGTCAAGCGTTCAAACCGTTCCATATATAACGGGTTGTTCTTGTAAAGATCGAAGCCTGCCCGCAGAACGGCTACAGAGTAACGGGCAGCGCCTTCCCAATTCACCAGTCTGTTGCGGTAATCAGGCTTTAAAAACATAATGTCCATCATATTCCGTTCGTTGTCCGGCAGACTGCCGAAATCGGCTACGATCAGTTCTGCCGCTCGATTCCAGACGATAACGTCCGTACCTTCGTCCGTGATAAAAGAAGGATAATGCAGCTGATCTACGATTTGCTGCAAAACTCTCGTATCCGGCCCTTCGCTATTTGGCACTGTGACGACGCTCGCCACATCTACATTGGCCAGATCGAATAGATGCTTCTGCTCGTCTTCGTCAAGCTGAAGCGCTTTGCTGATACTTAGCAGCACTTCCGGCGAAGGATTAACCTCCTTGCCTTGCTCCAGCCAGGCATAGTAAGTCACGCTTATATTGGCAAGATAAGAGACTTCTTCTCTTCGAAGTCCCGGAGTGCGTCTTCGTCCGGGCAGCGGCTGGATCCCTGCCTCTGAAGGCTGCAAGCGTTCTCTGCGCGATTTTATGAACTCACCCAATGCGGATGAGAAACGATTTGTTTTCAAGCAGCTCACCTCTAATTACTTATATGGAAGAACATATCTACCGCTATTAACCAAATGGACCAAAAACACTTCCTACACATTCATTATAATCTCTGTTAATTGTCGGTTGCCACAAAAGAGAACCATAACGAGTACCGCTACTGTTACTCCCGTTAATAGAATAGATATGCTGTGGCTAACCCCCTCCTACCGACGGTACGATTAAGATCATTTACATCAGAGCAGTGCTATCGATAGGAGGTTTTGTATCTTGAATAAGTATGCATATAGAAACAAGCTGGCTGTAGTCACCGGTGCTTCATCGGGAATCGGGAAAGTGTATGCCAAAGAACTGGCGGCACGAGGCTGTCATGTCGTTCTGGCGGCGCGCTCAAAGGACAAACTGGATGCAATGGCGGGGGAAATCAACCGCCAGTACGGGGTGCAGGCTTATGCATTGGCTTGCGATTTGTCCAAAGCGAATGCCCCGCGTCAACTGGCCGAACAACTATCCGAACTGGGCTTATCGGTCGATATTCTCATCAACAACGCAGGCGTTGGCACTTATGGCCGTTTCGAGGAAATAGACCCGGAGCGCGAGCAGGAAGAGATTATGCTGAACACGGCTGCGTTAGTCGATCTTACGCATCGGTTGCTGCCCGATATGCTGAGGAGAAAGGATGGAGTCATCGTTAACGTGGCTTCGATGGCTGCGTTCATGCCTTGTGCATATTCTGCAGTCTATGGGGGTACCAAAGCATTTGTATTGTCTTTCTCTGAGGCGCTATGGGCGGAGACGCGCGGGCGTGGTGTTCGCGTGCTCGCACTGTGCCCGGGTGCAACAGAGACGGGATTTTTCGATGCGGTCGGCAGCGAGGAGATGGGAGCAGGTCAGAAGCTCTCGACCCCGGAAAAGGTTGTACAGGCCGGATTCCGCGGAATTGACCAGGGGCGCAGCTATATCATCGATGGCCGTAGCAATTACTTTATGGCTCTAATGATCCGACTTTTCAGCAGGCGCAGGGTGGCTTTGATCATGGAACGTATGTCAAAACCAAAGAGGCACTGATAGCGGGGTCCGGTTCTTGACTTAGAGTCTCGATGCACTTGAAGATCACCAACAGTAAATCATATAGACATCATTTAACAATAAAACTCTTCATGGAGACTGGTCTTTCCAAGAAGAGTTTTTCGCCGATAGACCCGTTACGCTGAACCGTATCATAAGTAACGGCGAAATATTTGGTGAAACGTCTCCTTAGTAACATATCAAATCTTCCTAGCAACAATGAAATATTCCTGAGAGCTTTTCTTCAAGCAATCCGATTCGACAATTGAAAAACTCCCTTTCTCAATTGTATCGATTAAATTTTGTATTTTAAATGATCTTATATTCGGCGTTAGACCAACTCTACCTGCAATGAATAACAAGCTGCTTAGAAATTTCTTTTCTCCCATGCATGGTATTGCAGAAATCAATAATCCTCCCGGTTTCAACAGTTCATTCATTCGTTGCAGAACGATATGTTCATCTTCCAACAAATGCAGAACATGGAAGGCCAAGATGGCATCAAATGAGCCTTTCTTATACCTTTCATCGAAAATGGTCGCATGAGCGTAGTTTATATTTGCGATGTTTCGCTCTTTTGCCTTTTTTTCTGCAATTGCGATCATATTCGAAGATATATCAATCGCATGAATCCCTTTCACATATTCGGCAATTTCATTTGCTATCAACCCAGTGCCACAGCCGAAATCCAAAACAATGCTGCTTATTTTAAGATGCGTTTTCGTTCTTTTTATTATATTGATGTAAGTCTGTTCATCCTTCATCTCGATTTGATCATATTGACTTGCTGTTTTGTCCCAGAAACGTTCTGATGCATTCATTTCCGTTACACCTTCTTTTCTAGAGCATCCGCCCGGTTGAATCCTTTAAGGATTAGCCATATAGCCAAAACCAATTGTTGAGAGGCTATTGGAACGTTCAACGTCATGTAGGTTGCATCGAGACCGATGAAGCGAATCATAAATAATAAGCTCGCCAATATGGACAATATAGATCCAATAAGACCCGAAACGGACAACCAGCGTGGGACGAATTTTGTTTGGTAAAATATGCAGTTAAACAAGAACATCGCCAAAACAGATGTCAGTGTCGTGGCCACATGATTCACCAAATCACGTCCTTCCCGTAACAATCCACCCAAGGTCTGAAAATACGAGTCATCCAGAGTTCCAACTTTTGCAAATTCGTGGCTTAATGTCAATAGCAACAGAAGAATGATTACACCAATAATAATGAACACACCCGCAATGATGCCGAAAGCAGCAGATCCAAGAGCTAAACCTTTATTATGCTTACTTAGAACCGGATACAACGCAATAGGAATACCCACATATGCAACAACCATTAACAACTGGGAAAACGCTCCTATCAGTACCAAATTTCCATTTGTAGAAGCCTGAACAAGGTAGTCTGCTCCATCTATAACTGGAACAACACTAAATATACCTGTAACCAACCCGGCTAATAATAACACCCCAGTAATTACTGCAGACCATCTGCCTGAATTTGTATTCTTCCTCCTCATCCATGAGCCTCCTCATCCTTACCTGCCCTTATCATCATATTGAAAGACCTCTTCGATGGACTTTTCGAAGACACGCGCGATGCGAAAAGCCAGCTCCAATGAAGGTGAATAATTCCCCTTCTCGATAGCAACAATCGTTTGTCTGGTGACCCCGGCCTTATCAGCTAATTGCTGCTGGGTCATCTCGTTATGATGAAAGCGAAGATTCCGTATATGATTGCTGATCGCATCCTTTCCCATGTTAGACTCCCTTTCTATAAAAGTAGAATTGAGCGATACGTCCCAGTAGATCGGATAAAAAACCGAAGAAGATCAACACAAGAAACGTTAAGTAAGTTGGAAGATCCGTAACGAGCGGAATCATGGATAATATAAACCCGAAGAAAAACACATAAAGCGAAATCCGGTCTGCCTTCAACTCGATGATCTTATCCAACTCATCTTCAAAAGAAGGCCCATCTTCATTCGTGGCGATTTTATTGATGATGACAAACACGACATGAATAATAATCTTAGCTACAATCGACACCGGGAGCAGCACCAGAATGAAGGAACCCCAAAAACTGAAGTCGCTGGCCGAAGTGATGCTGCCTTCCTCGGCCTTGTTTACAGCGTATAAAGTGTAGAGGGTGAAGATAAGTAAACTGCTGATGATGGAAACAAAAATTTTTTTTTCTTGATAGGACATATTGACCTCCTTATTAAAGGAATTATTTCCAAAATGTAAATTAAACTATACATAATGTAATTAAAACCAGATCCTTTGTCAAGTTTACTTTACACACATTTCTGCGCCATCAATGTGTCTATGATTGGTTTAGAACGTTGTTTTATTATCGGAGTAAATATGTATCAAATAATCAACGTCATTGATAAGCTGTATTACACCTTTTAATCCTTCCTCCGTAGGCAATGACAGCTTGGGCGATTTACCCTTTAATGCGGAAGAGCTATAATTCCATCAAAAGCCCGTCATCTCACGTAAATTTAGGTGAATTTCAAAGGAGGCCCATAGGAAAATGACCAGAATTCTTGTCGCAGACGACGATGCCCATATTCGCAAGCTCATAGCCTTGTATTTGCGGAACGAAGGGTTCGATACTGTCGAGGCAGCAGACGGTGTCGAGGCGCTATCCATCATGGAGAATTCGACTGTCGATATCGTTATTCTCGATATTATGATGCCGCATATGGACGGATGGGAGTTGTGCAGGGAGATCCGTCGTCTATATCCGGAAATTCCGCTACTTATGGTAACAGCCAAAGGAGAATCGGGGCAAAAGGTGAAAGGCTTCCAGCTCGGCACGGATGATTATGTGACCAAGCCTTTCGATCCCTTGGAGCTTGTGATGAGAGTAAAAGCGCTGCTAAAGCGTTATCGAATCGTTTCCTCCCAGATCGTTCAATTAGGTGGAATCGTGTTGGACCGGCGGGCCTTCAAAGTGATTCGACAAGGAGAAGAGCTCATATTGCCGTTAAAAGAGTTTGAGCTTCTGTTCAAACTGGCCTGTCATCCTGGACAGATATTAACCAGAGAACAGCTAATCATGCAAATATGGGGGATGGATTACGAAGGCGACGACCGAACCGTCGATGTCCATATTAAGAGAATTAGGGAGCGCTTCACCGAGGATTCCGAGCATTTCAGAATCGAGACGGTCCGCAGTCTCGGATACCGGCTAGAGGTGAAGAAATGACAAGGTCTTTATACGTCCGCGTCGTGCTAACGTTTTTGGCAGCCATGGGAATAGGCCTGATTGTCTCCGTTCTGGCGGGGCTCGCCTTATTCGAGAAAAAAATAGACCGAATCGGGCAGAACGATTTGATAGCCGCGGGCGAGGAAATCATTCGCGTCTACGAACAGACGGGGCCGGCAAATTTGGATCGGTTTATGGATAGCATGGTGAAGCTGACCTCCTACTCCGTTCAACTATACGCCGACTCTGGAGCCATGGGATCCTTCAAGTACAGCTCCGACACGAAAGATCTTGCGATTTCGCAGGAATCCATTCGGAAAGTAAGGGAAGGCGAGATATACCGGTCTTCCTCCAAGGATAAGGAGACGTTCATCGGGCTGCCTTTCCAAATCGGCGGTGAGCGTCAAGCTTTATTTTTGCGGCCCTCATCCAGGAACGAATCGACCCTCATTCACTTAATGTTTACCATCCTTTTATTTGTTCTGATTACGGGAAGCGCCTGCATTCTCATAGCCGCCATCTATGTTGTAAAACCGATAAAGACGCTTACTGCCGCGACTAGACGACTTGCGAAGGGCGATTTCGACGTGGAATTGGGAGTGAAGCGCAAGGACGAGCTGGGAACTTTGGCTCGGAGCTTTAACGAGATGGCGATTGGGCTTAAACAATTGGAGCAGATGCGTCAGGACTTTGTCTCGAATGTGTCGCACGAGATTCAGTCCCCTTTAACGTCCATTTCCGGTTTTGCGAAAGCGCTGAAGGACATAAAAGCAATTGCCGAAGACGAGCGCATTCAGTATCTTGATATCATCTTGGCCGAAAGTGGCCGATTATCCAGGCTCAGCGATAATTTACTCAAGCTCGCGTCCCTCGATTCCAATCACCATCCTTTGGAGTACGCCACGTTTCATCTTGACGAACAAATTAGGCAGGTTGTCGTGAACTGCGAACCTCTATGGTCAGAGAAAAACATGGATATTGATCTGGATTTGCCTCAGGCTGCTGCAATAACGGCCGATAAGGATCAGCTCAATCAAATATGGACGAATCTGCTCAGCAACAGCATCAAGTTTACGCCGGAAGGCGGACTTATCCATTTTCAATTAAGGACTCGCATGGATGGATATACCGTGACTTTATCCGATTCCGGGATCGGTATTGCACCTGAACAACTGGACCGCGTTTTTGAGCGTTTTTATATGACGGACAGGTCCCGGAATCGCAGTGGCGGTGGCAACGGCCTTGGACTGGCTATCGTCAAAAAAATTGTCGCTCTTCACCGGGGTGATATTAATATGGAAAGCAAAGTCGGACAAGGCACGAAAGTCGTCGTTCATCTGCCCGCCATTCCGCCTGTCAAAGCGTAAACCAGTTCACGCTCCGTTCATATTTCTCCCATACTCTTCCGAATGTATCGCAACGACTATAGGAGAAAAGGTATTGGAGGAGACGGAAAATGAGCGTTATTGGCACGATCGATTCGGTAAAATGGCTGACGGTTTATGAGTTGGTTATGTGCATCATCAGTTTATTCGTATTGACGGTTTACGCGGTACCTATCAAGAAATATTCCAGATGGTTTGATTTTTTCCCCAGTGTGGGTGTGCTCGCAGCCATTGCAAGTATCCTGTCCGGGGATATGACCCTTTTGGCTCTGATCATCGAGTCGCTGACGCTAATCGTGTTTTTATGCACAATAAGGAGACTGTTAAAGCGCAAAGTCTGGACGGCTCCAAAGAAGAAAGCATTCAGGATCGTTAGGAGCGTAATCTGCGTATGCGGAGTTGTCCCCATTGTGTTTGCGTTAGCAAACGCGGGAGTATTACGGTACAACCCGGTTAGCGATTTTAGCGGCATGAGCTACTCCAAGGCGTTCGTGGCCATGAATGAAAGATTATCGCGGGAATATCCGTTCGGGGAATGGAAGAAGATCGAATGGAATGAGCGCCGAAGCAAGTATGAGCCTATATTCAAACAGGCCGAGAAAGACGAAGACTTCGATTTGTACTATAAAACGTTAAGAGAATATCTGTTTTCGCTGCGGGACGGACATATCAAAATTATTAACGATAATGTGTACGATGGGAATACGGTATTTAAAAAGGAAGTTGGCGGCGGCTTTGGACTAAGCACCGTTCAATTGGATAACGGTAAAGTTGTCGTAAGTCTGGTTTTAGAGAACAGCCCCGCGGCCAAGAGCGGAATAAAGCTAGGTGCGGAAATCGTCGCGTGGGACGGAAAAACGGGGAAGGAAACGTTCGACCAGACGACTTGGAACGAGAACAACATGGCTACGGATGAGGTGAAGAGGTTCAATCAGGGGCGATTTATGGTGCGCGCGCCGATTGGCAAGGAAGTACAGGTCGAATTTCGCAATTGGGGGGAGTCCGAGCATATCCGTACGAAGCTGACGGCTTATGACGATCAATTCGAGACGTTGAAGAAGACAAGAATCCAACTCACCCAAGCCGATCTGGATGCTTCCCCCATCGAAGGGAGAATTCTTGGCAACGGCTATGGATATGTGAAAATCAAGCATTTTCTCCCCGACTCAAACGCCACCTCACCGGAAAAAAGCCTGGCGGACCTATTGAAAATGTTCCAGGACAGGCACGCAAAAGGCTTGATCATCGATCTGCGGAACAATCCCGGCGGGGACGATCAGCTTGCCGCCAATCTGGCCGGTTTCTTCGTCAAGGAGATGAAACACTATGAGTATGTCAGTTATTACAACAGATACACGGGGAAATTTGAACTGAACCGGAATGAAGTCGTCAAGGTCAAGCCCGTAAAGCCCTATTTCGACGGGAAGGTGGCCATCTTGATCAACAGCAGGACCGGAAGCTCGGGAGAAGGGATGCCTCTTGTTCTAAAAGGCGTACCCAATGTCAAAATCGTAGGGTTCACCTCAACGGCCGGTTCGTTCGGACTTATGAGCAGCCCGATCGAGATCAAGATGCCGGAAGGCTACGTCATCCAGTTCCCCGATGGAAGGTCGCTCAATCAGAACAAGAAGGTCCAGGGAGACGCCGACCAAACCGGAGTGGGGGGCGCGGTTCCCGATATCAAAATCCCCCTAAATGAAGAAACGTTCAAAGCAAGCATGATGGACGGGCAAGACGTCGAGTTGGAGTATGCAATCGAAGCGATGAAGAAATAAATAGACGTCCGGTTTGGTTGGCCATGCCCGTTAGGATCAGATATTTCTTGTATTCGGTGAAATTTTTGGCTTCACCGTATATAAAAAAGGCAGGGGGGGCCCTTATCCTGCCTTCTTGCGTCTTTTAGGTTTCTACTGTACTAAACTATCAAAATCCGGCTGCAATTTGTTCCGCAAAACATACAGCATGATGGCACCGACAAGGAATGCGACGGCATCCGCAATGACGAGCGACCAGACCACCCCGTGGAAGCCGTTCATCCGATTGGCGATATAGAGCACAGGAATCAGAGTAACTCCTTGAATAACGGACATAATAAACGCGGCCGTTCCTTGCGCTGTTGCTTGGAAGATCCCCGTAAACAACGTGGTCATTCCTGTAATGAACAAGGATAAGAACGTCACATGCAAAATGTAGCTGCCCATTTCTATTAATTGCGGGTCATTCGTAAATAAACCGATTAAGTGATCGGAAATCAGATAGACGATGACACCGAACACGACGGCTAACGCCACAATCGCTTTGATCGTAAATCCAATAGTTTGCTTCATCCGTAATTTATTCGCTGTAAAGGAAAAGGCAATGAGCGGCACGACTCCCTCGCACAAGCCCATCAGAATAAACTCAGGAAATTGCAATAAACGTGATGAAATTCCGTAAGCCGCTACGGCCGGCTCTCCATATTCAACAAGAAAACGATTTAAGATAAGCGACATTGCACCCAAAAAGATACTCATAATAAAGACGGGAACTCCGATTTTGAATACATTGCTCAGAATCTCCTTGGAAGCTTTGAACCATTTTACGGAGACGGTTAAGAATTGGCTCTTGTATCTAATATGGAGGGCGTAGAATGCACTCGCAACCAAGTTGGAAATGACCGTAGCAGACGCAACGCCGATCACATCCCAATGGAACACGAAGATGACGAACGCATCGAGAATAATATTGACAACCACACTGAGAATCATACCGATCATCGATGTGATGGCTGCACCCTCCGAGCGCACGATATTCTCCAACGTGAAGAATAATACGACGATTGGTGAACCGATAAGCATAATCGTGACATAGTCCTTCGTGAATCCGAAGGAGTCAGGCGTTGCCCCGAGGCCATAAACGATGGGATCGATCAACGGGAGACCGACGGCCATCACAATCAGACCGAGAACCAAACTGCTGTAAAAAGCGAATGACGATACTTGCTTTACGTCATCATATTTTTTCTCTCCCAGCAATCGAGAGATGAATGTACCGCTACCGATGCCAATCAAGTTGCCTAGCGCCATGATAATTGCGAATAGCGGCAAGGTTAGCGCGAGTGCGGTTAACATGGCGGTATTGTGAAGTGTACCAAGGAAATAGGCATTCAAGATGGAATAGATGACACTCAATGACGTGCCTAGCATCATAGGTACAGCGAAGTGAGCTACGGCTTTTCCGACCGGGGCTTTTTCAAAGTAATAGAGGTTTTCTGCATCCATGCGGGTCACTACTTTCTTTATTTATTTTGAGTCCAATCTTACAGTGTTAGTTTGAACCTTACAGTGTTAGATGATATCATGAACCTATGAACCTGTAAAGTATAAACTTACACTGTTAGATAAAAGGGCGGATAACGATGAAAAAACAGCAGCCTCAGATTTCGGAGGATAGGATTTTGGAAGCCTCGTGGGAGTTACTTGGTGAGGAGGGGATCGAGAAATTCAGCATGAGACGATTGGCCGTTAGGCTAGGGATTCAGGCTCCCTCTATATACTGGTACTTTAAGAGCAAGCAGAATCTCTACCAGCGTCTGGCCAACCAGGTATCGAAAATCATTCTGGAGGAGTACCACTCCGAGGGGGACTGGAAGGAGCAGCTGAAGGGACTTGCGGTAACGGTCCGAAGCGTGCTCAGCCGGTATCCTTGCTCCACGCAGCTCATGATGTCGACGCTGCCCCACGAACCGGACATCATCCGGTTCACCAACCGTATGCTGCTTTGCGTGGAATCGACGCCGCTTGAGCAAGAGCAAAAAATACAAGCGGTTCTTACGATTATGAATTATGTCTTCAACTTCGTTCTGGACGATTATGAGCACCAGCGCAATGTCTCCGCGATTCTTAAGGACCATGGAGCGGGAGCGCTTCCGGGTGAGGAAATGACTCGCCTTCTGGATTCCATGAGCGAGACGGATGCAGGACTGTTCCGGAGAATGTTCGCGAACGGGCTGTTCGAACTGATGGGGACCGACAAGGCGTTCGAGTTCGGCTTGAAGCTGATTCTGCTCGGGATTGAGCAGGTGATAAAGGAGCAGGAGAAGTAGGAAGTAAGAACCGCCCATCCGGTGATCGGATGGGCGGTTTCGAAAGGCTTACCGTTTAGTCGCACCAAAATTCGCCCTATAGATGATACGGGGAACCGTATCACAAGTAAGGCGAAATTTGAATCCAATCGGTCACCGTAATTAAATATATCTCTACATACGACACACGTTATAGTGTGTCTCGCATCTCCGAGAAAGCGGCGAATGTACACGCATATAATAGAGGTGTATTCATGAATAAAGGGAGAGCACTCCGTTGCAGTCCCATGCGCACAGTGGTTTTGGAGAAGGCCATAGGAGAAGTGGAAGCAGATTCAATTTCAAATGGGGCTCAGCTTGCATTAGACTGCTGAGCCCTGTCAGAAATAGAACGCTTTTGGGTTGTATCTTTATTTTGAAAGCTGAATGGAGCTGATCAGTTCATTCAATTCGGACTGTAATTGCAGATGGAGTTTCTCTACGATCGAAAAATTGGTGGCCGCAACATAGTAGGCCTTAATTTGAGAATCGATGGCTTCGGCTTCCGCCAGATGGGAGGTGGCCTCTTTCATTTTTGCCGAATAGCGCGCTTTGATACCGGCTATTTCGGCAGCATGAGCTTCATCTGTTCCAGGAGCTACAGTCCGTGTATACATATCTAGGATCTCATCCCCGTCCCGATCCGGAAAGTATTCGTGCGGAGCGGTGCTGTCAAAGATAGCTGTTCGAAGCTTCGGGAATATCAACATATCCAAACTGTTCGGATCAAAGCCGCAATGAAATACTTGAGCTTCGATTCCTTTCTGTTCGGCAGCGGAGGCAAGCTTTTTCAGCAGAGTCGATTTGCCAGATCCCGCCCTTCCTTTGATGAAAATCCGTCTTTCCAGCTGAGAGGTCAAGCTTTGAATAAAATCGAATGCCCCCCTCGGAGTCGCAGCTCCGAAAAATAAGTGGCGCGAAGCGGTTGGCGTATCGCTTTCATGACCGGCGTATAATTCTTGAATCAAATCCTGCGCAATCTGGTCGGCCTTCGAGAAATCCATATTTTCGATATAATATTTTTCCCACTCGTCATGAATCCGCAATGCCATTGCGAACGTTTCATACACTTTTGAATAGGCGCTCTCAAGCTTGCCTCTAAGATCTTCTATCGTTATGAAGTGTTCCGGTAAAATAAGGCTGTTATCCAACGCTTCCTCGAAGTGGATAAAGACGATTTCACCGGCCCCGCTATCCGAAATCCCCTTAAAGACTCGCCCGTCGACAATACCAACCTTCAATTCCGTTAAAATGATGCCATCCAGTTCGTCGGGACGGAGAGGGGAGTGGAAGCATTGCACATGCAAGTCATTATCCAGCAGGCTATCCGCCAAGCTTTGAATGACCGTCGATTTCCCCGTACCTTGGGGCCCCGTAAGGACAAATATCTTGTTTAGCCCATCAAATGCGGATGTATACAAGAAATGAGCTCCGCGCGCAGTGTTGCCGTGGGCAAAATAGTGAGATGAATTTACTACCAACTTGAAACACTCCTTTGTGCTTATTCCGATTAGCAAAGTTTACAGAATAAGCATGATTGGGATAAGTGCCTATTCATTTGTATATTCCGCATTGTAAAAAATGGTGTTCGTCCGATCCCATGTTTTTCGCTACTTGTTGACGGGGCTACAGAAGGTCCAGGTTCACCCGACTGCTTTGATAGGCGTAAGGCAGAGATGGGATTTCGGATTTGGGAAAGGCTGTAACCCCCTAGATCCGACTTTGGAATCAATTTCCTGGCCGGACTTGCGTGAACCGTGCGGCAATCTCTATAGTAGAAGGGAACGACATACGAACGGAGTGGTAGGGTAGAATGGAGAGCGGACGCGTGCTTCAGCAAGATTTGGATGAAAAAAGTGAGTATCAGCGGTTATTTCAAATGTATCTGCTGTTTGAGGAGAAAGTGGAACGGCCGAATGTGGAAGCCGTCCGGAATGCGTTAGAAACCCGATGCGGGAAAACGGAAACCGTGTCGGCAGATGGCGCATTATCGTCGTTTGCCGTAGAGGCTTATAAAGTAGCCTACCAGGAGGGGAACTTGCCAGCTCAGGTGATGATGGCAGACGTTACTCCTTTTCAACCGGAGACGATTACCGACTTGGAGCGCACCCAGTTTTGGACAATGCCGGATGCCGAGGACGTTCTGGAAAAATGCCGCTATAAGCTGCTGATCAGCGACTTCATGGCGGCGGGGCTGGACTATAAATCGCGCAGCGCCTTATTGGCGGATTGGCTGGAGGCTGCTGTAAGTCTATTCCCCACCTGCAAAGCGATCTGGATTCCATCAAGCGGGAAATTGCTGCATACGGCCGAAATTGCGGATAATCCGTACGAAGGAGCTGCCCGGTTCTTGCAGTTCGGCATGAATATCCGCTATTTTACCATTCATGGGACCGAAGACAGCTTGATCGATTCACTCGGTCTCTTTGCGCTCGGCCTTCCGGATGTCCAGTACCACTTTCATACATTGGATCCGAATGACGTGTCACGGCATGCATTCAATGTCGCAGCCTACTTGTTTGAAGCGGATGTGCCGGTGAGCGACGGCGAAACGATCGCCGGCTTGCTGAATGGGGAGATGGCGCCGGACGTGTATTGGCCCTGCAGGTTCGAAATGTCGCTGATCCAGCCTTCCAGAGAAGTGATGGACGTCAGTCCGGGCGAATATGCGGCAGGAGAACGGGAATAAGTCCGGCCGACGTATGACCGAGCACCTCGCGCCGAGAGTCGCGTGAGGTGTCCCGATCCAGCCGACTGAATCGTCATGTAAGGAAGCTTTTCGTACAAACAAAACAGAGAGAGCAACACGTAGTGGCAGTCACTCGTGTTGCTCTCTTTTCTAAATACTAGGCTTCTTAACGACGGGAATTCAAACTTCCATTTTAGTACATGCAGTCGCCATGATCATTTAGACCAGAGATCTCTGCTCTTATTCGTGTTCGACGACCTGTTTGCTCTTAAATTTATCTGCTGCTATTTCAAATTTCCATGGCCCCTTCATATCAATAATCGGTTTGGATACAGTAATATCCAGTTTTCCCGGGTCGTTAGGATCATAACTAACCGAGAAAGATTTCAACACGCCAGTTGTTGCATCACGTGCCTTGTACGATCCAAGTGTAGTATCTATGGAAACATCGAAATCCTTTAAAGAACGATTCAGTTGTTGCGTGTTTGGCATCTCTACATATATCTCTATCAGGTCTCTGTTATCTGGCGACTTGAATTTTTTGAATTTAGTCAGTTCTACTGAGTAACCAGCTATGTCGAAGGATTGGTTTAATTGTCCTTCTTGTCCGTCCGGAACGTTGATCGAGAAATTGGCTTCCTCATGACCGACACTCATCAATTGCGGGATGGTTAACGTGTATTTCCTAACATCTGAGCTTCCCAAGTTGAAATAAATGTCTTTAAAAGGCGTCTGTATACCCTTGTTATCAATTGGATAGTCATTACTAAATTCATCTGTAATGCTGATATTATCATTCAGTATAAGATCGCCTTTCTCGGGAAAATGATTAAAATATCTGAATGCATTTGAGTGTTCCGTACTTAAAAATATTCTGCCCTTATGACCTGCAGGAGTTGGAATAGCCGTAATCTCGAGATCATGGATTTCCATGGAATCACCGATAGCGTTTAGGCTGTCAATGGTATCCACCTTGCTAAGTGGAATGGTAAATAACTCCTTCTTGTAATCATCAAAAGACAACTGTGCATAATCTTTAATATCAACATGACCATAGAACTTATGTGTGATTTTTGAAAAGCCACCGCTACCGTATGTTGAAACAGATGAGCTTTCGTACACCTCACCAGACTCGCTTATGATATTAATCTTAAAAGAACTCTCTGTATATGCGTTCAATTCAATTGTCGTCATATCCTTTTGAACCAACATAGAAGTTATGGTAACGTCATGATTGCTAAGTTTAATATCAACTGGTTCTGTCAGCATATAAGAATCTGTGCTACTCTCTTGAACCACACCGATTCCTGGAATGAATTGCAGAGCCCTTTGAATTGCCGCTGAAAGATGCGGATTGAATGTAACTGCTGCGCTAATGGAGAGTACGCTGATCAAGAAAGCAGCAACAACTCGATTCATAACCCGCTTCCTCTTTTTTGGAGCAGCTAATGCCGCATCCCATTCTTCTTTCGCTTGATGAATGCCCATTAAACTTCGTTCATGAAGCATTGCAGGAATAGGGATTTCCTCAATGGCTTGTTTTATATTATTGCTCATATACAGACTCCTCCTTAACTACCTTCCTTAGCTTATGCAAGGCGCGGTATAGTATCGTTTTGCTGGTACCGAGAGGGATTTGCAGGACTTTGGCAATCTCCTTGATCGTGAAATCATGATAGAATCTCAGCAGGACTACGCTTCGTTCATCCTCATCTAACTGTTCAATTAATTGTTTTAATGAAATCGAAAGCGGCACATCGTAATTCTCATTACTGACAGCGAAATCGATGTGTTCGGGCTTTAGATGAACGACTTCTTTCCGCTTACGAAGCAGATCGATTGCACAAGTTATACAAATTCGGATTAACCACGTTTTAAAATATTTTGGTTCCCTCAGGGTCGCAATTAGCTTGAATGAGCGATAGGCAGTTTCCTGGATGACATCCAAAGCGTCCTGTTGATTGTTCACGTACACGAAGGCTGTTCGATACAATTGCTGCTCATATTGCTGAAATAGCGTGATGTACGCATGGTGATCACCTGATCGTGCTTTATGTACGAGATTTTCGATTCTCCTCACCTACTTATTAGTTCATATATCTAATTAGACGTATCAAAGAAAGAGGATGGCTTTATTATCCAAGATTTTTGTATGGGATCATCATTGTCATGGCGGCTGTTATCGTTGCCGTGAAGCGCATCTCATGAAGTATCAGGACGTTCTGTGGAGGGATGGCCCAAATAAACAAAAACGGCTTCACCGTCCCAATAGGACGGCAAAGCCGTTTTCTTTATGCTGCAAAAGTGGACTTCATTCTTTATTGTACAACCTGCCAAACATCTAATTTACTAGGCACATTGCCTTGTGTCCACCACTTGGCTTGGTACGTAACTCCTTCATATATGACGCGATCTCCGCCATTGTAAGCTTTGCTCGCATTCCATACTGGCGTTTTGCTGCTGTTCAATAGCTTCCATGCATCAGAAGTATCCGGCTGATCGCCTTGCGTCCACCACTTCGCTTCATATTCTATGCCTTGAAACAGAACGTGGTTTCCGCTTGTATACACCTTGGCTGATTCCCACTCTGGTAATTGTCCGGTTGGCTGTTCTTTTGTTTTCACTGTAATAGAGTTGCTCGCATCCGATATATTGCCTGCTGCATCAACCGCCTTCACAAAGTACGTGTACTCTGTGTTTGGCTGCAAGCCGCTGTCCGTTGCCATTGTACCTGTTACCGTCTGTACTTTAACGCCATTACGATAGACTTCATAATGCTTCACCCCTACGTTATCCGTAGATGCGCTCCACATTAGATTGATCGTCGAGGTCGTCTGTCCCATAGTGTGCAAGGATGTCGGTGCCGTTGGGGCAGTTGTATCGTCAACCGGGATTGGCTTCGTTGTCACTGTAATCGCAGCACTTTCCTTGGAAACATTGCCTGCCGCATCCACAGCCTTTACTGTGTATGTGTAGGATGTATTTGCTTCCAAACCTGTATCGACAACCGATGTGCCTGTTACCGTCTGTACCTTCATACCATTACGATATATATCATAATGACTAACCCCTACGTTATCGGAAGCCGCATTCCAGCGCAATTCAACAGTGTTCGTCGTTTGTACAGGAGATGTCACAGCAGTAGGCGCCGTTGGTGCCGTTGTGTCCTCTGGGTTTGGATTCCCGTTATCATCGTTAATCAAATTCACATCCATTACCTGATAAAAAGCATTCGCCGTATCCGCAATTTCCCATACACCCAGAATCACATGATAGCCGCTGCGATCTGTCGGCACGTTAATTTGGTGTACAACCGTTGTTGACGGCTTGGCTCCACCATCGTTAAACGTCTCGATAAGCTCCAAATCAGCACGAGCTAACGGCTTGTCGGGGTTCCAATCTTTCTTGGTGATGTAATATTTCCATTCTCTCGTAGCGTGTGGTGCAGTTAATGTCCACTTAATGGTATTCTTGCCGCCATTCATCGTTACTTTACTCCAGCGACTAGCTGTCTGCTCGTCAAGCTGTGGGAACACACCAGCACCAGCAATTTGGCCATCAGCAGGCCCTTTAGCCGGGAAAGTCCCTAATCCTTCCACGCTTTGCGGCTCGTATTGCACGGGACCGCAGTTTTTGTTCGTCAGATCCTTGCACAGAGCAGCACGACTAGAGTGAATATAACCATGAGCAGATACTTGATCCGCAAATATAATTGATCCAATGACTCCACATACGAGCAGCGGTGCTACTTGCAGTACCTTTTTCCTCCAAGAATTATTCCTTACCTCTCCATTTTGGTTTAACCGCTTAAACTTTTTGCTAATCATCGTCTCGCTCCTTTAAATTAATTGCTGTCTCTATTGAGATACCAATAATTATCGGATAATGTGGCAGATTATGTATAGAAAGCTGGTAAAATAATTCCTATGGCGCATCTGCTAGTCCTACTCCTTCGTACGAATACATTTTCTCTAAGTTATTTGAACTAGATAGAATCGTGCAACCCCTCTTTATTCGATAATAGGCAGTCTACTCATCTCCAATACCTCATACTCCCTCCACTCTTCCGGCAGCAGACTCCTGTACATAGCTTGCAAGTACCGATCATCGACTAGCATCAGAATGCCGCTCTCCTGTTCTGAGCGAATTAATCTGCCGCCTGCTTGCAGTACTTTGTTCACGGGGTACACGTAGGCGTAGTCATTGCCATTCTTACCTGTGCTACTAAAGTAATGCTCCCCTTTACTTTTGAATGGCTTGGTGCTAATATTGGTTTCGATAGTTATAGAACTGCAGAAGGGATACGGGGAGGTGATTATCATGGGAGAAAATCAAGAAGATATCGGGCAAGCGGTTAAAGTGTATAAAGCTTTGGGGGAACCAACCCGGCTGAAAATCGCTCTACTGCTCGCGAAAGAGAGCAATTTATGCTTTACCGCCGTCGGTGAAAGGCTTGAGTCGGTTGCAGGCTCGACGCTATCGCATCATTTGAAGCAATTGACGGACTCTGGCTTGATTGATTCTCGCAAGAATGGATCGTATATTCACTATAACGTCAATCGAGAAATAGCAGAAAAATTTGCGCCCTTTTTGTTGGCGTAATTTTTTCCAAAATCACTTCGATATGTTTAGAACAATAGAAATGATAAGAATTATACTTGAATGAAGTTTTAGCGAACGAGTCGATTAAGAAGGAGAGAATGACTATGAGCGATCAAACGAATACGATGGAGATTGGAATGAGCACATTCCTCCATGCAATCCCCCGAAATGGCGGTGTCTCACATGCCGAGAGGCTGCGCCAAGCGATCGAAGAGATGCAATTAGCAGATCAAGTTGGCCTCGACGTCTATGCCGTCGGCGAGCACCATCGAATCGACTATACAAGCTCGTCGCCAGCTGTCATTCTGGCTGCCGCTGCCGCTACAACGAAGCGGATCCGGCTCTCGAGCGCAGTGACGGTGCTATCTTCGGATGATCCGGTGCGGGTGTACCAGGACTTTGCAACGCTGGACGGTCTATCGAACGGGCGAGCGGAGATCATGGCCGGACGGGGATCGTTCATCGAATCGTTTCCGCTATTCGGCTATGACCTAAGAGATTACGAGGAATTGTTTGAAGATAAACTGGAACTGCTGTTAAAGATTCGGGCCTCCGAAAAGGTGACCTGGCGCGGCGGTCATCGCCCGGCGGTTGACAACATGGGAATCTATCCTCGTGCACAGCAGGAGCCCTTGCCTGTCTGGATCGGTACGGGCGGCAACCCGGAATCAGCTGTTCGGGCCGGTTTGCTGGGACTTCCGATTGCCTTCTCTATCCTGGGAGGGGAGCCGCAAAGATTCGCACCCTTGGTGGAGCTTTATAAAGAGGCCGCCGTGAAAGCCGGTCACGATCCGAATAAGCTGCAAATTGCTACGCATTCGCATGGCTTTATTTCGGATACGACAATAGAGGCAGCTAAGCGGTATTATCCTGTCATGGCCGAGCAAATGAACCAAATTGGTCGGGAACGAGGCTGGTCTCCTTATACACGTGACTCGTACGATTCAGCCCGCAGCCTTCACGGCGCTCTTTATGTCGGAGATCCCGAATATGTCGCAGAGAAGATTGTGCTGCTGCATAAGAACCTAGGCTTGACTCGATTCATGATGTACAACGATTTCAGTTCATTGCCGCATCGCGACTTGCTGCGGACGATTGAGCTTCTCGGCACCAAAGTAGCGCCGATTGTCCGTAAGGAGCTCGCCCGTCAGACGTAAGGCCATAACGCTTAAAGCAGAGTACGAATGCTTGGAACGAGGAGGCTTGATTGAGCCGAGAAATGAAGTCGGCGAATTGAGCATTATTTTTTAAATATGACTTCTATAGATTTAGATCTGTTGAAATGAAAAGAGGAGAAATAGATGGGGAATTCATGGAAAATTTATATTCTGGCCATTGTCAGCTTTTTAGTCGGAACTTCGGAGTTTGTGATTGCTGGCATTTTGGATATGCTTGCAAGTGATATTGGAGTGTCGGTAGCGGCGGCCGGGCAGTTGATTACGGTCTACTCGCTTGCTTATGCCATCGGCACCCCGATTCTTATTGCACTCACGGCAAAAATGGATCGAAGAAAGCTTATGCTATCGGCTTTGGGATTATTTTTCGTTGGGAATTTGATCACTGTCACAACTACAGGCTACGGCATGCTGCTCGGAGCAAGAATTATTTTGGCGATCAGCACGGGGGTATTTATGGTCGTCGCCCTGACGGTTGCCGCCAAAATATCTCATCCTGGAAAACAGGGTAGCTCTATCGCCACGGTTCTGGTGGGCTTTAACCTCGCACTTATTCTAGGGGTTCCGCTTGGGAGGATCATTGCGGGCTCACATGATTGGAAAATCATCTTCACGGGAGTCGGAGCCCTGAGCTTGGTCGCGATGTTGGTCCTTTTGCTGACAATTCCGAAATCGGAAGGAGAGGCTCCCGTTCCTATTCGGGAACAGCTCGCCTTATTAAAAAGCCCCCGAATCACTGTCGCGCTTTCCATCAGTTTTTTCTGGATATTGGGTTATACGATGCTGTACACCTATATAACGCCGTTTCTTCTGGACATTACAGGAATGAGCGAAGGGATGGTAAACGTCGGGCTGTTTGCGTTTGGGCTGGCCAGTCTCATAGGCTCCCAAGTTGGCGGCTACGGTGCAGATAAATGGGGTATCCCCCGTACGATGATTGGAGGCTTGCTCTTTCACTCCGGAATATTATTGTTACTGACTGCGTTCTCCCACTCGTCCATGTTCGTGTTGCCTTTGCTTATGTTATGGTCCTTTTTCGCTTGGTCGACGGGGCCGGTTCAACAAGTTTATTTAATCGGCATGGCTCCTCAGGCTTCGGGGATCATCCTGAGTTTGAACAATTCTATCGTGCAGTTGGGAATGGCCGTAGGGGCTGTAATTGGGGGTATCGTTGTAGACAGCATCTCTCTTGCAGCAGTTGGTTGGTTTGGCGGAGTCGGCGTCGCAATTGGACTCATCCCGGCTATTATTTCTTTATCCATGCGTCGCCGATCTGCAGGTGGCGGAACGAAACGGAGCGTAACCGACAAAACGGAGGTTTGAAAACCAAGTCTCTATATAATCACCGACAGACCAGGCTGCCGATTTCTTCGGTGGCCTTCTGTGCATGTTAACTTGATTATAGCTTCTGGATAGGGTAATAAAAAGGGAGATAGAGGACATCTAAGTTATAATTCGCCACACTTTGACCCTTGGTTTCGAGCAGCTAAATCAACAATAATTTACTTTTTGAGCAGTAGCATAAACAGCCCTTAAATTTTATGGTGCTTAAATTCACACTGGACGTTAAAATCAGCATGATAATGAAGATTAAAAAACTTGTGGACTACTTTATGGTTGAGAGGACGGTCTTTGTGTGGCAAAAAAGAAAACAGTGAAAAGAATCAACAAGATTCTCCTGACTTCGATAGGCGGAATTGCACTTACTTTGGGTGTCTTGGCGGGTTATGTTTATTTCTTCATACTTGAAAAACCTGCTGAACCGGATAAATGGGCTGCTGCGGAGCGCTATGTCTGGAATAAAATCAAGTTTGACCAGGATGCACAAGTAATTTCTGCCGACGGTTCGGAATATTATTTACTTGCCAATAAGGGAGCAGCTGCAGAAGATAAATTGATCATTTATTTTTCTGGGGGCGGTGTGGCCTGGGATGTGGTGACTGCCGCGCAGCCAATTAATCTGAGTAATGTCATGAAGAACGGTGAGATCAAATATTATTTTCCGAACATTCCATTCTTTAAAGTAAGTACGCTTGGCGGCCTGTTGAAAAATAATAACCCCGACAATCCGTTCAAGGATTGGAATATTGTATATATCCCTTATTCTACTGGTGATCTGCATATCGGGAATGCATCCAAGGAATATACGGACGCCAAAGGCAAGTCGTTTACAATGCGTTACAACGGTCAAGCCAATACGCGCGCAGCATTGGCATGGATTGTAAACCATTTCGCTGCGCCGGAAAAGATCCTCATCGCGGGAGAAAGCGCCGGAGGATTCGGAGCTGCGTTCTGGGCACCTGAGATCGCGAAACGCTACCCGGATGCCCGCATTTATCAATATTCGGACGGCTCCTACTTAAATGCCAACCGCTGGCCGGATATTATCGATAACGAATGGAAGGTCAACTTTGCAGAAACCTTTGGTTATGAAGTCAACGGCGATTTGATTTCGTCCGTATTCGCGGCGAACCGCAAGCTGCTCCCGGACAATGCGGTACTTTTGCAGTCCAATACGCTTTATGATGAGCTGCTGTTCGACTTTGAGAAGGATCTGAATGGTGACGTTTTGGATGATGGCGAATATGTACATCGCTGGTCGGCCCGCATGCTGCAATCTGCCGGAGAGCTAACTGAAGGATTGCCAGGCTACTATTATTACATCACGGATTACGGTCTTAACGAGAAGACGGGCAGGACACCACATACACTCTCCCCATTAAATCATTTTTATACAGCCGAACAGGACGGAGTAAAGCTGATGAAGTGGCTGGACGATGCCGTGAATAAGGATGAATATTACTCCGTGGGTCGGCATTTTGTAGAGACTTTTCGCCGATAGTTCCATTAAGCTGAACCGTATCACAAGTAGGGCGAGATGCAAAGGGGCGTTTTCCGATATTCTCCAGAAAATACGAATCGGTCGTCCTAAGCTGTCTGAGGAAAGCAGAACTGTCCTTTTAGGCTCTCGGCGACCCTAAGGGAATCGTTGCCGCCAAAACTAACCTGTTGTATGAAGTGCCGTCTATCTGAAGAGCATATACCTAAGCCATAATATTGATCCTAACGAGTACATTGGGACGGATCATTGGCTGCTTCCAGTGACGGGAACGTTCATGATTAAACGAATACTCCGTTATCCGTTCCGCACAATTTAATTTCCTGCAATTAATAATGATAGAGGAGAATGATAAACATGACCAAAAAAATTATTCTTGAGCCTGCCGCACGACAATTCGTTGAGGCTACTGCGAATCCACCCTACTTATTCCATCTTGGACCTGAGAAGGGAAGAGTTACGGTAGACGAAGTTCAATCGGGAGATGTCAAGAAACAGGATGTAGATATTGAGGATCTCAGCATCCCAGGCGGACCAAGCGGTCAAGTGTCCATTCGGATCCTACGTCAGGCCGGACAATTGCTTAAAACTGTTTTGTACATTCATGGCGCAGGATGGGTGTTCGGCAATGCCCATACCCACGACCGGCTGATTCGCGAGCTGGCGGTCAGAAGCGGATCCGCCATCGTATTTCCTAATTACAGCTTGTCTCCCGAAGTCAAATATCCGACAGCCCTTGAAGAGATCTATGCTACACTGCAATGGATCGCTTCCTCCGGCAAAGCTCATGGCCTGAATTCAGATCATATCTCCATCGGGGGCGACAGCGTCGGCGGCAATATGACAGCGGCCATTACGTTGATAGCTAAGGAAAGAAAAGGCCCCGAGATCAAACGACAACTGCTGTTCTATCCGGTTACGGATGCCGGAATGGATACGGACTCGTACCATGAATTCGCCGAAGGGTACTTCCTGCGCCGTGATGGGATGGCTTGGTTCTGGGAACAGTATACCAACAAACCGGAAGAGTTGAATGAAATCTATACCTCTCCTCTGAGAGCCTCCATCGACCAGCTTCGTGATCTCCCTCCGGCTCTCATCATCACGGCTGAAGCCGACGTTCTTCGAGATGAGGGCGAAGCCTACGGGAATAAGCTTCGAGAGGCTGGCGTGGACGTCACGACGGTGCGTTATCAAGGAATCATTCATGATTTCGTTATGCTGAATGATTTGGCAGATACGTTAGCCGCCCGTGGTGCGATTGCATTAGCCGGCGCTTGGCTAAAAGGCGGATTTCAATAATAGGTAAGTGGGTGCTGATAAACGGCCTCCGATGTGACAGAGGCGTTTCATTTGCCCGAAGTCAAAGCGTATGTGATAAAAAGTAATTTATTGCCTCTGAGACGTTAAGGTTTTTTTGTTCTTTTTGATCAGAGAAGTGATCACGTCTTCGTTAATAGTGATTTGAACTGCTTTTACGATACAAACAAGGCGTTTGCCGTTACGAGGTCAGGTGTCCCTACATAGAAATAAGCTAGAGTATTCCAGTGGGTAAACGGGTCGGAAAGTGATAATACTCTATGTATAATACTGAAACTTGGGAGAATTTTAAATAATAGGGATGTTTAATGAAAAATTGATTTTTCCTGCAAAAATGGCTTTCCCTCAGGTGAACTATAACGACCTTGTGGGACAGCCATTTTGTATAGCGGCTGTTAATCGATTATCGGAGCCAGCGTTCAGGGTCGTTTGGACCCTCTCATTATGACGGATCGTTATTCATTCGTTTCGCGGCTCCTCGTGCCCTTTCGACAATCGGAAGTCTAAAACAGTCCGTAAAAATTGTTTAAAACAGGAATTGATAACTATTTTTAGGATGTACTAGTTTATGATAAACTATTATTGTAAGCGCTTTATTATTATCTTCCGAAGGAGGCGAATCTGAAAACGATTGGCGTGCAATCGGGTAAATCGTCTGAAATCCAAATTACTGAGGAGGGATTTATAATGATGCGATTGTTCAAAAGCAAACAGACGTATTTCATTCTTCTGATCGCGGCGCTCGTGGCGGCATTGTTCCCCGCTCCCAACGCTAACGCGGCTTATTCGCTCGTATGGAGCGACGAATTCGACGGGCCTGCGATCAACGCCAACAATTGGACATTCGAAATCGGCACCGGTAGCGGAGGATGGGGCAACAACGAACTGCAATATTATACGAGCCGTTCGGATAACGCCCGGATCGAAAACGGCAATCTTCTGATCGAGGCGAAACGGGAATCCTACGGGGGGATGAATTATACTTCGGCCCGCTTGAAAACCCAAGGAAAAAAGAGCTTCAAATACGGAAGAATCGAAGCGAAAATCAAGCTGCCGAAGGGACAGGGGATCTGGCCGGCGTTCTGGATGCTCGGCGCGGACATCGGAACAGTAGGCTGGCCCAGAAGCGGCGAGATCGACATTATGGAGCATGTCAATAACGAGAACAACACGTACGGGTATATCCATTGGGATGCCAACGGTCACGCCTCGTATGGCGGACCCAGTCATTCGTTCGACGTGACCCAATACCACGTCTATTCCATCGAATGGACGCCAAGCGCGATCAAATGGTTCGTCGACGGCGTCCAGTTCTGGGAAGCCAATATCGAGAACAATATCAATTCGACGGAAGAGTTCCACAAGGAGCATTTTTTGCTGCTCAACATGGCGGTGGGTGGCAATTGGCCAGGCTCTCCGAACGCCTCGACCCCGTTCCCGGCCAAAATGTACATCGATTACGTTAGGGTTTACCAAGATGTCGCGAATCCGCCTGGAGACATCGTATCCGGCGGCACTTACAAATTGATCAATCTGAACAGCGGCAAATCCTTGGACGTCTCGGGCTCTGGAACGGCGCCCGGCACGAACGTGCAAATCTGGACCGACAACGGCACCGACGCGCAAAAATGGACAATCTACCGCAATGCGAACGGCACTTACAAATTGATTAACATGAATAGCGCCATCGCGCTAGACGTGGCGGGATCGGGCACGGCCAACGGGACGAACGTACAGGTATGGACCGACTTGGGCAATGCCGCGCAGACATGGAATATCACCCGGAACGCGGACGACACTTACAAGCTTATCAACCCGAACAGCGGCAAAGTGCTGGACGTCGCCTCTTCGGGCACGGCCAACGGGACAAATGTGCAAATCTGGATGGACAACGGCACCGGCGCCCAGAAGTGGAACCTGATCCGATTACAATAAGAAGCGACGGGAAGAGCTGAAGAAGACGCGGCAATCGCGGCTTCTTCAGCTTTTAAGATCCGATGATGACCGCCGTTCTTCCGATGCTTAACGTTACCCATCTGTCCACGTAACTTTGCAGTTCTTCAGACCACACCCCCGTCGTCGGCGCGGTAACAGGACATGAAAGTCCTGCTGTGTCTTCATGATCCTCATTCGTGCATTCCTCCTTAAAATGAAAAGGGCCCCTCAAAAAGGAGCCAAGGTACTGGATCACGATTATTTTTGCCTGCAATGAACAGCAAACAGAATTGGACGAATATTACGACCATAGCTTCCCAGAAAAAATTAAAGATTCATACAAGCCCCCCATCCCCGCTGGCATTGGTCATTTCACTTTCATGATAAGGGATTGGTCCACCTCTTGAATGGAGCCTCGTCCAGATATAGCTAGTTGCAGTTCGGTTTCGGCAACAAGGTGTTTAATCACCTCTTCTACCCCGGTTTCTCCTGCAACAGCCAAGGCGTAAGCATACGGGCGACCGAGTAGGACGGCAGTAGCGCCAAGAGCGATGGCCTTTATGACATCCGCTCCTCTACGAATACCGCTATCCATGATGATTGGGATTTTCCCCTGTATCGATTCACTAATGGAAGGCAAGACGTCCAAAGTAGCTACGGCTCCGTCAAGCTGCCTACCTCCATGGTTCGAAACAATGATACCGTCAACGCCATGTTCCAAAGCCAAAATGGCATCGTCCGGGTGTGTAATTCCTTTAATAAGTAGGGGCAACCGGGTATGTTCACGAATAAAGTCAAGTTCCTTCCAAGTAAAACAGGTATTGTTCCCTTCATCTAAGGCTTTCAAGGCCGCTGCTTTGACGTTTTTATCAGGTGCTTCCCTGAGCTTTGAACAAAAGATTGGATCAGAGAAATAATTACCCATCCCGTGTCCTGTAAGGAACGGTAGGTATGCGTTACGTAAGTCAGTCTCGCGCCAGCCAAGGAGTGTCGAATCCACTGTGACAACGATGGCCTTGAATCCGGAATCCTCCGCACGTTTTAGGAAACTCTTTGTAAGTTCGTGATCTTTAGGGGGATAAAGTTGGAACCATCTAACACCATCTCCCACCTCTTTTGCCAGTTGTTCCATAGATACACTGGAAACGTTGCTGAGTATATAAGGTACTCCACATTTCGCCGCGGCTTTAGCGGGGGCAAGCTCACCATCGGGATGGAGAATTGTATTGACTCCGATCGGTGCTAGTAGGAAAGGAACGGGGAATTGGGTTCCAAAAATCGATACCGAGAGGTCACGTTTTGTAATGTCACAACACACCCGTGGTCTTATTCGATATTTCTGAAAAGCATCTACATTGCCACGATGTGTATCGCCTGCCCCTGCCGCGCCATAAACGTAGCCAAATGGCGCGGCAGCGAGGATTTCCTTTGCCCGGGTTTCCCATTCGTCGAACGATACTGGCAATAGCTTTGCGGCCTCATCACCGCAATGATAAAAGTCCATTTGTATTGTTTCGCTATCTATAGCCATCCGAATATCCCCCTCAATTTTTTTGGGGACATTTCCCCTACACTAAGTTTGATTATAGGAACGTCTCCAAAATCTCCTTGACTGAATGCCCAGCCATTTTGAAAAAGGGTCAACCCTTTCTAGCCTAAATAAGAATGCTCACCGCAGTTCTAGCTTGGACAAATGGTTGGAAAATTAGTCACTAATAAATCGATACAGATATCAATACCACAACCTCATTACGGCTCCTCGCGGATCGGAGATGCCGCAACCTCCTGCCTTCATGGCGGAGCAAGCCAAAAGATGCACGCTGCGTGGTCATTCAACCCACTCATCTCGACCCGAGGACGCTGAACCTTCCTCCTGACGATCCCCGTACGCCACGGATATGGCGTTTCCGAGTCGAGGATTTGAAGCGCATTCTCGATCAGCGATGGCAAGACCATCATTACAAACCTACATAAAATTTTAAGGCTTTGAAGCAGGTGTCGTTTACGATGCGACGGCTGCTTCAGGTATGGATGCTTACAATGCGGGGAAACTAAACTTTGGTCTTGTAGCAAGTGCTTCATGGTCTGCACAAGAAGCTGTGAGTGCCATGAAATCATATATTTTGGCTCCTCAATCTCGAAATTAAACGTAGGGGGAATTTTAGATGACAACATTTGATGCCATCATTATTGGATTTGGAAAAGGTGGAAAAACACTAGCTGTGGAGCTCGCTAACCACAATTGGAGGGTGGCGGTTATCGAGCGATCCCATAAGATGTATGGAGGAACTTGTATCAATATCGCTTGCATACCAACGAAATTCTTAGCTCACCAAGCAAAACAAGAACAAGTTAAAGAGGTTCAAGATCCGAAGGTGCAGCTCGCTCATTATGATCAAGCCATTCAGCAAAAGGATGAACTCACTGCCTTCCTGCGTCAGAAGAACTATAACAATCTAGCTCAGCATGAAAATATTCAAGTATTTGATGGAACAGCATCGTTTGTGTCCGACCATGAAGTGCAGGTCACTTCAAATAAAGTGATAACGATTTTATCTGCACCTCGAATCTTTATTAATACAGGTGCCGAGACGGTCATCCCTAATATTGCGGGAATTCGGGAGAGTCAGCATGTTTACACGAGCACATCCCTCTTAAATCTGAGAAAGCTGCCGAAGAAGCTGGCGATTATCGGTGGCGGCTATATAGGTTTAGAATTTGCCTCCATCTATCGTCAATTTGGCTCGGAAGTAACCGTTTTAGAAGGAGGACCAAAGTTCATTGCGCGTGAAGATCGAGATGTTGCGGATGCTGTTTATGATGTCCTTTCTAAGAAGGGTATTGATATTAAACTGAATGCTAAAGTCATTGGACTCAAAGATACGCAAGAGGGAACGGTTCTATCCTATGAGGTAGCGGGCAATGCTGAAGAACTGCATGCGAATGCTATTTTACTGGCAACGGGTAGAAAACCAAATGTAGATGGACTTAATCTGGAAGCAGCAGGTGTCAAGCTAGATGAACGTGGTGCTATCCAAGTTAATGCGCATCTAAGAACATCCGTCCCCCATATCTGGGCATTAGGCGATGTAAAGGGTGGGCTACAGTTTACTTATATATCGCTCGATGATTATCGAATCGTGAAAGACGATCTCTTTGGGAATGGTACCCGTCATACCGCAGATCGAATCAATGTTCCTTACAGCATGTTCATTGATCCTCCGCTGTCCCGCGTCGGCCTCAGTGAGGAAGAAGCACGTCAGATAGGGTACAGCATTAAGGTGGCAAAGCTTTCTGCAGCCGCGATACCTCGTGCGCGTTTAATCCAGGAAACAGACGGATTCATGAAGGCGATTGTAGATGCCGATACGAATAAGATTCTTGGAGCAACCTTGTTCTGTGCGGAATCTAGCGAGGTCATCAATATGGTGAGCATGGCGATTCAGATGGAACAACCGTTTACCTTCCTAAGGGATCATATCTTTACGCACCCAACCATGGGTGAGGCTTTGAATGATTTGTTTTCTTCAGTCAAAGCGTAATTTTCCCTTAGGCGTGAAGCTTCTGTTATAACTTAAACTGCCTTATTTTCTCTTGGAGTTCTTCCGCCATGCTAGACAGTACATTTGCAGAAGATGTAACCTCCTCCATAGTTTCATTAAACGATGATCCCGCTTGGATCACCAAATGGAGTCCCTCTATAACCTCTCTTGTACCTTGCTCCATGGACTGGACAGCGTTTTGAATTCCTTCTTAGGTACTCTCCACATAGGACGTAATCTGTTGGGCCGATTTGGATGACTGTTCAGCCAACTTTTTCACTTCACCTGCAACCACTGCAAAACCACGTCCATGTTTTCCAGCGCGATAAGCTTCTATGGAAGCATTCAGGGCTAACATATTCGTTTGATTAGCGATTGTATTGATGACTTCTACAATTTTTCCTATGTGAAGGGCATTATCTACTAAGTATTTCATGTACTCAGCGGATTGGTTCACTGAAAAACTGATAGAATTGATAGCATAGATAAAATCTTTAATTGACCTATGCATGGTTGATATCTATTCTATGGTCAAAATATATACTGATGTGGTTTAGAGAAGACATGCTACTATACATTTTTAATAGAAACTGACAAAGAAGTATCCTAACATTATAATTGTTATATATATCCTATAGAGGTACCGACTAGGAGGGCAGCATGCAGTTTCAATCAATATATTATGATGGGGAATTATTTCTACCGAAGATCGAATTAAATATGATATCTAACCAAGCGATTGGCATTATAACGGACTTGAAGCGAAAGCAGCTTTTAATGAATCAATTAGAGGATCATTCCCAATATTATTTATTTCGAGCTGGGCAAAACGAATATATGCATTTAACGGTAGAAGAGCTACTCACTTTTCTAGTCAAAGTAACGGAAAGGAATGAGAGTGTCGCTTCGTTAATGGATTATTTTGCTTTAAAAGAAGAACGGAAGGTAAAAATCAAGAACCTCAGCTCATCGAAAAGGATGTATGTGACATTGCTGCGTGCCTTTTTTGCGCATCAGCCTACTCTTGTACTGGAGGAACCCTATTTTTACTTGGAAGAGCTAGACCGTCGTCAATTTAAACGGATTTTAGATGACCTATCGAAGGAAAAGCAGATTTTAATTTTAACTTCAAATTTAGAGGATGCCATGATTTCCTGCGATGCGATTTATCGATTGAACGAATTGGGATTTCATCCATTGGATATTCGAGACTCAGAAGGGGATAAGCAGGAAATACAGAAACAAGGTGAGGCCAATATCACCTTGCAGAAGATTTCTACGAAAAGAAATGACAAAGTAATTTTATTTGATCCCCCTGAAGTCGATTACATAGAAAGTATAGATGGTTCGATCCTTGTTCATGTGAGTGGAGAGCATTATGTGTGTGCTTTGACGCTAACAGAGCTTGAGCAGAGATTATTAAATTTCGGATTCTTTAGATGTCATCGATCCTATATCGTTAATCTGCAAAAAGCACTTTACGATCATTAATGATGACTCCGGCCACGACCATGGATGTTTTGATCGGTAAAAGTACTTTAGTCTTTGTAGTGTCTGCTGTTGCTCTGGCGATTGCCACGTATATATTGGGCTATGAGCCAGCTAGTATATGGGCGTTTGTGGTAGCCATCATTTTTTCGATTATTCTATATACAGCCGCCGGGACGATATGTGGTTTATTCTCCAAGACGTTACTTGAAGCATCATTATCTATAATGCCTGTGGCGCTCGTATTCACTGGGGCACCGTGGGGGGTGTTACTGGCGGATGATTTTCCGATCTTCAAAGTGCTGGAGTATGCACCAAGCGTTCAACTTGTGCATTTGCTAGATATACAAAATATAGGCTTTACGACGGGAGATTTATTAAAACCCCTCCTTATTATTTTGACATGGACGGTTGTATTAACGATTGTATCTGTTGTTTTGTATCAACGACGGTTAAAGGACAAGTAGGTGGAAAATTTACACAAGTTCAACTGACTTTATGCCGGATAACCACTATGGAATCGCGTATTTCTACCGAGGAGGGATCAAATTCCGATGAATGTAGTCGTCAAGTTGATGCGAGAATTCAAAGAGCGCGACACCCGGCTTAAGCTGAAGGGCTATCGGGACAAAGTGGAGCTTATCAGGAAACGAGATTTGGAAGCGTGGGGCGATCAGAAGCTGCAAGCGGAATCTCTCCGGCTGAAAAAGGAAGCAAAATCGGGTACGCCTTTGGACAAGCTGCTTGTCGATGCCTATGCGCTAGTCTGCGAGGCAGCGAAGAGAACGCTCGGATTACAGCCCTACGATGTCCAGATCATGGCTGCGATTGCTCTGCACGAGAGATTTTTGATCGAGCAGCATACCGGCGAAGGAAAAACGCTCTCCGCTGTTATGCCTGCTTATCTAAATGCGCTAACCGGCGAAGGCGTTCACGTGTTGACTTTTAACGATTATTTGGCACATCGAGATGCGGAGTGGATGGGTCCGATCTATCGTTTCCTCGGGTTAACGGTAAAATCGGTTCAAGCGGGCATGAGCCTGTCCGAGAAACGAGAAGCGTACGCCGCAGATATAACCTATGTTACGGCCAAAGAGGCGGGATTCGATTATTTGCGCGACACGATCGCACTAGACGAAGCCGATACCGTGCATCGTCCTTTCCACTACGTCATCGTCGACGAAGCAGATTCACTGCTTCTTGACGAAGCGCGAGTGCCGCTGGTCATCGCCGGCGAGCCGGGCTCTTCCAAGAGCGATGGCATTCGTTTCGCAGAAGTGGCTAGGCAGCTTGTGCAAGATGAGCATTACGACTTTGACGAGTTCAAGCGGAATGTTTATCTGAATGAAGCGGGCGCTGCTAAAGCGGAATCGCTGCTGGGATGCGGCAATTTGTACGAAAGCCATAATAGTCATTTGTTATCGTCGTTAAATTGCGCGCTGCATGCGGAATCGTTATTAATAAAAGACGTCGATTACATCGTCAGGGACGGTAAAATCGAGCTGATCGACGAATATACCGGCCGCGTGGCGGAGAACAGGCATTTGCCGGACGGGCTGCAAACGGCCCTTGCTGCCAAAGAAGGGCTGCAGTCCTTAGCTGGCGGGAAAATTCTCGGTACGATCACCCTTCAACACTTCCTTAGCCTATATCCGAAAATTTGCGGAATGACGGCTACCGCGCACGCTTCCGCAATGGAATTCGAACATATTTATGCGCTGCAGGTCATGCAAATTCCACCGAACCGGCCAAACATACGGATTGACCATCCGCACCGGATTTATACTCATAAGGAAGCCAAACTTAAGGCACTTATACAAGAAATATCGTCCGTTCATAGGGCGGGGCGTCCGATTCTCATTGGTACGTCAAGCGTTGAGGAGTCTGACATGCTGGCGGAGGCGCTAGCTGCTGTGGGCGTACCTTGCCATGTTCTGAATGCGAAAAACGACGCAAAAGAAGCCGAGATCATCGCCAAGGCGGGAGAAATCGGCGCCGTGACGGTGTCTACGAATATGGCGGGACGCGGCGTCGACATTCGGCTCGGCGGCGGTAACCCCACGCAGGCAGAAGTTGTCGCCAAGTTAGGCGGCTTGTACGTGATTGGTACGCATATGCACGAAAGCGTGCGGATCGACAACCAACTGCGCGGGCGTTCCGGCCGCCAAGGCGACCCGGGTGCTTCCGTATTTTTTGTAAGCTTGGAGGACGAGTTGATCCTTCAGTTCGGCATCGATAAAGCAATTCCGCCGATGTATCGCGATCTTAGGCAGGATGAAGCTCTCGGAGAGTCGGTGCTCTACAGCAAAATTACGCATATTCAGCGTGTTATTATGGGCCAAAACTTCCATATCCGCCAGGAACTGAATTATTATTCGGATATGGTGGAGGAACAGAGGCGTATTTTATACGAGGAGCGGCTCGGAATTTTGAAAGGCGAGACAAAGGTGAGCCCTTCAGAGCAGCGGGTACGACTTTATTATATCGACAAGTTCTGGGCTGAGCATCTGGCATACGTTTCATACATTCGCGAGAGCATCCATTTAACGAAACTTGCTAACCGCAATCCGATCGATGAATTTCATGTGCAAATCATCCAAGCCTACGAGCAAATTCAGGCTAAAATAAATAGAGAGTCGGCAAATATGCTTGTAAAGCTCGGAGGTTCGAACGATCCGGCGAAGTGGGAAGAGTTCGGGCTGAAGAGCCCCACTTCCACTTGGACTTATATTATGAACGATCAATATATGGAGTACTTGCAGAATCCCGGTTCATGGAACCCAGGGACGATCATCGCTTATTGGATTCGCAAGATGCTGAGGCCGGTATTCGGGTGGTCAGAATTTTGATCGGGACGAAACTAGGATGAACATGCCATGGCGATGTATCAAAGTTTTAAATCTGTTTCCTTAGAGATGAACCGTTCCGGTATGGTTTAATCCGTCGTATTAAAGAGATAAAGTATCCAGCGGTATTTCAAATGCACGTTTAATAACTAACCCGGCAGCAAGCTTTGTTTCATCCGGTTTGTTATGAAGGTGGATCAATTGTACGTTATTAACTGTCACAGGTAACTGGTGCATCACTCTAGCTTTAATCTCGTTGAACATTTCGGGACTGATGGTAGGAATGACTCGTCCAGTCATAAGCAAACTGTCTGGATTTATAAATGTAATGATATTGGTAACGGCGGTCGCGATGCCATCAACAATTTTTTCGTATAAACTAAGGAACTTAGGATCTCCAGTTCTTATGCCTTCTGCGAACTCCTCTAGTGTGCATTTGATGGATACACTCAGTCCGCTGCTGGAAGCCAGCGTTGTTAAGCATCCGGATCTGCCGCAATGGCATGGATAGGCATCTTCTCCATAGAAGCCTTTATAATGCCCGAATTCACCTGCAACAAAGCTTGATCCTGCCATTATTTGTTTATTATGGACGATTGCGCCGCCTGTACCATAATCAAACTTAATGGTGATATTGTTATTGGATTCCTTCAAGGAGCCGTTCATATTCTCGTTGACAGAGAGAAGATTGACATCGTTCTCGATATACACGGGGATGTTATATTTGTCTTCAAGCAGCTGCTTGAGTGGCAAGCGATGAACGCCTATGCCGGGGGTCCGCAGAACGATGCCATGCTGAGAATCTACCAGGCCCTGCATACTGATTCCGATCCCTTTTACTTTGGAGGTGTTGGGTACCTGGGTGAGCAGCTCATCAATAACTTCATGCAACAGCTGCATCAGCACATCTATAGAACCATATTTATTGCTCGTGCGTTCTGCTGATGCGACAGCCTCTTGACGCAGGCTGTATACTTTTCCGCGAATGTATTTGCCGGCGAGCTCAAGCCCGATGGCATAAAAGTGGCCGCTGTTGATATGAAGGCCGACTCTTTTCCTTCCGCTGCCTACCTCCAAGTCGATAAGCTCCCCTGTCACGATTATTTTTTCCTTCAACAGGCGATTAACGATATTGGTTACTGTTTGTCTGCTTAGTCCAGTCTTTTCCGCAAGCTCTACGCGAGAGATCGGCCCTTCTGAGTAAATGAGAAAAAGAACCTTCTGCTGATTAATTGATTTTAATAACATATGACTAGTTGGTTTGACCGAATCGCTCACGATATGCATCCTCTTTCCAACAACGTTTTATATAATATAGATTCAAAACATTTGACAAATTAGGAACATACTTTGCTTCAAGTGTAGCATTAATACGAGATGAATAAAAGTTGCAAGTTAGTTAAATTCAACTAACATTCCTTATAAATTTCCAAAAAACGACGATAGATAGCGGTTCTATGCAGTATGATGCAGCCCATACGAAAGCTCTTAATCCAAAAATACTAAAAAAACGAAACGGATTGTATTGACATTGTGATAAAAAAAGATATTATATTTGTAAACTGATTTGATTAAACACAACAAATTAACGCCTAGAGGAGCAAATAATGGCATGGATTGGATGGATAATTGCAATAGCGGCGATGGCGGTGCTGACTTACATATGCTGGCTGCATGCAGTTAAGTTGAAACCTGGTAAGGCAGATGCACTTATTGTACTTGGCTATGTATCTAAAGACGGCCGAATACACCCTTTGCTTAAGGAAAGACTGGATGAGGCTTACAAACTATTTCGGCAGTATGGGCACAAATATATCATTGTATCGGGGGGAGCGGTTGGTTCACGTCACTCGGAAGCGGAGCTGATGAAGAAGTACCTGGTTGAGAAGGGCGTTCCGGCAAAAAGACTATTAAAAGAAGACGAGTCATACAACACCGTTCAAAATTTAATCTTTAGCAAGCAATTGATGGAGCAATACCAGCTAAAATCGTTTATTATCATAACAAATTTATTTCATATCCGCCGCACGAAGTATATTATGCATCGTCTTGGCATAAAAGGCGGTTTCTGTGCTAATCGAAGTCTAAGAAGCATTGTGGGATTTCAGATGAAATTATCATTTTTGGAAATTCGGGCATTCCGATTAACTCTCCCAATTATAAATAGGGTAATTAATGATCAAAACAATTGATAAAAGGGTTGACAACGGGCCAATTAGTAATTAATATGTAAGCGTTTACAGTACATATAGGAGGTGAGGCTCCAGAGGTTATATCCAGTATCTATTTACAAATTATTTACCCTGATTTGATTGCTGATTAACAAAACATAGTTATGCTTAAATAGTTAATCCAATTTATTTATTAATTAATGGGGGAGCGAAATAATGTTTAATGGAAAAATGAAACGATTCATGAGCACGGGTGTTGCAGCGCTATTATCTTTAACAATGCTGGCTGGTTGCGGTGGTAACAGCGGAAAGAACGAGGCTAGCCCAAGTACAACTCCTGCTGGTTCGGATAAGGCGGGTGTATCTGCTGAAGTAGGTGTTTATGAGAATGGATTGCCGAAGAATGAGGAAGTAACGCTAAAGGTAGGCTTCTTTGTAGGAGGATATGGCCGGGAGTGGTTCGATTATGCAGTTGAATCGTTCACAGCCAAGTATCCCAATGTCAAAGTAGACATCACAGCTTCAGCTGATATGAAGACGATTCTTTCTACAAAAATCTCGGCAGGCAATGATAATGACATGTTTGATCTATTCAATACAGACCCGTCTGGAGGTATCATAGGGCTCGCTGAAGCCGGAAAGCTTGAACCCATGGATGACATTTGGGAATTCCCTCTTCCAGACGTACCGGACAAAAAGGTCAAGGATCTTATGATGCCTGGCATGTACGAGTCAACACCGCTGATCAATGGGAAAAGATATGAATTCACTACGGCGAGCAGCTTTGGCGGGTTGTTTTTTAACAAAAAGCTATTCGAAGAGCATGGCTGGAACCAAAACCCGAACACATGGGACGAATTTACAGCACTTCTAGCAGACATTAAAGCGGACGGCATTGCTCCAATTACGTTCCCGGGCATTCATCCAAGCTACCATAACTGGGCTTTCGGAACGGCCAAAAATTTTGAGCTGGCTGATATCAATGGCCATGTCGATGAATTTATCGAAGATTATAGAACTTATAGTCTGCCGCAATACACAAATCCAGAGACGGTTGAAACTTGGACGCGCTTCTATGAGCTTGGCAAGCTGGGATATTTTGCAGAAGGACTTCCGGCATTGAACCATACGCAATCGCAAATGCAGGTTATTCAGGGGCAAGCTGCGATGGTATCGACAGGGACACATGTCGAGAATGAAATGAAGGAAGCAACGCCTGAGGACTTCGATTGGGGCTTCATGGCTGTTCCTTTCAGAGATAACACGAATCAAACGCTTTGGATTCGAAGCGGAACGTCAAACTTCAATTATATCTGGGCAGCTAAGCCGGAACTAAACAAAAAGTGGGCCAAAGAATTGATCGCATGGCTGGTTACACTGGAAAATCAACAATTTGCTGCCGAAAAAGCAGGTGCTTTGCCAATGCGCAAGGATTTGATGGAAGATCCCGCCAGAGCAGCTAATCTTTCCAGCTCTGCTCAATCTGTTCTGAAGTACATTGCAGATAATAATGCTCAGACTTTTAAAGCAAGCCGGTCTATCAACATTTCCGATCCAAATCTTGCTCAAGCCGAAAAATTAATGAATGAGAATATTGTGAAATTTGCTATGGGTATGCAGGATCCGAAACCGATACTGGAGCAAGCTGAAGAGCTGCTGAAGAAAGCTGTAGAGGCTGAAAAGAAATAATAAGACGTGATGGAGCGGGGAGGATGTATCTCCGCTCTTCCGTTTTAACCTGAGATATGGGCTTCACACTGAAAATGACTTATAAACGTCCAGTAAGATAGGAGTTGACCTCTTGTGTCTGATTCAACCGTTGTGACGACACTAAAGACCCCTATGCGCAAGCGCTTGGGTCTAGATAAAGCGAATACGCAGAAGTGGATATTTCTGTTCATAGCCATCGTGCCTCCCTTTGGCGGCTATTTGCTCTTTACGTTGTTTCCGAACATTTTATCCGTTTATTATGCGATGCTCAATTGGGACGGGTTTACGGATGCAACGTTTGTCGGGCTGTCCAATTTCGTCACCGCATTCCAAGATAAATATGTGTGGCGCGCACTGACCCACAACTTGATTTTTATGATAACGGTGCCTTTCTTTGTTATTGTCATCTCCCTGCTCCTTGCCTATTTAATTACCAATAAAACGTATAAAGAAAATAAATTTTTGAAGGTATTGTTTTTCTTCCCGAACGTTTTATCTACGGTCGTAGTCGCTCTCCTCTGGGCTTTCATTTATGATGGATCGTACGGTTTGCTGAATGGGATTCTAAAATTCGTTGGAATTGATACCGGTAATTTCTATTGGTTGGGCAATGAAGGCACTGCGCTTGCATCCATTATCCCGGCATGGGTTTGGGGCGGCGTCGGCTTGTACGTTATTATCTTTGCCAATGCGATGCTGGGGATTCCAAAGTCATTGTACGAGGCGGCGATTCTTGAAGGCGCCGGACATATGACACGTTTGTTTAAAATTACAATGCCGCTTGTTACGCCAATTATCCGCGTCAGCGCTTTGTTCCTTGTCGTCGGCACAATGAAGGGCTTCGAAATCATCCTCATTATGACGAATGGGGGGCCATTCGGGTCGACGGACGTCATCGGCCTCTACATGTTTAACTTAGCTTTTGGCGTAGAGTATCGGAATTACGGCTACGCTTCCGCAGTCGGTATGATTCTATTCGTCATATTAGTAACGGCAAAGCTGTTAATCGATAAATTTGTGCCAAACAAAGGCTACGAGTATTAGTTTCCAAATGAAGGTTCGGAGGGATATGTTTGAAGGAAAAACGAACGTTAATGGACATTGTGTGGCGTCTGGTGCTGTATGCCTGGTCGCTGACTATAATATTTCCTTTAATCTGGGTTATTTATGAATCGTTAAAAAGCAATCCTGAGTTTTTTAAAGATATATGGGCGCTGCCTTCGGAACTAAGATTGCAGAATTATTCGAAGGCTTGGAATCAATACGGTTTTGGGCAATCACTCTTAAATACCCTTTATTATGTTGGCGGAAGTCTGGTGCTTGGACTTTTCTTTACGACCCTTAACGCCTATGCGCTTACTCGAATGAGCTTCAAAGGAAGAAAATTGATTTGGGGTTTGATTATGTTGTCCCTGTTCCTGCCTGGCATCAATGCACTTGTACCCCAGTATGTCATTATGAGGGAACTGAGTTTGACCAATAGCTTGACCGGATTAATTCTCCTGTCTAGTTTGGGTGAAAGTGTGTTCTACCTTATGCTGCTCGGAGGGTTTATGAGCTCTCTGCCGATGGAGCTTGAGGAGAGCGCAACGATGGATGGCGCTACATTATTCCAAAAGTTTTGGCGTGTTATTGTTCCTTTGTCTACACCGGGAATTGTAACCGTTGGCGTATTCAAGTTCCTAGGGTTCTATAACAATTTCTTAGCGCCGTTCATCTATTTGAGCGATCCAAAGAAATATCCCATTGCGGTGCAAATGTATTCTGCGAACAAGCAAATGGAGTTTACTGCGGATTGGGTAACTTTGTTTGCCGGTGTAACCATTGCGATGGTACCGTCCATTATTATTTATATTTTATTCCAAAAACTTCTGATGGAAGGCGCCACAATGGGGGCTGTGAAGGGATGAATGTCATGCATCAGGTAAAAGCGAAGTATAAGCTGATTGCATTGGATCTGGACGGAACTCTTCTGACGGATGAAAAGCAAATTACGGAAGAGACCAAAAAGTGGCTTCAATATGCAGTAGATCACGGTGTTAAAGTAATATTCTCCACCGGAAGAGGCTTGCAAACTACAAAGGGCTTCTTGAACGAGCTTGGGCTCGATTCCCCGATGGTGCTGCTTAATGGCGCAGAAGTTTGGGAAGGACCGGGCAGGCTTAAAAAGCGAGTCTTCCTCCCTCGGGACACGGTCCGCGATATGCACGCCATTGCTGCCGAGCGGGGCGAGTGGTATTGGGGCTACAGCGTGGAAAGCCTGACGGGCGACAAGGATTGGACGTCTGAGATGTTTGAACGGGATTGGATGAAATTCGGCATCGGCAGCAATGATCAACAGAAGCTCGCGGAAATTAAGGAAGAGCTGCTCAGTTGGGGGACGCTAGAAGTTACCCGTTCGGCCCTTAGTAATATGGAGATTTCAGTTAAAGGCATTACAAAGGAAAGCGGAGTACGCGAGGTTTGTCAGATGCTTGGCTTCTCTATGTCCGATGTAATTGCTATGGGAGACAGTGATAATGACGCGAAGCTATTGAAGGCGGCAGGTCTCGGTGTGGCGATGGCTAACGGTGAAGATTATATCAAGTCAATAGCGGACGTAATCACGGCTACCAACAATGAGGACGGCGTTGCTCAGGCGATTCGGAAATATGTGTTCTAAATGGAGTAAACACAGCAAACAGATTCTAATAGTGCGAGTTCAAAAAGTCGGATTTTCAGCACCGAGAAGGTTGGATGAAGGTAGGGAGTGAGGAGCGGAGCGTACGTTTTGGGTACGTGAGCACCGGAAGGACCGGCTGAATTCAAGATTCGATGCCGAGTTACTTCTTGGCTCACTTCGTGATCAAAAGGCGACTTTTTGAACAACCTCTAGTAAATATAGTGAGGGAGTAGACGTAGATGACCGTTCAATCGAAAGAGATAAACTTAGATCAACTGGGCGGAACGATATACCCGGAGACAACAAATGGGGAACAGTTGAAATGGCATTCTCCGCTTGAAGCGCCCTTTCACATCGCGGGCTTCCCTTGGCTTGCGCAGGATGGGATTTACAGACGCCTGCCTTTGGCTTCCGGGGCTGTCTTGCCGCCCGCGGTTGATACGCTTGCTTATTGTACGGCAGGCGGGCAAATTCGCTTTCGCACCAATTCCTCAAGGCTGGTCATAAGGATGCGTCTTGCCGGACCGGCCAATATGTATCATATGCCGCCTACCGGGCAGTGCGGGGTTGACTGCTATCTTGGAGAGCCGGGAGAGCAGAGCTTTATCACCACGGCTAAATTCAAGCCAACGGAAAGTGAATATGAATCACAGCTTTATCAGTGGGATACAAAAAAAGATGTGGCCGTCACCTTAAACATGCCGCTCTACCAAGGGGTAGAGGAGGTGTGGATCGGTGTAGATAAGGATGCTGTCATAAGCGATGCACCTGCCTATGCAAGCAGTAGACCCGTCATTATATATGGAACTTCGATTACGCAAGGGGGATGCGCCTCCCGGCCGGGTATGGCTTATTCTAATATTCTCAGCCGTATGATTCCAGTGGAGTTCGTAAATCTTGGCTTCTCGGGGAATGGAAAGGGCGAGCCGGAGCTCGCGCATATCATGTCGGAAATCGATGATCCGGGGCTATTCATTCTTGATTATGAAGGGAATACGGGCGAAGCCGGAAACATCGCACGAACGCTGCCTGCCTTCATCCAAATTTTGAGAGAGCGGCATCCCGAAGTTCCTATATTAGTAGTCTCAAGGATTAGCACTGCAGAAGATCAGTTCTATACGGAGAGAAGGGAGCTTCATGATCGCCGCAGGCTGATTCAGATAGAGAACGTTGAACAGAGGCGGACAGAAGGAGACTGTAATCTCCATTTCGTTGACGGCTTTAAGCTGCTAGGCGATGATTTCGTCAATGATTGTACGGTTGACGGAACACATCCAACGGACCTCGGATTTTTGCGCATGGCACAGTCGCTTGCACCTATCATTAAGCGATTGTTGCGACTGTGATTAACAAGATAGATGATATGAACAGCCTTCAGACGCATTTTTTAGTTTAGGGGCTGTTTGTTTATCAGTCAGACACTTTAAGCCGAAAAAGGAGAGGATTTTAATTGAAGTCCCAAAGAAGAAGTCTGCCTTTTATTGTGATGGCTTGTTTCATTGCGGGGGTTGTTAGTCTTTGTTACGGCATTAATGTATTCGCGGCGTCTTCAGAAGGTGGTGTTTCTAAAAAAGATAGAGCTAAGTACTTAGGAGCTTCACTGTTCAAAGGTCACATGCATACCCACACATCTCTCAGTGATGGGATATTGTTGCCTGATGATGCTTACAATTTTGTGAAAGCTAATACAGACTTTGATTTTTATGCAGTGACTGAACACGACGTGACTTATGACATCAGTACGGGCAGTGATTTTATTACGGATGTTCAAGACTCTTATTCAGAAGAATACAAGTTGCTGCATGAGCAATCAGATGCTCACAATCGTGATCACGAATTTATTACGCTGCCTGGTACGGAAGTGACTTGGTATGATGAAGCGGGCCATATCAACTTATTTAATGCCCCATGGTTTGCAAGAACACATGGAGTAGGTGCGGATGGTACTTGGGGCTGGAGCGACATAAAATATGATTTGCCAACCTTCTACGCAAGACTTGCCCAAGATCCTAATGCGATTGCTCAATTTAATCATCCACGCTCGTCAGGAAATTGGAGTTTTAATGAATTTAAACATTATAACCGGGATGTTGACAGAAACCTTAATCTGATGGAATACAAATCCTCCAATGATTTTGCAATCTATACCAAGGCGTTAGATCAAGGCTGGCATGTTTCACCTGTGTTTGGCGGAGACGAGCACAAAGGAAATTGGGGAATGGTCCAGCCCCATGTGACCGGTATGTGGGGGGATAATCTAACAAGAGAAGGTCTTTACGAGGCGATGCGAAACCACCGCACCTATGTATCATTTGATCGTAACTTAGAAATGGCGGTTTCAGCAAAAGGTCAGATGATGGGGGCGATCCTTCCAGCCAAAACAAAAGAAATTGAACTTAAAGTACGGATAAATGATCCTGACGCTAACGATGATTTGGATAAAGTCGTTGTTTACAAAAACAGCGGTGAAATCGTCAAGGAGTACCGCAATATTGCCAGCAATCAATTTAAAAAGGAAGTAACTTTAGAAAGTAAAGATGGGGATTATTTCCTCGTTAGAGCTTTCCAAGCAGACGGTGAAGAAGCTATAAGTGCTCCAATTTGGATTGGTGATGAAACGAGGGGCACGGTTCACGCGCCTGAAATTACGGTACATGGACAATATCCGGATACTATTAAGCTTGGGGATCAAGTGGAGGTGCTGGGCGCTTCGGCGACGGATAATCGCGGTCAATCTTTATCGGTGGAAGCCATCGTTTTAAATGATAAAGGAGAAGTAGCCGTAGCAAATCAGCATTTCAAGGTCGACATGTATGGAGAATATTTCATTAAGTATGTAGCAACCGATGCTCAAGGAAATACGCGTGTTGAACTTATTCGATTACTTGTTGATCAACAAAAGCTAGATGCCGAAAAAATTTTAAATGAATTTCAACCCGTTGTTAATGTAGGTGGGAATGAACGTGAAGTAGGAATAAATTTGGTGACGGATAAGGCGTTAGAAACGTCGTATGTTCAATATAAACCGGAGTCAGAGGCGTTGTGGGACAATGCTGAAGTAGTACAAGCGGGAGTCTCTTATTTTCAAGTCGCGTATGGCGATACGTTTGCGAAGAGTAATTATCGGGTGCTTGCAGCTCATGAAGCGAATTTAACAGATCTCGACTTAGGGGCTAAGTATGACTATCGGTATGGAATGTCACCGACTGGACCTTGGAGCGGCAGTTATAGCTTTAGGACCGCGCCAGCTTCAGAGGAAGCCGTATTGTATGTGATGGGGGATCTTGAAGTTCCAGATCGAAATCCGGAAAACTTCCGACTGTTTAAAAATATGCTGGACGTTCTGCAGGAGAAAAATTCAAACGGACAGACTGTGATTCAAGTCGGAGACTTGGTCGAGAACGGCGGCAATATGTATGCATGGGATGATGTGTTTAGCAACATTTACAACAATGATATGGGTCTCGTTTCTGCTCACATTGTCGGGGACCGTGAACGTGCGACGGAGCGGAAAATCGGGCCGTTCTCCGGGTTTTTCAACCTGCCGAAGAGCGGTGAAGGCAGTTACCGGGAAACGAATTATTCGTTTGATTATGGCGATATGCACATTGCTGTTCTGAATTCTGTGCTGGATTTCGACAAGCAGCTGTCATGGCTGGAAAAAGATTTGCGGGCAACCGACAAGAAGTGGAAAATCGTGATGGGGCATTATCCTTATTATGGCGGTCAATCTGGCGATGAGACCGGTATGGACATGATGAGAGTGAAATTGTCTCAAGCATTTGAACGGCTTGGCGTTAGTATGTATATTGGCGGTCATGATCATGTTTATAAACGGACAACCATACGAAATGGTGTAAAAGATATATCGGAAGAAGCGATGAATTTAGGAACAACTTTTGTGACAGTTGGGTCATCAGGTCCAACGTTCTTTGATAACAAATCATTTGACTGGGATCATATCGTGTATGATGAAAATAAGCAGACGGGTGTTATTTTAGAATCAAACGATCAATCTCTCACGTTGAAAGCTTACAACAGCGACGGAGTTGAAATGGATTCATTTACGATTAACCAACCTGAACATTATATGAGCTTAACGAGCGCAATTGTAGAAAATAACGTCTTGAAGGGCGTTGGGGTTTTGAATTACCCGAGCTCGCTTGAACGTGTCACCGTTATCGGGGAAAAGCGTGATCATACAGGTGAACAGTTGTTGGAAACGGTTATTCAAGAAGCACCCCTAGAACACCTCGGACGTGAACAAATCATCTTATTTGACAACCCTCTTGCATTTGGCGATGAACATACGATCATCGTAAGAGTGGTTAATAATCCAATCGATCAAGAGCCGTTAACGAAACCGTTAATAGCTAAAGAAGGAATGCTGGGCGATGGTTCGGAAGGCAACCCATATCAAATCAAAAGTGCTAGTGGACTCTATAAAATGCATGAGTTCCCGGACAAACATTTTATTTTAGATCGGGACATTGACGGTAATGGCGTGTTTTTTGAAGCGATTGGCGCGAATGGCACTCCATTTACGGGTACATTTGATGGACAAGGACATACGATATCAGGCGTTATTGTCTCCTCAGGCGGCGCGGGTCTCTTTGCCGTTAATGAAGGGACGATTCGAAATGTAGGCATTATCAATGCTGACATTGATGTGCGCCGAAGTAATGTTGGGATCCTGGTTGATCAGAATGATGGGATCGTGGAATATGCCTACAGTACCGGATCTATTCGAGGCAATTCTACGGTTGGCGGTCTTGTGGGCTACTCGAACGGTATCGTTAGAAACAGTTATTCAACAGCTCGAGTCCATGCGCGAGGCAAGCAAGCCGGCGGCTTGATCGGGATTACGAACCGGGGGAGTACAACAGAACAGGTCTATGCAACCGGAGCCGTAATAGCAGAAGAATCAAATGCTGGCGGCATCAGCGGATACGGATATAACAATACGGTTATTCGAAATAGTATGGCGTTAAATCCATCTATTGTTACAGGTACTGCATCGAATCGAATTGTCGGCAGAGTACTAGCTGGGGAGACGGCAACTTTAGTCAATAATTACGCCGATGAAAATATGTTTGTTAGCAGTGAGAACGTTACGGTGAATGATCCGAACAATGAGAAAGGACAGGGGGTCGGTGCAGAAGCATTCTCGAAGCCATCCTTTTTCATTGAGACTCTCGGTTGGGATTTTGATACGATCTGGATCTGGAACGAAGATGCCAAACGTCCATTACTGCAAAGTAATTTGGAGCAAATTAACGAAGACAATATCCCAAAACCGAAGCTTGATCGGAATGAAGAGGGGTACTACATCATTCGCTCGATTCAAGAATTAAAAACGATATCCGAATTCCCAAATGAGAATTATATATTGGAGGATGATCTTGATTTTGAAGGGCGGCTATTTGAACCTCTATTTAAAGCGACGCCATTCCTTGGCACGTTTGATGGGAACAATAAATCCTTAACCAATTTTAATTCAGAAAATGGCGGCTTATTTCATCTCAATGGCGGAACCATTAAAAACATAGCTATGGTAGATGCAAGCGTCACTGGCGGAAGTAATATAGGCATACTCGTTAACACGAACAACGGAACGGTAGAGAATAGTTATGTAACGGGCTCAATCGAAGGCTCCAGCACAGTGGGCGGTCTAGCGGGCTATTCCAATGGCATCGTGAGAAACAGCTATTCTACTGCTGATGTAACGGCCCAGCTGAACCAAGCTGGCGGCCTAATCGGAATTACAAACGTAGGCAGTTTAACGGAAAACGTGTATGCATCCGGAGCCGTTCAGGCGCTTAGAAGCAATGCAGGCGGAGTGACTGGCTACGGCTATAATGAGACGGTTGTTAGAAACGTTATTGCTCTTAACCCTTCCGTCGTGACGCCGACGATGGCGAACCGTGTGGTGGGGCGAGTCCTTGCCGGGCATACCGCAACGCTTCAGAATAACTATGCGTTCGACGGCATGATTGTGGATAAAGAAGGCGAAAGTATTGCCGCTGCTGATAACAGAAAAGGTTTAGGGCTATCTCAGGAACAGGTTGAAGACCCTAATACGTATACCGATAGACTGAAATGGGATTTTGAGTCGATCTGGATGTGGAGTGATGCTTTAAAGCGTCCGGTATTGAGCAGTCATCCTGAAGAGGCAAGCGAACCTGTCGTGCCTTTGGAAAGAAATGAAGCAGGTTATTACCGAATCAAGTCCATTACTGATTTGAACGTTATGGAAAACTTCCCGGCAGAAAAGTATATTTTGGACAATGATTTGGATTATGTCGGACAACCGGCTGAGTCACTTTTTAAAGTGGTTTCGTTCACCGGTGTTTTGGATGGCGACGGGAAGAAAATAAGGAACTTTAATTCTTCGAGCGGCGGCTTAGTCCATCTCAATGGCGGAATGATTAAAAATATAGCCATGATCGATGCCGGCGTCACTGGCGGGAGCAGAATTGGCATACTCGTCAACACGAACAATGGCGAGATAGAGAATAGTCTTTCAACAGGCTCCATTACAGGTTCCAGCACAGTCGGCGGTCTAGTGGGCTATTCCAATGGCATCGTAAAAAACAGCTATTCTACCGCGGATGTAACCGCTCAGGTAAGTCAGGCCGGCGGCCTAATCGGAATTACCAACTCGGGCAGCCTAACAGAAAACGTGTATGCGTCTGGAACCGTTCGGGCAATGACGAGCAATGCGGGCGGAGTGACTGGATACGGATACAATGATACGGTCGTCAGAAATGTCATTGCCCTGGGTCCTTCGGTTACGGCGCCAACGATGGCGAACCGGGTGATGGGACGAGTTCTTGCGGGGCACACCGCCACGCTCGAAAATAATTATTCATTTGACGGCATGATTGTTGATAAAGAAGGTGTCGCTGAGGGAGCATTAACAACACTTAAAGGATTAGGCCTATCTGAAACTGAAATAGAGACTCCATCCACCTATACAGACAGGTTAGGGTGGGACTTTAACGCGATTTGGAGATGGGACGGTATGGGCAAACGACCTGTTTTACAATCGGTATCAGAAGGCAACGAAGAAGAGCCAGGTCGCCTGATTGGACTTGAGCTCGAAGGGCTGCTTACGCTGGCCGTTGGAGAGAGTGATCAAACGGTGACTACCGCTGTATACAGTGATGGAAGCCGTGAAAAGGTAGAGATAAACGTCACCTATACAAGCAGTGATCCAAGTATAGCGGAGATCAGCGCTAGCGGTGTAGTAACGGCGAAGTCGGAAGGAACAGTGCTCATCACGGCAGAGTATGATGGCTTGATTTCATCCTATGAGCTAAAAACCTTGACTCAGAAGCAAATCGATATGGAGGGGGTTAACCTAGGCATGGATGCGGAAGTTTCGCTTCAGTTCACTTCTTCGGCCTTTGTCGGAACGGGGGAGAGGTGGATCGCGAACCGGATGCCGCCCCCTCCTGCCTTCATGGCGGAGAAAGCTATGAGACGGCTTGAACGGCACGACATTTATTATGCCGGCAAAGGTAAATAAAAGATCCCGGTTAAAGGAATCCCAGGTATTGGGCAGTTTAATGAAATGAGTCTGGTAGTTATACCGGGCTCATTTTCATTTATGTCCGCAAGTGATTTATTTTGGTCAATAAAGCTTTTCGATTTCAAAAGTATTTATCTGGGTGACTACATATTTAATTCATTTCTATAGCAATGTGCATACTTCCGATCTATTGGAGAGCTTGTTCGTTTTATTATTAAGCTTAGCTGGTCTCCAGAAGAGGTATATAGTTTCAACAAGGATTTCCATTTTCATAGTATGATAATGTTGAGAAAAGATGGAATATGTGGAAAGGTGAGAGACAATGAACGAATTGCAGAAAGAAGCCTTGGAAGAGATGAAAACGGCCATTCATAAATGGTTTGACGAACAGGAGAATCGAACGAACGTAGAGGAAGTGGTCTTACGCACCACGCTGCAAGTAGGGATCTTTGACTTTGTCATGCTGGATTATCGGCCGGGGAGGACTGGGGTTGACAGTTCGAAATCTATGGGGAGCGCCGCTGGCAAAAAGTCGATGAAAGTTTCGCCCTTTACACGGGAGCAGATATTGCATGAGGTTCAGCCCCTGCTGGTGGAAATCGTACGGGAGAGGTTAGACAAGGTGGAAACGTCGCCGTTGATCAATTACCAGTTTACCTTTCAAGGAACCTTCGCGACGACAGACGGGCTTGTGGAATTAACGGTGCTGGAAAAGGTATATGAAGCGAAAAAGCGTCAGCTTCTGGAGCGAATTCAGTCCTATATCGAGAAAAAACTGGAGAAGGGCTCTTACCCGACAAAGCCGCTGGAAACCTTCTTTTTGGCGCGTCATTTGCTGGATCCGTATTTGTTCCCCGAACCGGAAGCTGCAAAGACGATCGCTTTATTTGACCGGATTCAGGAGTTGAATAAAGAACGGGTTGAGGCTCTCGCGGAGCATCGAAGAGATATTATTAGGGCTTTGACGGACTGGGCCGAGGATGTATTCCTGCCACGTTACTATGACGTCACCCGTTCCGAATACAGGACCAACGAATATGTGCTCAAGCCGGATGCGGTTCTTGAGAATAAGGATGAACCGAATCAACCTATTGACCTTCTGTTATACGGCGCCGTAATGATTATTCGTTATGAGCCGAACTACAGCAAATCTAGGGGGCAGACTTTCCTGGAGCTGGCGGAGCAGCTTGGCAGTGGCAAAGCCTCACGTATGTTGAAGGAGGGCAGCGACAGCTTCTCGCACGATGAAGTGAATATGCGCCATGAGTTGGTTGAATGCAAGGCTAACGATGTTTTTTCCCTCTTCACCATCACGATTCGCAAGGAAGAAGCCGGGGCGTATGAGCGGGCGATTTCGTTTATTCTCTCCCTGCTTCGAAAGGGCTTCCCAAAAAGCTACAAAATCAAGTTAAAATCCAGTGTAAGAGAGTATTTGCCCATCAAGGGGCTAGCCAAATCAGACACGCACCGTTTGTTTGCGAATGCGCTGGCTTATTCCGAGCTGCATCCGTTATTGGAGGAATATGCTCGTGAGGCGATGGTAGAATTTGAATGGTATGAAGATACGGAGGACGAAAAAAGCGTCATGCCGGGCAGTTATGCTGTGTTCGGGCTGGGGCTTTCGTCCGAGCGTTATTTTCCGCTTGTTGAAGCTTACATGGACCTTGTGGATGATGAGCATCAGCTGGTGCATGACAAGTTCACAGCCGTTTTTGCCGAAACCTATGGCATAACGGAACGCTCGATTCCTACCTTGATCGTCTGCCTGCTGCGATCCCACGATTCGCTAAAGCTGAAGATTCAGTCGGAGCTGGAAAGCGAAGACAAGCTGTTGCTATTAATGCAGCAAATAGAGACTCTGTCGGATGATGAGGCTGAGCGGGTACTGTACCCGATCTGGGGCAAGTTGGAGAAGCTGGCTGCATTGGCTCGCAAGGCGCAGGAACCGCGCAAGGAGCTATTGCTTCGCCTGCTAGAGGCAGCGGGCATAGACTGATGCTTAAAAGAAAGTGGGAGAAGAACATGTACATAAGTAAATGGTGGGGAGATTTAATTGGCGGTTCCGATGATTCGCTGGCATTAATAGACTATTTGGAACAATTGGACTCAACGGATGTGACGCTCAATCAGATTTTAGAGGACTTGGGTTTCGATGTTCTGCTTTCTGAGGGGGACTTGGTAAACGGCGGAAGTATTGGGTTTGATATGAAAAATGCTAATGGCACGTTTCGAGCAGAACTTGATATTGCCTGCTCAGCTCTAATGGATCTTTCAGCCATCGTGTTGGAATCTCATAAATCAGGCTATGTCGATTTGCATGATTTGGATGAGGCTAGGCAGCCGTGCAAGCTTTATATAGATGCCTCCGAAGAAAAGAGGAACCTGCTTCGGGACGAATTGTACAAATTTTCCCGTAATCCGCTGGCTTACGAATTAGCCGAGCTTGTTCCGGCCGATGATATGAGAGAGCTTGCGGAAAAGGCAAAAATGATCGCGGATGAGCTGGTATAAAGTGCATACGTTTGTGATAAAGATCCTTTGAACATGGTTATGGGTCATTACAAATAAAGATGGTTGGCGTTTAAGTGCCGTGGTGAATTTTTCGCCGATAGCCCCGTTAAGCTGAACCTTTCATAAGTAGTGCGAAATATAAGATTTGGTGCCATCTACCGTTGAACTGGACATCAGCGCGATGGAAATCGAAGATACGCGCTTCGTGGAAGACCTAATCCTACCGCCTGAAATGACGGTCATCTCTGGGGATAACGAGCTTCTCGTATCCGTGTCGAAGCCTTAATGATATAAATGCTATTCCATCAGCCAGACATCATATATATTAGGCAGTTTATACGAAATGAGTCTGGTAATTATACTGGGCTCATTTTTATTTATGTTCGTAAGTGATTTATATTGGTCGATTAAGCTCTTCGATTTCGCGTTATAGATGATACGGTGGAACCTTACCACAATTATTTCGGTGGCCTTCTGTGCATATTATGTAAACTTGATTATAGCCACTGGATCGGGTTTTAAAAGGTAAGTAGCTTTGTAGTAGTGTCCATGAGATTGGACTAATAGCTTGTGTTTATAATTAGGACGTAAAAAATATACTGGGAGAGCGTCACGATTTCGCTTGCACCTTACGTAACGTAATGTTTTACAATAGAGCTACCGGTACATAGCTAGCGCCAAAGAGTGGAGATGGTTCATGAAGAGATATTGGAAGGTCGGTGATCTTGCCAAGCTGACGGGGCTTACCGTACGAACCTTGCGGTTTTATGATCAAATCGGGTTGTTCTCTCCGTCAGGACAAACGGAATCCGGCCACAGGCTTTACAATGAATTGGACTTGTCACGATTACACCAGATATTATCGCTTAAGGAGCTGGGGTTATCTCTCGTGGAGATTAAGTCGGCCTTAACTGGCGGGCAGATCAGTCCGCTTGAGATCGTGGGCCTGCAGATAAATCAAATCCAAGAACAGATCAAGCAGCAACAGAAACTATTGGAGCAGCTCAGACATGTATCCAAGCTTATGCAGGGCAAATCTGAATTAACGGTTGAAGATTTCACGAGCCTTCTGCAAGCGATGAAGAACGGATTTGAGAAACCGGTCATTGAGCGGCAAACCAGTTGGGGGCGACATTTGGACCTTTTGGGAGACTTTCTTGCCGAGGAGAGCGGAAATCCGGAACATAAGGAGGAAAATCAATGAACGAACGATTCGTCAAGCATGGAACCTTTGTCGTGGAGCGGACTTATGCCGCTTCGCCGGAGAGGGTTTATCACGCATGGGCTGATCCGATTGCCAAAGCCAAGTGGTTTTCGAAGCCAGACATCTTTGATTTCCGGGTTGGAGGGCGCGAGTACAGCAGCGGCGGGCCGCCCGAAGGGCCGATCTTTACCTTCGACGCCAGCTACCAGGAGCTTGTTCCAGAGCAGCGCATTGTCTATACGTACACACTGGATTCGGGCGGCGTACGCTTCTCCGTGTCGATCACAACGGTCGAGCTTATCAAGGTGGAGGGCGGTACGAATTTGATTTTCACAGAGCAAGGTGCATTCTTTGACGGACATGATACGCCAGAAATACGAGAACACGGTACAAACATCATGTTGGACACACTGGGCAAGGTAGTAGAAGGGGAGGTAGGAACATGACTATAGGTGAGAATGAACTTATTGCTTCGCGCGAGTACGATGTCCCGCGGGAGCTTGTATTTCAGGCATGGACGACCCCTGGTTTATTGGCAAAGTGGTGGGGGCCGCAAGGCTTCACGAATACGTTTCACGAATGCGATATGAGGCCGGGAGGTACGTGGAAGTTCACCATGCACGGACCGGATGGCGTGGATTATCCTAACCATAACGTCTTTGTTGAGATTGTGCCGACGGAGCGGGTCGTGATTAATCATCTAAACGTTCATGAATTTCGGGTAACGGCTACCTTCGAGGGCTTCGATGGCCGCACCAGGGTCACCTTCCGTCAACTTTTCAAGAAAAAAGAAGAGTTTGAACAAGCTAAGCCCATCTGTATAGAAGCTAATGAACAGCAGCTTGACCGACTTGGCAAGGTGCTGGCGGAATTGGCCGATAGCCCTGTTAAACTGAAATAGACCAAAAAGCCTTAACCCTTATTGTAGGGCTAAGGCTTTGGTTATTCATTACGCTAGTCTCATCTTAAAATCCTGATAGCCGAACTCGCGAACGATGCGGCAGTTGCCGTCTTTCTCCTGCACGGCGATGGCCGGCAGCGGCATGCCGTTGAAGGTGTTGGTTTTGACCATGGAGTAGATCGCCATATCTTCAAACACTAATCTGTCACCGTTCTTAAGGGGCTGATCGAAGGAATAGTCTCCGATGACATCACCCGTCAGGCAGGTCGGACCACCAAGCCGATAGGTGTATGGTTTCTCCCCGGCTTCGCCCGAATCGACGAGTGGCGGACGATAAGGCATTTCCAGAACATCGGGCATATGGCAAGTAGCGGACGTGTCCACGATCGCGATTTCAATGCCGTTTCGATGGATATCCAGCACGGAGGTGACCATATAGCCCGCATTGAGTGCGATGGCTTCTCCGGGTTCGAGGTAGACTTCTAAACCGTATTTCTCCTGCATCCTCTTAATGCAAGCTTCGAGTCTCGGGATATCATAGTCGTCTCTCGTGATATGGTGACCGCCACCGAAATTGATCCATTCCATCTGCGGCAGCCATTGCCCGAACTTGTCTTCGACCGCATTCAGCGTGGTCTCCAAATCATCCGAGTTCTGTTGGCACAGGGTATGGAAGTGCAGTCCTGAAACGCCTTCGAGCAGTTCCGGCCGGAAATCCTCTCGTTTCACGCCAAATCTGGACCCCGGCGAACAGGGGTCATAGATTTCATGTCCCTCTTGCGTCGAACATTCCGGATTGATGCGAAGGCCTACTTTTCTACCCGCAGCAAGAGCTTTCGTTTTATACTTTTCCAACTGGGAGAAGGAATTGAAGACAATATGGTCGCAAATGGAAATAATTTCGTCGATTTCATCTTCACGATAGGCAGGCGAAAAGACGTGATTTTCTTTGCCCATTTCCTCGTGACCCAGCCGCGCTTCGAATAAACCGCTCGCAGTCGTGCCGCTTAAGTATTGTCCGATGAGGGGATACATGGCGGTCATGGAAAAAGCTTTTTGCGCCAGCACAATCTTGGCTCCCGTACGCTGCATAACGCCGTTCAAAATGTTCAGGTTTTTTTCGATGAGCGCTTCATCGACGACAAAACAGGGTGTCGGTAATTCCTCGAATCGCATATTAGCGAACGAGCTCCGGCTGTTTCGCTTCTTCAGGCAATGCGTCAACAAGCACCGGGTTGAAGTCTTCTACCCATGGAAGTCCCCATTTGTTCAGCTCTTCCATGAATGGATCCGGATCGAACTCTTCGATATTGAATACGCCCGGTTTATTCCATTTGCCCGTCATGACCATCGCCGCGCCAATCATGGCAGGCACGCCAGTTGTATAGGAGATGGCTTGGGAGCCCACTTCTTTGTAGCACTCTTGATGGTCGCAAACATTGTAGACGTAGTACGTCTTGTCTTGGCCGTCTTTTTTTCCTTTAAAGATACAGCCGATGTTCGTCTTGCCCACTGTCCGAGGTCCCAGGGAAGCCGGGTCCGGGAGTACGGCTTTCAGGAATTGAAGCGGAATGATTTGTTTTCCTTCGTATTCGATCGGTTCGATGGAAGTCATTCCTACGTTCTCAAGCGCCTTTAAGTGCATGAGATAGCTTTGACCGAAAGTCATGAAGAAACGGATGCGTTTCAGTCCAGGCATGTTTTGCGCAAGGGATTCAAGCTCTTCATGGTAGAGCAGATACATATCCTTTTGGCCGACTTCAGCGAAGTTATATTCACGCTTAATTTCCATCGGCTTCGTTTCGATCCATTTTCCGTTTTCCCAGTAGCGTCCGTTAGCGGACACTTCACGGATGTTGATTTCAGGGTTGAAGTTCGTAGCGAAAGGATAGCCGTGATCCCCGCCGTTGCAATCCAGAATGTCGATATATTCGATTTCGTCAAAATAGTGTTTCAGCGCATAAGCGGAGAATACGCCGGTTACGCCTGGATCGAATCCGCTGCCCAAAAGAGCTGTGATTCCTGCTTTTTCAAAGCGTTCGCGGTAATCCCATTGCCATTTGTATTCGAATTTCGCCGTATCTTCCGGCTCATAGTTTGCCGTATCCATATAGTGGGTTTTGGTAGCCAGGCAAGCATCCATGATCGTCAAATCTTGGTAAGGCAAAGCCAGGTTCATGACGATATCCGGTTTGACTTCGTTAATCAGAGCGATCAGCTCATCTACGTTGTTTGCATCGACCTGTGCGGTCGTAATTTTGGTTTTGCCACCCTCCAATTTTGCTTTCAGCTCATCGCATTTGGATTTCGTACGGCTGGCGATACAGATTTCTTCGAAAACCTCGCTGTTTTGAACGCATTTATGAATGGCTACAGATGCTACGCCGCCGGCGCCAATGATTAGTGCTTTTCCCATTCTTCGATCTCCTATCTCAAATGAATTTTTTTAATGTAAAACGGCAACAAAAAAGCAAGCGAAACACGCACCATGCGCATCACACTTGCTTTGATATAGTCAAATAATAAGATAGTCCCAATAAGCATGACCTGACAAACCTCTTGCGTTGCTCGTCAGTCAGCCAGAAAACTCACCGTTTTATGGAAAGGCACTTAATATTCGAATATATCATGTTAGGATCAGAGTCTATATAGCAAATAATTACTTTTACCACTCTTATTGACCGTTTCACAAGTTGTGTGCATATGCACTGGTTGTAAAGTAACCAACTTATAAAATTTGAGCTTTTAACTCAATCAATAAGGCAACGAAAGTTGCCAATCGGCATTTGACCCGGCTGTCCGTATGGCCTTAACTTCTTAAATGGAAGTGGTCAAAGATTATCTGCATGGAAAGATCCTAAATAAATATTGAATATTCGCTTTCCAAAAATCACGCTATTTCATAATATCAGGATAAGGATTATTGAACAAGGAAAATTTTAAAACAAACGCATTTTTTGCGGCGTTGAAAACAAAATGAGGCATCGTATTCAAGGCATTCAACACGAATAGAGCCTGCCGGACGTGCTGGATTAGAGCTCACCATAGGTGGCAATTGATCTCCTGGTAGAAGGATAATGTATTAGTTGGATTGATGCATTTTATTGGAAAGATGGTTAGTGATTCGGCGGTGATCGGACTCTCACTTCCTTGCGAAGGTGAGAGGCTCGTCGCTTGCGTGGTTCTGCGGGACGGCGGTAGCTTGGACCTGGCACAGCTGCAGGCGTTTTGCGAACCGAGTCTTGCAAGATACAAATGGCCAACTCAACTGTTCATCCTAGATTCGTTGCCTCGAACGGTCGTGGATAAGGTGGACAAAAAGCAGCTACGCAAGCAATTATCCAATCTGATTCCGAAGGGCTAAGCTAAAGGAATAGTTAAATAAACGTGACTAAAAGAAAGGGCCATCCCGTAAAGGATGGCCTTAAAACATGTACATTTAATATAAATAAAATGAACATAAAAATAAGTGAAAAAGTAACTGTCGATAAGGGCGAAATGTATGAATAAAAATGAAAAAAAACCTCCGAACCTGGAGAGTTCTTTTCATTGAGTACCGATCCACTTATCCACTTCATGAATAACATCAAAAACGCAGTCATGTCGGCGGGGCTTCACAAGACGCTGAAGACCCTGTTTTTGTCCTTTCCGCCAGCTTAGTAATCGACTCAATGTCTTGATCCGTTAATTGATCAAGGAAATGTTTGCGTATTGCCATGGAGACTATGGGACGGGCATCATCCAATGCTGATTTTCCAGCGGAAGTGATGACGACTTGAACACCCCGATCAGTGTCTAATGGTTTCCGCATCACAAGTCTGCGTTTTTCCATCCGCGTCAGATGATGTGATAATCGACTCTTATCCCAGCCCATCGAGTCGGCCAATTCCTGTTGGCGAAGGCTACCGTTCCCCAAAAGGTCTAACCGATCCAATACCCCATAATCACCCTCTGATAGTCCTGTGTGCTCCGACATCTCTTTTATTACGCGACCGAAGATGCTCTGAAAGGAGCCTTTCCACATATGCCATATTTGCATTTCCTCTTTGTTTAGTTCGTTCTTATCCATAGGAACATAATAGCATGGTTGACGCGTCAACCACAATGTGTTATCGTTGATTTAGGTTGATACATCAACCTAAGGCTATATGCAAAGGTCGCACATCGAAGTAAAAAGGGAGAGTGTTACTAGCCGCCCGTGCGCCTCGTGCTCCTCGAAGCGAACGGTCCGATGGGCAAGTTGTCGAACGAGGGCGGCCCGCTCCCTGGTGATTTATCTCGAACGTGTTATCGAAGAGTACCCGTATTTCAGGAACCTGCTTGACCGCTTCCTCCCAGAAACGGTTGGGCTCATCTTTTTCCAAGAAAGGAACATTTATTATGAAAATCAACGTTAGTGCGCCTACTCCAGTTATCTCGGTGAAGCCGGTAGTGCTACCAGCCCCGGGCCGTGGTGAGGATCTGCAAGTACGAGTGTCTGCGCCCGCGATTGGGAGTGAATTGCCTATTATTGTTTTCTCGCACGGCTATGGCTGGTCGTTGGACGGCTACGGTCCGTTGGCCGACTTCTGGGCTGCTCACGGCTTCGTCGTCATTCAACCCACCCATCTCGACTCGAGGACACTGAACCTTCCTCCTGATGATCCCCGTACACCACGGATCTGGCGTTTCCGAGTTGAGGACATGAAGCGCATCCTCGACCAGCTTGATCTTATTGAGGCTTCCGTTTCCGGCCTCAGCGGGCGCCTCGACCGAAGCCGCATCGCCGCAGCCGGGCACTCCTGGGGAGGCCAGACGGTGAGCATGCTGCTAGGGGCACGAGTCCTCGATGCGCATGGCAGACCGGGAGAGGACATGTCCGACTCGCGGATTAAGGCGGGCGTGTTGCTGGCCACGACTGGCCGGGGCGGAGCTGACTTGTCTCCGTTCGCAGCCGAGCACTTCCCCTTCATGAACCCGAGCTTCGCGGACATGAGCACGCCGACCCTCGTGGTAGCGGGGGACCATGACCAGTCTCAACTGTCCACTCGGGGGCCCGACTGGTTCACCGACCCGTACTTTCTGAGCCCGGGCAGCAAGAGCCTGCTCACCCTCTTCGGGGCAGAGCACTCGCTCGGCGGGATCCCCGGCTACAGCGTCGCGGAGACGACGGACGAGAGCCCTGAACGAGTAGCCCTGATCCAGCGGCTCACGCTGGCCTACCTTCGCAACGCGCTCGACCTCGACGATTCCAGTTGGCCGGCAGCTCGTGCGGCTCTGGAAGAGAGCGCCATCCCGTTGGGGCGTATTGAGTCCAAGTAAGGGTCTGACGGGCGGTAACGACCCGACAGCCACGACAGTGCATACTCGAGGCGGCAACACGTAATGCTCGTTGATGTAGGGGGAATGTCGGATACTTTGCGATAGATCGGGCTCTTGCTGCTGAAATCCATTAGAGCGATGGGGGTAGTAAATGGGCTGAAGCCAACGCATTAAGTTAAACTGCAAGCGAATTTAACATGTTGGCATAAGGAAGCTGTTACCAGATAGGTTAGCTCAATATTTCAATGAAAATAACGAAGGAGCTGCCGCGGCAGTTCCTCTCGCAATTTTAGCCGATAGTGCCGTTAAGATGAATCGTACCACAAGTAGCGGCAGGTTTTTTCAGAAGATCCCTCAGCAGGCTTGAAAAGTATAATTGTCAGACAATCGTACAAATAGCGATGATGATCTATATAAATAGTTGATGTAGGATTAAATATTGTAGGACGGATTCTATATATTCATGCGAAACTAAATAGCCAGTCGCTGATAGAATATCACCGACTGGCTATTTAAAACTAAACTGGAATCACTTCATAGGCTAACTTCATGATGACATCTTTATGCTGTGGGTATTTAGCAAAGAGCTCGTCCTGTGTAAATAACTCAAAGTCCCGAAACTCAAAGCCAGGTGAAACCATGCACCCTACTAATGAGAAGGTATCTTGATCCTTAACAGATGAACCAAAGATACAATTTTTTGGGACTAACACTTGCGGGACTTCTCCTTTATCCAAGTTTATTCCTAATTTAAACTCCTTATATTCTCCATTCTCATCAATAACATGTACTGTTAATGGACCTCCCGCGTGATAATACCATAGTTCATCGGATTTCAAACGATGGAAATGGGAGAGGTCATTTGAGCCTAATAAAAAGTAGATGCTTGTATAAAGCAGTCTTGTTCCCTCAAAGGAAACGGACAATTCTTGATCTGAAGTTTTTTCCTCGGATTCAAACGTTCTTTTGTAATATCCGCCCTCTGGATGGGGTTCAAGCCCAAGCTTGGATATATAATACTCTGCATCATGATTACTCATACATGTATACCTCCGGTTATGTGTGTACTATGCTGCAATGAAATTACTAAGCAGTAACCAGCCATGAAGTTGTACCGTAAGTGATGGTTAACTCCTTCATCATTGATTTAAGCATAATCTCATTATTACTTATGATTCATCAATATTTCAATTAATAAAAGCAACCCATCCTTGGGTGAGAATGAAGGCGACACGGGGAAAAAGGCGTTGGCGCAGCGAGGAGGGCTTATGTGCATGCTGCATTCGCACAAGCAGGCAGTCCGCCCCTAGCGTACAATGAACCATAACCAGTGAGCGAGGTGAACTTCCATGGAACAATCCAAAGAGGTGCTCGCACGGGTCAAGCGGCTGCAGGGTCGGCCGGTATGTATCACCCTGCACAGCGGACAGACCTACGTCGGCTACATTACCGACGCCAACAGCAGTGGCTTGACGCTGGCCAGCACCGGAGCTCAGCCGCGCACCTCATCCGGGAAGCAAGGCTCCCGGCCTAAGCAGCGCAGAGCGGGCTCCCATGCTTCGGGCAGCCGTTCCGGGAGCCGGCGAAGCGGCGCACGCAAGCCTTCCGTCCGTTCCCGCTCCCGCAAGCCCGACGCCCAGATATCGGCCTTTCTGCCGATGATAGGCTCGCTGTTCGGGGGATTAGGCGGCATCGGTGGGCTTGGCGGCGCTGCTGCGGGATCGCTCGGCGGTGCGTTAGGCGGCGGCATGCGCCTGTTCGGCATGATCCAAAGATTTGTCCCGGTCGTGAGGATGGGATACGGCATGATCAAGTCCATACGCCCGTTTCTCGGCGCCGTTCAAGGCTTGATGAAGCCACCCGGAGCTGCTGCGGCAGAAGGCGAATCACCGTAACCGAAGAAGAAAGGAACAGCCCTTTTGGAAGACCCAAGGGGGCTATTCGTGATCGGCGGCGAGCTGCTCTTAACGCCCTTATTTTTCAGCCGATCCTTTCCTTATCCAGCCGCTGAGCACGCCTCATTATTTCTTGCTCCACATCGTTACATTAAGGTGAAAGAAGGCCCCAACCAGTTTAGGTTGGGGTCTTCTTAATCTTATTATTATACGAGGTATTAGCGCTAACCTGTTCACGATATTTTGTCGGGGTTATACCAGTTGCCCGCTTGAACATACTGCAAAATTGTGCATCGTTGACAAACCCAGAGTCTAGGGCAATTTCAGAGATCAGTGCTTTCCGATTTTTTAGAAGACATGTTTTTGCATATTCTATTCTATTTGTATAAAGGTACTGCAAAGGGGCTATCCCATATTTCTCTTTGAATAAATGGCGGAAGCGGTCATAGCTATAACCAGCCATATTGGCTAATGACTCCACTGTGATTTTTTGGCGGAAATGCTCGTCCATATATCTGAGTATATAGTGCAGTCGATCTTCCATCGGTTTTTGACTCTTCTTACTTCCGATTAATCGTTCAAGATGAATGGCTAATTCCTCAACAAGTAAATCGAGCATCTTTGAGAAAAGATCTTGCTGCTGGAGAAATTCATGTTTCATGCGTAGAATATGCTGATAAATGATTTGGTTTTTATGATCCTCAAATATTCCGTTTAATCCTTCAATACTCTTATTATCACAAAAAAATCCTATATACAAAACGTCTGCTTCCGTATCTTGCCTTTCATCATGCTCAACATGTGGCGATATGAGTGCAAATGTATTCGGTTTGAAGGAATGAGTAGTTGAACCTATTGTTGTTTCCCCAGTACCAAAATAATAGACGAGTTCGTAGCATTGATGAATGTGAAGCGGTATATATTGGTCTTGATTCCTTTTTGAAAAAAACAAGAAATCTAAATGGTTCATCCGTAACACCCCATTCCTACTTAGCCGAATCGTATAATAATACGACCGAATAAAGATAAACTATTGAACTAGTAATTGTTATAATCATAACATCTTAATACCCAAATCGTAAATTGAAATAGAAACATTCAGTTTGGTTTTGAAAGCGGATCCAATATGTGGTTTCTTATTTAAAACTTATCTAAAAACTGAAGGGGGCGGATCTATGATTGATCTACTAAAGACATGGATGTAGAAATTACTGCAAAGTATACAATGAGCTAACCATGAACAGATTATTAAAGAAAATTTAAAAGAAACGAGGAATTTTAATGAAACGAGGAGTTAAGTATGATTTTTCGTTGCTAGCGATTTTATTAATTCCAGTAGGAGTTGCAATTAATGTTGTAGGCTATCAATTATCTACCATTCTAAAATTACCTCTTTTTCTGGATCAGATTGGTACTACTTTAGTTGCAATCATAGCCGGTCCTTGGGTTGGGCTTGTTACTGGAGGATTAAGTAATTTGGTTAGTGGCATGTTAAATCCGGTTGCCATTCCATTTGCAACTGTGTCCATGGTAATAGGTTTAGTAACGGGATATTTATCCAGATGGGGATTTTTAACAAATATTTTCGGTGTCATTGTTGCTATTTTTATACATGTTATTTCATCTTCATTTGTTGGAACGCTTACTTCCATTTTTGTATTTGGTGGTGTTACTGGTTCAGGTCTCGATCTTCTCACGGGTGCCATAATCGCTTCGGGACAAACCGTTTTTTATTCTGTATTTTCATCTTCTATTATAAGTGGAATCCTTACATCAAGTGTTACCGTTGGAGTTAGTTTGTTGACTGTAAAGAAAATTCCACAAAGATATTTGTCGAAAATGAATTATGGATACCCATATTTCAAAAAGAGATTATCGTAAATGATTGGGGGAGTGTAATAGATGAATACTATGAATAGGTTTATTTTAGATCTGTACCCTACCACAAAAATGTTAGCTGTTTTCTTTGTTATTATTTCAGCATTAATGTTGCCAGGTTATATATACCAGTATTCTATATTACCAATAATTATAATCATCGCTTTACTTGCTGGGAGATTCAAGTTATTTATAAGTGTATTTTGCAAAACAATCATCGTTATCGTACTGTTTATTTTCATTTTCCAAGTGTTTTTAATACCTGGGGAAACGGTTTTATATGAGTGGCGTTTCTTGTCTATTAGTAAAGAAGGCATTATGAATAGCTTACTGCTTACCTCTAAACTTATAGCCATAAGTGCATCCCTCATTTTGTTTTTTCAAATTACACAGATCAAGGATTTCATGTACTCTCTTGAAAAAATGGGCGTATCGAAAAAAGTAAGTTTTGTAATACTATCGACTTTACAGATAATTCCACAAATGAAGGCTCTGTCTAATACGATTGCCGATGCACAGCGATCAAGAGGAATTGAGACTGAAGGAAAGTTCTTAGTTCGTGTAAAGGCGTTTGTTCCCTTAATTGGCCCCCTTATTCTTTCATCAATACAAGGAACCGAGGAAAGGGTACTAACATTAGAATCAAGAGCTTTTTCCTCTAAAGTAAAAAAGACACATGTGTATCATATTGAAAAAACACCAAAAGATATGATCGTCAGAATAGCTATTATGCTGTTGTTTATTATTTTAATCATGAGGAGATTTTTATTATGAACGTAGTAGAGATTAGGAATCTATCATATAAATATCCCATTGAAAACAAGGAAGTTTTACGTGATATAAGTTTGAATATTCAAAAGGGCAAGCTTTACGCACTAATTGGACATAATGGTGCTGGAAAAACAACCTTATGCAATACGATTCGTGGATTTATACCACATTTTTATCAAGGACATCTTCGTGGTGATGTCATTCTTGAGGGCAAAGATATTCGCGAATGGACACTTAGTGAATTATCACAAAAAGTGGGATATGTGTTTCAAAATCCATTTACTCAAATTAGTGGCACAAAAGATACAGTATACGAAGAAATTGCCTACGGTTTGGAAAACCTTGGGTTACCAACAAAGGAAATTCACACAAAAGTTGATGAGGTGTTATCTTTATTTCATATTGAGGGACTAGTAGATAAAAACCCATTTGAACTGTCAGGAGGACAAAAACAAAGGGTTGCCCTTGCGTCCATTATTGTCATGGAACCTGAAATTCTTGTAATTGATGAACCAACATCACAATTAGACCCGCAAGGTACAGAGGAAGTTTTTAAAATTATTGAGATCATGAAGAAAAAGGGAAAAACAATTATTTTAGTAGAACATAAGATAGATTTATTAGCAGAATATGCGGATGTGGTTGTTTTGTTAAAGGATGGGGAGATTGTTATGCAAGGAGAGACCCATGAAATTTTCACGGATGAACGTGTTCTCTCTCATAAAGGAGCTCTGCCACAATATGCTCTATTGGGAATTGAGATGGAAAAGCAAGGACTCTCTATAGATCAAATTCCATATACAAGAAAAAATGCAATTTCAACATTTCGCGAATGGAATCAGTTAAGGGAGGATAAAAAATGAATGGTGTTAGGTTAGAAAATATAACTTATAGATATCCTAATGGGCACACCGCTGTGGAAAATATCTCCATGTCTTTCAAACAAGGAGAGGCAGTAGCTATTGTCGGGCAGAACGGGGCGGGAAAAACGACAACGGTAAAGCTAATTAATGGTTTGTTGCGACCAACAGAGGGAGAGATATATGTAGGAGATTGGAATACAAAAGATTACACTACAGCACAACTTTCTAAAAGGGTAGGATATGTGTTTCAAAATCCAGACGATCAAATTTTTCATAGTGATGTATACAGTGAAATAGAGTTTGGACCCAAAAATTTAAAATTACCTGCAAAAGTTGTGAAAGAAAACACTCAAAAAGCAATAGAACTAACCGGCCTAGAGCCCTTTTTGAAGGAACACCCATATAATTTGGCTTACTCGATGAGAAAGTTTGTTACGATTGCATCGATTATTTCAATGAATCCTGATGTTGTTATTCTTGACGAACCAACAGCTGGACAAGATTTACCATCATTGAAGAGACTATCGTCGATTATTTCGACTTTGCAAAAAGAAAATAAGATTATTATAACCATTACTCATGATATGGAGTTTGTAGTGGATAATTTTCAACGGGTAATCGTTATGGCAAATAAGAAAAAAATTGAGGATTCTGACAAAAGGGATATATTCTGGGATTTTGATGTTCTAGAAAGAAGTAGTTTAAAGCAACCAGCTATAAGTTCTTTAAGCCATGATCTGGGCATGAATGGGAGAATACTAAATATTAAGGAAATGGTTCAGCAAATGCAAAGTATTTGAATTCCTTATATTGGATAAATGATTATAATGTAGAATGGCTTTTTGTAAATTGAAAGGGGAATTTCTTCATGACTTTAAATCGAGTTATTATTGATACAGATATAGGAAGCGATATCGATGATGCCATGGCTTTGGCATTGGCAATGAGATCACCGGAGATCATCTTGGAGGGTGTTACTACTGTGTACGGTGATGTTGATCTTCGGGCAAAGATGGTAAAGAAAATGCTTCAATTTGGAAATAGAGAAGAGGTACATGTCTACGCAGGTATTAACAATCCGTTGCTGAATAATCGTGAAATTTGGATGGCCGGACATGAGGGAGAAGGTCTATTTACGGAGGAAGATGCTCTAGAATATGATAGTCAACATGCGGTTGATTTTATCATTGAAACCGTTATGAATAATCCCGGTGAGATTACCTTAGTACCGATTGGTCCCTTAACGAATATAGCAGCTAGCATCATTCGTGAACCCAGAATAGCTGAAAATGTAAAGGAAATTGTGTTGATGGGTGGGGTCACACGTTTTGGAGAAAGTGGACCTGAAATGAGACTTGTAGAGCATAATATTGTTTGCGACCCTGAAGCGGCATCTGTTGTGTTTAGAAGCAATGCTCCTATTGTGATGGTTGGCTTGGATGTTACATTAAAAGTGATCATCACAGAAGAAGAAAGAAGAAAACTTCATGACACAGGTAATTTACTTAATATAGCTTTGTCTACTATGATGAAAAGGTGGTTCGAATATAATAACGAACAGCATACGTACATGCACGATCCACTGACAGTTGCCCTACTAATTGATAGAAGTCTAGTAAAAACAAGGAGAATGAAGGTTCATGTAGAGTATGACAATAGACCACAAACAGGACAAACATTGGCCATGCTTGCAGATGATGGAAATGTAGAGGTGTGCTTAGATGTTGATCAGGAAAGATTTATACAGTTATTAATGGAGCGATTAGTTGTAGAAAGGCTAGAGAACAATGGTAAATAAGAAAACAGGAATTTTTACGGTAATAAATTTAAAGTTTATTCCAATACATGGATTATAGGAGAATTTGTAACGTCTATTCTGAATGGGAATCTAAAAGGGCGTTGTTAGGAATGGAGTGGGGTATATTGAAGCCAATTATATTTGACGTTGATACCGGTATTGATGATGCATTGGCCATGGCTTACGCATTAAATTCTCCAGAGTTAGAGATACTTGGTTTCACAACGTGTTTTGGGAATGTGCCAGTTGAAGAGGCAGCTCGCAATACTTTAGCAGTTGTAGAGAAATTGGGTAAACATGTACCTGTATTTCTGGGAGCAGAAAAACCATTAACACGTGGTATGAAAGAACGCTATCCGAAGCATATCCATGGTGAAGATGGATTGGGTAACACATTAGACGAGGACCCGATGAGAACGGTTGAAGCTGAATCTGCAACCGATTTTATCATCGATCAGGTGAAAAAGCTTCCAAATGAGATTACGATTATTGCGGTTGGGCCACTCACGAATTTGGCTCTCGCTGTAAATAAGTTCCCTGAAATTGTTTCTCTTGTAAAAGAGGTTGTGATAATGGGGGGTGCTGTTTATGTACCCGGTAATGTGACTCCATATGGTGAAGCGAATATAGTAAGCGATCCGGAGGCAGCAGATTGTGTGTTCCAATCAGGATTACCTGTAACTCTTGTCGGACTTGATGTAACGCTTGAAACGTTACTGCCAAAAGAAAAACTTGCTGACTGGCGTGCGTCAGGCAAGGAAGTTGCCCCATTTTTTGCTGATATGACTGAATTTTACATGAGTGCATATGCATCATCATATCCTGATATTGGTGGTTGTGCGCTTCATGATCCGCTTGCTGTAGGAGTTGCCATTGATTCTAGTTTTGTAAAGACAGAAAAATTGAATGTTAGGGTTGCTACAGAAGGAAAAGAAACGGGTAGAACCATAGGTAAGCATAGTGGCGAGCCAAAAATTCAAGTCTGTACGCAAGTACAATCAGATCGATTTTTAATGCATTTTCTAGAACGTATTTTATAAATTATGGTATCAGTAGGGAATTCCCACTATATTGAAGTGTTGCTTACAAAGCTAACGGGATACAATTCGCGGCTATGATAACGGCAACTTCTATGGCGACCAGCAAATTACAAGAGAACAAGGAGCAAAAATCGATGAGGCCTATGCGCATGCGCATAGGCCTCTTACATAGATTCTTCAAACCACTTGTTCGGCATAGCTTATTGGGCGTAGATTGAATGTGAATTTCTCCATTTCGTCACGCGAAGTCCAGGCATTTCTTTATTATCCCATCCTCGTCTTCGCATCTCTTGGTGGAGCAACCCCCGCTATTTCGGAATAGTCCATATCATTTATTTGCTCTTTTATTTTTCTCTAACTCAGCACTTAATTTAGCATTCTCTCTCAACAAACTTGCATTCTCTTCCAGTAACTTTTGTACGTCCGGGACATCCTTGCCGGAAACCCAGCCATACAAATCGTCTCTGCCTTCATACTCTGGCAATTTATCATGAATAACCATCTGAATGTGCCGGACATCATCAACATGAAATGTAGGTACTTCTTCAAACACGGATTGTTTAAACTCTTGGAGCTTCTGATAGTATTCCCCTACGACAAAGTCATATGGCTTTTGTCTTAATGCTTCATCTGTGACAACAAACGCAAATCTGGGTTTACCAACTTCTCCGGCATAATCATATTCCCAATGAGTATAACTCTTTGATTCATCATCAGGAAGCGTTAAACCATAGAATCCTCCGAGAATTAGGATATATACATCAGATTCATCGATCCATCTCTTTTTAATTCTCATTTGAGTTTCCTTGAAGAATTGCTCTATTCCAGCAGGAATGTGGCCAGCTTTAAGTACAGCTTCTACAGCGGCATGTCTTTCCTCAGCTAAATCAGAAAAAGTAGATGATATGTAGACTTGTAGTTTTTTTCTCATAGGTCACCTTTATTAAATGAAATTAATATAAACCGTACCATCGGCTCACATTATTTGTCAATATTTGCTGAGTAGCTCAGTTGTAACGGCTCTAGACCTAACGATTTGGCTTGACCTTAACATGGTGTGATGATATGAAACATTGGAGTCTATAGGGGGGGACATCCGCTATGGATGTCCCTAACATGACGTAGATATGACGTCGACTTAAAAACGACTGATCGCAACAAATACAGTTAACGCAAAGAAGACAATGTTCACGCTGATTTCTCTATATTCTTTACGTGAAACATGGTATAGGGCGCCGAAAAGAACGACTGCGGCAAGTCCGGTTGCAGCAATTGGCGTCAATACAGGTGCAATATTCAATGCTTGGGGCAGAATGATTCCAAGTGCCCCGAACAATTCTGCTAGCCCGATAAAGACGACCAACTCTTTTGAAACATCTTTTACCCAAACCCAAGACTCTTTGGCTTTTTCATATTGAAATGCCTTCAACCACCCTGAGTAGACAAAACCTAGTGCTGCAAGCCCTTGAATGATCCATATTGCGATATTCATGAATGGCGCCAACCTCCTGACTACTTTATCAACATCCTCTAAAGGTATAATAGACTTTGGTATTCGATTTAAGGAAGTAGGCACTTTATCTAAACATAGTAAACAAAAAGTTACCTAACCAGGCAAAGGGAAATGGGGAATTTCAATGAAAGAGTATTGTAAATTTGAATCAGCCTTGGATATCTTAGTGGGAAAATGGAAATCAGTCATTCTGCTTCAGCTTATTTCGAACGGCACCATGAGATTCAGCGAGCTTCAAAAAGCAATACCAGATATAAACAAAAAGATGCTTACTCAACAATTAAGAGAACTTGAGTATAACGATATCGTACATCGTGAGGTTTATAACCAAATCCCTCCGAAAGTAGAATACTCGATTTCGGATTACGGCAAAGGTTTAAGTACGGTGTTACAGGCATTGAATGATTGGGGTGCGGCCCATATTGGGCACATGAATGCGCTATACGGAGTAGATCGTTCAGGGAATGAATCTGGGACCTTATCATAAGTGACGGCGAAAAATAATGTTGTGGAAAGTTGGAGAGTGTTGCAGAGGGATGTGGAGTCGTTCAAGGTCATTTCCAAAATTCAGGTGAAAAGTAGGTAGACTCTGGACAAACGATCTCTATAATGGAAATAAGAGACGTACATCGAGATGTCCGAGCATCTTTCCAAGATGAACGTAGATGATGGAATTTTTGAAGCTATGGGAGAAGCAGGGAATAAGCCTTATTTTGTGAACCTTGGACGAGAAGTGAATACGGACTCCAAGAAGAGCGGCTTCATGATCTCAGAAATCGATTTGAGAAATTTGAATTTCATTTTGAAAACACAAGAACTGTATAGGTATGGCTTTCCACTTTAGATGGAAATTATACAGAGTGGTAGCGAACCAGGAATGGCAGAAGACGTCTGGGATAATATGAAGCGAGGGGAAAAGGTGCTTTGAAAGCGAATCGGATGGAAGCATTCAGCGATGGCGTGCTGGCCATTATTATTACGATCATGGTGCTGGAATTCAAAGTACCGGAAGGCCATGACTGGTATGCGCTAATCGAACTTGGGCCGAAAATTGTTAGTTATATTTTCAGTTTCGTATATGTCGGCATCTATTGGAACAATCATCATCATCTGCTGCATATGGTTCGAACGATGAACGGGCGGTTGATGTGGCTCAACTTGCTGCTCTTATTTTGGCTATCCCTTGTGCCGTTCACGACAGCTTGGATGGGGGAAAGCCATTTTGCACCCACTCCAACGGCGCTGTACGGGATAATTTTATTACTAGCGGCGTTCTCGTACTGGCTGCTTCAGCGCATGATTATGAACCAGCATTCCGGCGATTCCTCATTCGTCGGAGAGATAGGTAAAGATTGGAAGGGGAAACTGTCTCCTTTACTCTACTTGACTGCGGCCTTGACCGCTTATGTGAGTGTTTGGATATCCGGCTTCTTTTTCGTACTTGTTGCCGTAATCTGGTTCATGCCGGATAAGCGAATCGAGCACGCCTTGAGAAGCCACTAACGACTATGGTTTGCTTAGGGTGATCGTTGTGAGTGATTTGATGAAGATGGTAGGGGAAGGCATTCGGCACTTCCGAAAACTACGTGGATTAAGCCAGGAGGAACTTGCAAGTAAGGCTGAGGTGCACGAAACGTATATTGGTAAGCTGGAGCGTTCCGAAAAAGTATGTTCCGTTGTGGTATTGGATAAAATTACGAATCAACCTTTCGATGGTGGAGTTTTTTAATTATATCCAGCCTGTGAGCGGAGAGGCCAGCGAGTCTACACTCGCAGAAATTGTGAACAGGCTCCGAAGCAGAAGTGAAAGTGAGCAAAAGAGGATATTGAAAGTCATCGACGCTATACTGGACGATCAGTTGAATTGATAGGGAGAAACATTAGACCACCGAAATTTGGGTTACAGCTTTGAGGCATAAGCCTCTATTTTTTCAAGTTGAAAATAAACTGTCATGATTGAGAAAGGAGCTGCCGCGGTAGCTCCTTTCGTAATTTTCGCCGATAGACCTGTTAAGCTGAACCGTACCACAAGTGACTGTGAATTTTTTTTGTATTTATTGCTATGGAAAGTATCTTCCACCACCGGTTCCGCAAAAAAATATCAAAAATTAAGGATCGTATATATTATAGTTGATATACCTCCATGGAGGCGATGAAATGAACTACATGCAATCGGTAACCAAAGCAATTGCCTGCTTAGAGGCCCGACTGTCCGATGAGATTACAGCAGATGAAGTTGCGACAGAGGTAGGATACTCCTCATATCACTTCCATCGAATATTCCAATCTGTCACACGAAGCACCATTTCGGAGTACATAAGGGGGGAAATTAACCTATGCGGCCTACGATTTGTTTAATACAAACCTTAGAATCGTAGAGATTGCGATCAAATATCATTTTTCATCTCAGGAAGCCGTTATGCGTTCGTTTCAACGGATGTTCTCCATCTCTCCAGGACAATTCCAAGCAGAAGGACATGAAGACACACCGTTCCGGGCAATGGAAAAGAAAGCATTGGATGAAGTCAGGCTACGGCATTTGCAGGAAGGCGTAACCCTTGATCCCGTAATTATATCCATGGGCGAACTTTATCTGACGGGAATGGAAACGAAGAATGAACGGCCAATCGGAAAAGTCGAACGATTATTCTGCCGGCAGCACATGAATGTAAGTAAGTCATTTTACGGAAGGAGGGTTCTTTATGTGGTTGTTCCCCGTCTTGTCCGGTGTACTGATCGTGTTGTCGATTTTCATGTCCAATAAAAAGAGAGGAAAGGCCCTGTCCCACGGATATTTCTCGCATTCAATGGGATTTTCTCTCTAACGGGTGCCTGATCGCGCTTGTATTGTAGAAAGGCAAGCGTGAATCGATGAAACGGAGTGATTACAAATGGCTTGGAGCGAATTGCAAAAAATTCCGGACGAATACAATGATGAGTTCAGAACGATTGACGAAACAATTCTTAAGTTGATTTAGAAAAGGAAAGACCTTTTTTAATGGCAGAAGAATTTTTCCGCCTCAGGATATCATTCATGAGTTTGTAGCTCAGTATTACCTGGATATTGAGTATTGGTTAGAGCTAGTGAAATAGCAGTAAATCGAAAGAAGGGATGTTAGATGAGAGTTTTATTGGTCGACGACGAACCGCTAGCGTCTATTGAACTTCAAGGAGCCCTTGAACGCGAAGTCAGCGGAATACAGATCGTCGCCGCGTATTCAAATCCGACAAAAGTGATTGCTGGCGTATTAGAGCATCGCCCCGATGTGGTGTTCTTGGATATTGGAATGCCCGAGATTGACGGGCTGGAGCTTGGTAGGCAGATCCAGGCTGTCGTTCCCGGCATCTATATCGTATTCGTAACCGGTTACGACCAGTATGCCGTTCGTGCTTTCGAGCTTTATGCCTTGGATTATTTAGTAAAGCCGGTGAACGACAGTCGTCTTCGCAACACCGTCATGCGGATTCAGGAGAAGCTGAACTTGAAAGGTTTGAGGAAAGTTCCGGTTCGGAATGCGCCACTGATAGGGTGCTTCGAACAGATCCTTTTCCACCCTCCGGGCATGGAAGCACAGACCGTGAAGTGGAGGACGAGCAAATCGCAGGAATTGTTCGCTTTTTTGCTTTACCATCGAGAGCGGGTCGTCGGCCGAGGCGTACTCCTCGAGCTGCTATGGCCGAATATAGAGGAGGCGAGAGCGGCTCAACACCTCTATACGGCTATCTATCATATCCGTCAAACTCTGAAATCCTACAAGATGGATTCGATATCCATACGCATCGGCGAACTGCAAGCAGGATATCAACTGGATATCGGGGGAGTGCAGGTTGACACGGAGCTATGGGAAAGCGAATTAAAGCAATTGGGTTCTCTCGATGTGGGCACCGCCGACGCCTATGAACGCGTGCTGAGGATGTACACGGGCCACTATCTCGGGGACTACGATTACTTGTGGGTGGAGCACGAACGGGAACGCTTGCAGTTGCTATGGCTATACCAGATGAAGAGATTGAGCGAATATTACGAGGGGCAATGCGTCCTAGACAAAGCCATTCAGATTAACCTTGACATTCAACGGATATGTCCGGATGAGGAAGAATGCTATTTTTCGCTGATGAAGCTCTATCATGCGGTAGACAATCATATGGGCATAGAGGAACAATACTATCTCCTCAAAACGAGAATGGAAAGTGAGCTGGAGCTTCCGATTAGCGAGAACATCGTCCGTTGGTATGAACAATGGAGATTGGGCCAACACAAGCTCATCGGAGAATTAAAGGGAAATTCGACGCTTTTATCAAAGTAGGCTATATCTGAAGCGAATGCTCATTATTTCATGTTTAAAGGCTGCTCCGATGGGGGAATTCGATTCCTCTCCACGAGCGTCCTTTTTGTCGTTTCGGGAGTTGTCTAGGTGTTGTCTAGGTGTTGTCTAGGTGTTGTCTAGGAGCGTGTGCTAAAGTTATAAGCGTTTATTGTGGAAAATTGACGTATTATGTCATCCCGTAAATGCCTTGCACTTGACCAAATTTTCTGCATTTTTCTTTGATTATTTCACGATTTCTCTTGTTTATTGCATTGTTCAGCAAGCCCTAAGTAGCAAGAGTGAAGGGGGGGATAAATAAGCGCGGTATAACAGTACTGTTCTATGGATGCATCATTATGTTGAAAGAAGATGAAATAAGCACAGCGTATGAAAGGCAAAAGCCAACGGACTAGCACGCCGTTGGCAAGACCAAGTCACCCGTAGGGTGATTTTGTCCATTGTGATCAATCGGATGGCGGTTTCAGAAATTGTTTAGTTTCATACGTTAATATTTAGCGGAGAGAGACTTGCCAGAAGATGTCGCTAAAACACTAGTATTCTATAATAGAGAGGATGAAGAGATGTGTTGTTACAAGGGAATTACTTCAAATGGAGAAAGCAGCTTATGGTGATGCTCATCTTTGTGCTGGTATTCGGGAGCTTCTCAACTACATTCGTACCTAAGGTATCAGCGGCTAGCGGTCCTACTCCAGGTGGTTTGAGTGGATCTCAACCTGTACTATGGCTTAAAGCAGATTCTGATGTAAATGAAAATAACGGGCTATTGACGGGGTGGGCAGATCAATCTACTGACCCTGTGCAGTTTACTCTTGATGTTCCGTCGGCGCAAGAAGCGAAGACACCAAAGTATAATTCAAGTGGGGTGAATTTTAACCCAAGCATTAAATTCGATAATACGATGGCCTCTAATCACTATGCAAGTTCGGTGAAGCTGATTGGAGATAAACAGATTACATTTCAGTCTGGATATGCTGTCTATAAATGGCCAGCTGCTGGCAATGCAGGATCACTTGTCGGATCGACTGAAACAATAAATTACGGAAGTCAGATTTTGGGTGGAAATGCGAGCGGTTTTGCAGTTGGAACTGGCGCGAACTCTAAATGGCGTGGTTTTAAAGAGCCTGACAGAGAGAGATTCCAATTGGCCAATTATGAAATCAAGGATGCAACGAACCATAGTGCAAGAGTTAACGGAAAAGCAGCAACTATTGGTACGGCTACTTTTGATCCCTTTACATTCACTCCTGTAATTGGTGCTACTGCAGGCAGTAGTAGCAGCAACTGGTATGGTCTGCGCGCTGAGGTTGCTGAGATTATCTTGTATGATAGCGTAACAAGCGATGATGCCGCTAAAATTGAAACATACTTGGCAGTGAAGTATGGGATTACGCTTAACAATGGTGAGAGCAATTATATTTCCACAAATGATGATACCGTGTGGACTGCAGACAGTACATACAAACACAACATTGCGGGTATAGGTCGAGATGATGCAGAAGCATTGGTGCAAAAGCAAAGCCGCAGCGTTAATGATGGAACGCAAATTGCAATTGGTGTAAGTACCCTCGTGTATTCAAACGAGCTTAATACGGGGACACTGTCCGACCAACAATACTTAATCTGGGGCGACAATGGACAAGACTTGACGTTCGACCAACAGATTGGCAGCACGAACGAGTATCATTCACAGCGAGTTTGGAAGGTACAGAACACGAATGGCGTTGGTGAGGTTCAAATTGCGATTCCGACATCCGCTATTCCTGCAGGGAAAAAACTGCTAGTTAGCAGCAACGTTACGGATTTTACTAGTGCAACTCAGAAGGAATTAGAAATTATTGATCTTAACGGTGTACCGCATTACGCGGCTAAAACAACACTAAACAATGGACAATTTTTCACATTTGGTGTATTGGCTCCAGAAATACAAAGCGCAAAGGTTGAAGAAATAACAGCTGCTGGGGACGAGATTATTCTTACCTTTGATCAAGAAATTGATCTAGCTGATCAAACTGGCTTCAAGCTTGAAATCAACGGTGTAGAGGTTACGATTGATAGCTTTGAAATAGGGGTAGATGGTAAGACATTGAAGCTGAAGACGAGTGAGGAGATTACACAAGTTGATGCTGTTAAAGTGTCTTATGAGAAATCAGTTGGAAACTTAAAAGGAAAAAATGGTGCTCCTGTTCACAGCTTTGATTATCTCATTGCACCACCAGCTTTAGTCATCACCGAGCCAAGTGGTGATACAGTATTCGTGAAAAAGCCTGAAATCAAGGGCACGACCACTCCAGGTGCCACGGTATCCGTAGAAATCAAGGATGGAAGTGGTGCTGTAATTGCTACGCCAGCTGTCACTGTAAATCAAGATGGTACGTGGAGTTTCATCCCTTCGGCTGATTTGGTAGATGGCTCTTATACAATTGAAGTGATGTCTACGAAAGATGGTAAGACAGCTCAAGAAAACAAAATCATTACGGTAGATACCACACATCCAGCTTTAACTATCACTGAGCCAAGTGGCAGCACAGTATTCGTAGCAAAACCTGAATTCGAAGGTGCGACTACCCCGGGTGCAACGGTAACTGTATCAATCAAGGATGGAGCAGGCCAAGTGGTTGGATCAGGACAAGCAGCGGTAGATGGAAGCGGAAACTGGAGCTTCATTCCATCCGCTGACTTGACAGATGGCGACTACATAATTGAAGTGACAGCTACGAAAGATGGCAAAACATCTCCAATAGTAACAAAGAACATCATGGTTGATGCTACAAATCCAGCTTTAGTCATCACTGAGCCAAGTGGTGGTAAAGTATTCGTAGCGAAGCCAGAAATCAAAGGTACAGCTACTCCAGGTACCACGATAACAGTAGAAATCAAGGACAAAGACGGTCATGTAATAGATACACCAACCGTCACTGTAAGCCCAGATGGTACGTGGAGCTTCACTCCAACCACTGACTTGGTAGATGGCGACTACACAATTGAAGTGACAGCTACGAAAGATGGTAAGACATCTAAACAAAATAAAACAATTACTGTAGACACCACAAATCCAGCTCTAGTCATCACCGAGCCAAGTGGTAGCACAGTATCCATAGCAAAACCTGAGTTCAAAGGAACAGCTACTCCAGGTGCGACAGTAACAGTAGCACTCAAAGACAAAGATGGTCATGTAATAGACACACCAACCGTCACTGTAAACCCAGATGGTACATGGAGTTTCATCCCATCGGCTGATTTAGCAGATGGTGACTACACGATTGAAGTGACATCTACGATAGACGGCAAGAATTCTACTGCAACAAAGAACATCTCTGTTGATACAGTAGACCGATCTGGGCTTAATAATTTGAAACTGCTGGACTTGAAGGGGAATCCGATCGGGCTAACGCCAAATTTTGATCGGAATTCACTGATCTATGGGGCTTCCGTAACGAATAGCGTCTACAGCGTAGCTATTAATCCAATGACGCTTGACCCGAACGCGAGAATTGAAATTTCTGTAAATAAGGGTGCGTGGCAGGATGTGGCCAGCGGCGCAACAAGTGATGAACTTCTGCTGAATGTCGGCACGAACACTATCATTGTTAAAATCACAGATCAAGCTGGCAATGTTAAAGAATATACATTAACGGTGACAAGAGCATCCAGTGGTGGTAATGACAGCAACAGTGGTGGTAATGACAGCAACAGTGGTGGTAATGACAGCAACAGCGGGGGTGTCACTCCGACTCCAACAACCCCAGATAAGACCCGTATTAATACGTCTGTTAACGGTACGGATGTTCCATTTGCGACAGGAAGCTTAACGACATCGGGAGACCAAAAGCTCACGTCGGTTCAAGTCGATGTTGATAAGTTGAAAGAGAATTTGGCGCAAGGCAACGGACAGAGCCTGGTCATCCACTCTCCAAATGAAGGCAATGTACAAGTGGATGGTTTAACGGCAGCAACGATCAAGCAATTGGCTGATAAGGGTGCGAGTCTGGAAATCGGAAACCTGCTGGCGATCTACCCTGTTCCTGGCGGAAAGATGGACTTAAGCGGTGTGTCCAAGCAATTGGGAAATGCAGCACTTGAGGATATTGCAGCACATATTGATATCCGACGGTCTTCGAAAGTACTGATTGACAGTGCGCGGAGCAAGGCAAAGGCAGAAGGGTACGAGTTATTGGTTGATCCGGTCGATCTTGACATGACCTTTACACATGACGGTCAGACGGTTAGATCGGGACAATTAAGCGGATATGCTCCGAAATACATCGCTCTGCCTGAAGGCATCGATCCGAACCGTATTACAACAGGCGTTATCGTGAACCCTGACGGTACTGTGTTCCATGTACCAACGGTCGTTACGAAGATCAACAGTCGCTACTATGCCCTGATCAACGATTTGCGTAGCCACGGTTCCTATTCTGTCATCTGGAATCCGCAGGATTTCGATGATGTGAAGAAACACTGGGGCAAAGTGGACGTCAACAATATCGCAGCGCGACTCGATCTTGCAGGGACAGGCAGCAACACTTTCTCGCCTGATCGCAATGTGACTCGTTCCGAGTTTGCAGAGATCGTCGTCTCCGGGCTGGGCTTGATGCGTCAGAACGTGCCAAACAGTATTTTCCCGGACGTTCCAGAATCTGCTTGGTACCAGGATGCAGTCACTATCGCGAATGAATTCGGTATCGTTCGCGGCTATGACAACGGCAACTTCTATGCCGATCAGCAAATTACAAGAGAACAAGGAATGGCGATGATCGCCCGGGCGTACAGCCTCATCGACACGAAGACCGAGCTAAACGAGGAGCAGATCACTTCCCTGCTGGCGGGTTACAAAGACGCAGCGAGCGTATCCGGCTGGGCGAGAGAGGATGTCGCTCTGCTGGTTGAAGCGGGAATCGTGAAGGGCAGCGGAACGGACTTGCTGAGCCCGAAATCCAATATGACACGTGCCGAAGTAACGGCATTGATCGCAAGATTGCTCAAAACGACTAATCTGATCGACAAGTAACATCAATACCCGACAACCATTGCCGACTTTCAAAGTCGTTGATGGTTGTTTTTTCTTGTACGAATAGCTCTGACTGGATATCGGTTAAGGGGCAAGACAAAAGACACCCGAGCGGATGCCTTTAGATTTCGTTCTATGAATGATACGGTGGCTGTGGTCAGATACATTCTTAACTATGGAGTACCTGCAGGCAAGAACCCTGGATTCCCGGGTTCACATAACGAGGCGTAAGCACAATGCAGTAATACCAAGGGATTTGGTCATTGGAAACCACAAAATTCATCGTCACAGATTGGTACTCATAACGAGAATCCATTCCAGTATTTGTGCGCTTTTTAAGGATATATCAAGCCTCATAATAGAAATTAGACCGACTTTATACTTCATATAACAGGACTAATTTTCCTGAATTTGTGATTTTGATTTTGAAAATGGTTTCGAATCTGACTTGTATCAATATCAGACATTGCTTATGAGGCGATTTTTGTGTGATTCCTCGTTACGTATCTTCGGGAATCCAGGAAGAACGTGGCTGCCCCAAGGAGTTTGCTGAACAAACAAGCGGTTGTCCAATAGCTACTTCAATATCTGGAACGAAACGATTGTTCCTTCGTTAAGTCTGCTCTCAATACGCAGCCCTTGTCCGTAAAGCTGCTTCAGCCGCTGGTCGGTATTGATCAGCCCGATCCCCTGCTGCAGCTTCGCGGAACTGCGAATCAGAGTGTGCCGGATGGTCGTTTCGTCCATTCCCACGCCATCATCCTCGATGCAAACCTCCGCTCTATCCTCATATTCGGCAATCCGGATTAGGATGGTGCCTCCGCGCGCTCGTTTCAAAATCCCGTGCCTTACCGCGTTCTCAACCAGTGGCTGAATGGATAGAGGTGGTACAAGCATCTCCAAGGATGCCTTTACGTCCCACTGCACCTCGAGGCGTTCATCAAACCGTTCCTTCTCAATCGACAAATAGGCTTGGACTAGCTCCAACTCGCTACTCAAGGTCACGAGCTTGTCCGAGTTCTTGAAGTCGAAGCTGGCGTGCAAATATAAGCTGAATGCATCTGCAAGCTTGCGCATACGGAGCGTATCGATTTCGCTGAGCGCGACGATGGAGTTGAGTGTGTTGAAGAAAAAATGCGGCTTGATTTGCGCTTGCAGCCACGCTGCCTCCATGTATATTCGATCGCGGACAGCCAGCGTCAGATCGGTAAGTGCCCGAATTCTCGATTTTAGCTCCAGCGTGTTCATTGGCTTAATAATGTAGTCGTTGGCCCCCGCGAGGAAGCCGGAATGAATATCCTCCGGCTGACTGCGCGCTGTAAGCAGCAGCACGGGGAGCTCAGCTAGCGAATAGCGCTGCCGGACTCGCTTGGTCAGCTCGTAGCCGGACATGCCGGGCATCATGACGTCGATGATCATAATGTCCCACTTGACCGTATCCAACAGAGCAATAGCTTCGTTTCCGTTTATCGCTGTGCCGACGATATATGGCTCGGAAGCCAGTGCATGAGTCAGCACCCGCAAGTTGACCGGATCGTCGTCCACTGCCAGTATGCGAACTTTGTCGATGGCCGGAGACGGCGATTCGCTGACTTCCGGCAATTCGGTCATATCGTCCTCCTTGGAGGCCGCGACAGGTGTGTCCACTGCGTGCGCGAGCAATGGTGCTGCATCCGGCGAAGGGTCATCCCTCTTCGTCGTGTCTGCCGTCATCGCAAGAGGTAGCGTAAAGATGAAGGTCGATCCGTGATTGGGAACGGATTCGGCAGAAATGGTACCTCCCTGCAGCTCGACGAGCTGCTTGCAGACGCTCAGTCCAAGCCCGATGCCGCCTCCTAACGAAGTTACGCTCGAATCGGCTTGCTCGTAGGGGAGAAAGATTCTTTGCAGCGTCGCTTTATCAATCCCGACACCCGTATCAGAGACGGTTATGTGCGCATAGCCATTCTGTATAGTGGCGCGGAGTTCGATACGGCCGCGCATTGTAAATTTGACCGAGTTATGCAAAAGGTTGAATAAAATTTGTGTCAGCCGATTTTCGTCCGCCTGCACCGGCGGAAACGATTCCGGGATTTCGTTGACGATTCGGATCGGCTTGCCCTCCGACATGAAGCCCAGCATGTCGATGACGCCGGAGGCCACCGCCTGTACGCGGATGGGAGCAGGCTGAATGTGAATGGCATTCTCCTTGAGCCGGTTGATGTCGAGCAGATCGTTAAGCAGAAATGACATACTGCGGCCGACGGAAATAAGCAAACGCAAGCTTTCCTTATGTCTGCTCTCTTTCCGGTCGGCTTCATCGTCGAGCACCGCTTGGGCAATGTTAAGCATGCCGTGAAGCGGGTTGCGAAGCTCGTGGGACGTATGGGCAAGAAAATCGTCCTTACGCTTGTCGGCCTTCTGCAGCTTCTCGGTGAGGAGCCTCAATGCTGTCATGGAGTTGAAATGGCGTTTGAACCAATAGGCGGTTACAGCCAGTATGGCGAATATGAGGTCAAACGGATAATAGCCGAATTCGGGAAAGTAAAATGTGATAACGATGCCCCATATCGCGTTGATGGCAATCGTTATTCCTCCAATCAGCAGGAACATCGCATCCCGGTTGCCTTTTTTGGCTGCGCGAAACGCCAGGGTTGGAACGGCCACAATCGTGAACAGGTATAAATAGATGTTAAAATAACCCAATTTCAACAGCGGTTGCAAAGGCAGAAACAAGACAATGCCGACATAAAGCGAGCAGATGTAATTGAACCAGCGGTAACGGCTGGATGATGTGCGTTCCACCGTAAGCAGCATGGCATTTTTGAACAAAAAATAGAAGACGCCAAGATAGGATAGATGGAACAGCCGGCTCATCCAATCATAGTTTATCGGCAGCCAGATTTGCAGGAGCCGCTCATCATCGATAAGAATCGAAATAATGGTGCTGACGATCAGCAGAAAGAAGCTTAATAGTCCAGGAATCCGGCCGCCAATGAACAGGAGCAGGCAAGCATAGAAGGCGTGTATCAATAGGACGGCGCAAACGAGCATCTGCATGCTGCGGGAGTACCATACGTTCTTCTCAATCGCTTGTTGAGTGCCGATCAGGACGGGAGAAGTGAGGCCCCCATTGAAATAGTCATAATAATTAGCAACTTGGATGACAACTTCTATGGTTTCCCCCTCAGGATAGAAATTGGCGTAATAAGGCACTTTGCGCGCTGTGGAAGAATCGATGTCCTTCCCCGGAGTTCCGGAATAAGCCAGCAATTGTCCATTGATATACAGCTCGGAAGAGGTGGGAATGGGTGGCACCCGAATGCCGAGCAGTTGCTTCTCGTTTGCGTGAATGTGAATGAGAAGCCGGTAAGAGCCATAGCCCATCGGCGAATGCCCTGTCGGATTTAACGTCTGTCCCCAATTGCTTGGCACGTGAATATAATCTGGCTTTGGCGGATTTTCATCATCATTCATATAGAATGCATGCGTGTAAAACTCCCACTCCCCGTTCAAAGGAATCGCCTGGTTCGACGAAAAGTCCCAGGCGGTGAGATCAATGGTACCTTGAGTGGCATTGGGATGGGGCGGTGGAAATTTCCATGTGACCCATATAAGACGGATACTAGTTATAATCAGCAGGTATATGCCGAGAATGAGTAAGATTTGCTTTGTTTTCATAGATTATCATATTCGACAATTAATGATCATTTCCTTCGCAAGGGATGGCACCGTTTAGAATTTAGTCAAAAAAAGCGGAGCAGAGCTTAGGCAATTCGGCAGAGAAGGTACCCCATAGGATGGACAGTTATTGTTCAACAGGGGAAATATTAGATTTCATTGACGGGCAAACACAGCGGGAGGAACAGCGGAAAGGAGCTGTGGCGGACACATTCGAGCATTCTCATGCGTCGCTTGAGAAGTGCCTGGAAGTCATCCGGCAGATGGACGGCTTCACACGCAGTCAGGTCAATATTCAGCATATGGGTAACATGATCATGATCGGCGGCGGCAGTCACTTCTTCATCGTTACAGTTGAGACAAGCACTGCGATTCACAACCTTCTCAGCTCGCCGGAGGAAGAAGACGAGTTTGTTGAGATTACAGTAGGCGGCCAAGCCTGTGAATTTCCTCAGCAGTACATCGTAAGCCTTGAGCTTGTTGAATCCGCGCTCCTGCAATTATTAGCTAATACATCCGCCGAACTGCACTGGGAAATTATCGAAAAATAATTGTATAAGATAAGCTAAGACATATCAGAAGTGACGCAACGGTTTTGACGGTTCTGGGATGGCGTACGTTATAACGTACAGGTGAACCGTATCATAAATAAGGTGGTTTTTTTGCTGTAATATTGGGATACGTACAATCAATATCGATTATTACCTCATATTACTATTGGTATCCTAGTATATGGGGAGGAAAAGCGATGCCATTTTTGAAACGCAATATGCCTGAGCGAGTTACGTTTCGACAATTTCTTATATCATCGATTGGCGACCAATTGTTTTTAAATGAAAGAAACCAAAAAGCATTTTTCTCGGTTATGTTAGCAGCGAGGAAGGCGAAATAAACTTCCCCTAGTCTCAATCTATAGGATATGAACAAGAATCAGCCTTAGTAAGAAAGCAATTTGAGGAGGCTAACCTGTAGGAAGAAATTTTGCGAATTTGCATATCAAGTCGAACAACCTTGAGAAGACGGTTGAAGCGTTAAGAGAGCTGAGCGAAGGTTCCGCCGAAGTATTAGGTAAGTCGTCCATTCCAAACCAATCAGACTCGGATGCTGTAAAGTCAGAACATGAAGCTCAAGAAGTTGTCATGTACATAAGCAAAAGCAACGAGAACTGGGATAAAATTACGAACGCGCTCAATCTTTCGATGGTGGAGTTTTTTTAATTATATCCAGTCTGTTAGCGGCGAGGCGAGCGAGTCTACACTCGCAGAAATTGTGAATAGGCTCCGCAGCAGAAGTGAAAACGAGAAAAGAGGATATTGAATGTCATCGATGTTGTACTTGACGATCAGTTGAATTGATAGGGAGAAACATTAAACCACCGAAATTTGGGTTACGGTTTTGAGGTAAGAGCTTTTATTTTTCTCCAATCAACCCGTTAAGATATGAACGTGGGCATTGTGCTTATCCATCCGTTTTGTTAGAATTCCTAGGCGTGACTACTTTTACGTTCCTCAAGTACCTGTTGCTCGGCTCATCTGCCCGTATCATGGTTTTAGCACCGATAACGGTGATTCATATAACTTAAGATAGTTGGAAAGACCGAGCCCAGAGGCTCGGTCAGATTGTCGAGAAACCCTGTACTTTTTCAAAGTACAGGGTTTCTCACATTTCAAATGGTCACTTCAAAAGGGGAAATGGGGGATTACCCCC
>NZ_JBMOSM010000016.1:0-104442 GCF_049316025.1 Paenibacillus sp. NPDC058898 | reverse complement strand
CAGATTTGTGGTCAGGCTAGCGTCTTTAGGCGCAGTTTGGCAACAGGGGGTTATACCCCAAGTGCAAACCACCCGTTGGACGGGTGGTCATGATTGACTCTGCATGGTGACCCATATCAGTAGAGGAATGAGTATGCGGAAGCCATAATGCAGCCTACATTTTATCCTTGAGACCCTTCTTCGATAGACTTTTTTGAAAATGGTTGAATCTCTTTGGAATATCTATTAAAGTGCGCGCATATTCATAATCTGAAAGAGTAGTGCGGGCAAGAGCCGGTTGCCCACATCATGAGGCATACGAAAACGTCTGAAGGCGCACAGCATGAAGATAAACCGCGCCCCAGCGGTAGTTTTCTTTACGGTATTCGATGACGGTGTCTAGTTGGTTTAGGCCTGTTCGATATCTTAAAAAAAACTGGACGGACTTTAAGGGGCAACCGTCATATTTTTGAACCCGGTACATATGATGTTACTAGTCCAAATGCATGTACGAGTTACGCCGCTTTGCCGTTTCCATCAAAACTCATGGAATACCGGCGGCGGGATGCTGGCGACATTGTAAAGGCTGCTCATCTGTTGCAATGGCTTTGGCTATGAGTGGAACACGAAGCGGATGCTCTTAAAGCATTTTTCCTTCGGAGTAATTTGAGGAGGGGATCTCTTTTGGAAAAAGTGGACATTTTTAAGGACATTGCCGAACGGACCGGAGGGGACATTTACTTAGGTGTTGTCGGTGCCGTCCGTACGGGAAAATCAACCTTCATCAAGCGGTTTATGGAGACGGTTGTTCTCCCGAACATTACGAACGAGGCGGATCGAGTAAGAGCTGTCGATGAGCTGCCTCAAAGTGCTGCAGGGAAAACAATCATGACAACCGAGCCGAAATTTGTGCCAAACAACGCGGTACAGATCAAAGTTACGGAAGGTCTTGAGGTCAACGTAAGATTGGTGGATTGTGTAGGCTATGCCGTTGAAGGCGCTAAGGGCTACGAGGACGAGAATGGCCCGAGAATGATCTCGACGCCATGGTTCGAAGAGCCGATTCCGTTCCAGGAAGCGGCAGAAATCGGAACCCGCAAAGTCATCCAGGAGCACTCCACACTTGGCGTGGTCGTCACAACAGACGGAAGCATTGCGGAAATTCCGCGAAGCTCTTATGTTGACGCTGAGGAACGCGTCATCGAGGAACTGAAGGAAGTCGGCAAGCCATTCGTGGTGGTCATCAACTCGACACGACCACGCAGTGAAGAAGCGCTTCAGCTGCGCAATGAGCTGGCTGAGAAATACGACATTCCGGTAATGACACTAAGTGCAGCTACGATGACCGAAGATGATGTAACCGGTGTTCTTCGTGAAGTATTGTATGAATTCCCAGTGCATGAAGTGAACGTCAATCTGCCTAGCTGGGTTATGGTGCTTAACGAGAACCACTGGCTGCGCAGCAACTATGAGAACTCGGTCAGAGATACCGTTAAGGATATCCGTCGTCTGCGTGACGTGGATCGGGTGGTCAGCCAGTTCATGGAGTATGACTTCATCAACCATGCTGGACTTAGCGGCATGAATATGGGTCAGGGCGTTGCTGAGATCGATCTCTTCGCACCTGACGAACTGTATGACCGGATCTTGATGGAGGTTGTGGGTGTCGAGATTCGCGGTAAAGATCATTTACTGCAGCTGATGCAAGAGTTCTCCCATGCCAAACGGGAATACGACCGCTTCGCTGAAGCGCTTGAAATGGTTAAAACGACAGGTTACGGTATCGCTGCTCCTTCCCTGGCTGAGATGGCGCTGGATGAGCCTGAGCTTATCCGTCAAGGCACTCGCTTCGGGGTAAGATTGAAAGCGACCGCGCCTTCCATCCATATGATTCGAGTCGATGTGGAATCCGAGTTCTCGCCGATTATCGGCACAGAGAAGCAGAGCGAAGAGCTTGTGCGCTATCTGATGCAGGATTTCGAGAACGATCCGATCAAGATTTGGGAATCCGATATATTCGGACGCTCGCTGCACTCGATCGTCCGTGAAGGCATTCAAGGCAAAATCGCGATGATGCCTGATAATGCGAGATATAAATTGCAAGAAACTTTAGGTCGGATCATCAACGAAGGTTCCGGCGGTTTGATCGCGATCATTCTTTAAGTGAGTATCGATAAGGTGTTGAATACGCAGTCGCTAACGGGTCTAAAGTCCCGATTAGCGGCTGTTTTTCGTGTTTTCTTTGGTTGGGTAGAGCAAAACGCTTGAAATTATGAGGTGGCTGTATTACTATAAATTTGTTCCGCGTCATGCATTCTAAACGCGAGATAGGGGTAAAATACCCGATTGCACGTATAATTTGCGGTAAAACGGAAACAGTGAATAGCAAGTGGAGCACATTCCTTGTTAGGGAGGTGAAAGAATGAATAAATCGGATCTGATTACACAAGTAGCTGAATCTACTGAGCTCTCCAAGAAGGATGCAACTAAAGCGGTTGATGCCGTTTTCGATGCAATCTCCGAAGCTTTGCAAAGTGGAGACAAGGTACAGCTGGTCGGCTTTGGCAACTTCGAGGTTCGCGAGCGTTCCGCACGGAAAGGCCGCAACCCGCAAACAGGTGAAGAAATCGAAATCCCTGCGAGCAAAATTCCTGCATTTAAACCTGGTAAAGCGCTCAAAGACGGAATCAAATAAAGATTTCTACATATTACCTAAGAGCACAGGTCGTGAATTCGTTCACGGCCTTTTCTTTTAGCTTACGGTGAGGAGGTCTGAACAATGGAGAACGTTCAAAACGGGGATTATTTTATCGTTAAAGCGCTGGACCATGGCGTGCAGGTGATTGGCCTTACCCGCGGTCAGGACACCCGGTTTCATCATACCGAAAAGCTGGACAAAGGCGAGGTCATCATCGCCCAGTTCACGGATCATACATCTGCGGTCAAAATCCGCGGCAAAGCTGAGGTCATGACCAAACACGGGAAGATTGAATCAGGCATCTGATTAGACTTATCATCTTGGCTAAGCCCCACCAAATTGGTGGGGCTTTTTTATGTTTGATGTTTCCGTGGAAAGATTGTGTGTTAATCAATTGTTAAATGACCCTTGTTGGATTCGTGAACGTTGTATATACTAGCGGAATGAATAAAAATACGAAAGGATGTTTAAAGAAATCATGGCAAAGCAATTTAGAGAGGGACAATATGTGGTGGTCCCTGAAAATCCGGTATCCCTGTTTCTGTTCAGCAGTACTCGCTCCGGCTGGATTTGGCTGCTCGTGAGGCTGTATCTCGGTTATTCTTGGTTAACGTCGGGGCTGAAAAAGCTGACGGCGGAAGCCTGGACGGGAAGCGAAGCCGGCGCGGCCATTCAGGGGTTTGTCGGGGGAGCGCTGGCTAAGGCGGAAGAAGGGAAGGACGTCACCGGATGGTATGCTTCTTTTCTCGAAGGGTTTGTGCTTCCCAACGCCAAGCTGTTTTCGTATATGGTGTCCTTCGGTGAGGTGTTGGTCGGACTCGGGCTGATTTTGGGTCTGCTGACGGGCATTGCCGCGTTTTTCGGCGGATTAATGAATGCCAGCTTTTTATTCGCGGGCACGGTAAGCTCCAATCCGTTATTCTTTATATTGGCCACATGGCTGGTAATGGCCTGGAAAGTGGCGGGCTGGTATGGTCTGGACCGTTGGGCGCTGCCGCTGCTGGGTACGCCTTGGAGCCGCAGGCGCAAGGATCAGGACATTTTGGAATAAATTTGATTTTACTCTAAAAGTAACATTCGTCACTTTTGCAACGCGTTTGTCAAGTACAATTCCAACAGACCGCGGCCATGAAATCCTTTAATCTGAAATCAGATCAATTGGATAAAGGATGATGGTCATGGGAATCCGAGCTTTTTTTAAACTGGTGGAAATTCAGACAAAGGTAGCCAGCATGATTCCGTTTCTGTTCGGAACTTTGTATGCACTGTTTCGTTTTCAGCAGTTCGATGGGTATCATTTTGCCCTGATGCTTGCATCATTGCTGTCGTTTGATATGGCAACGACGGCAATCAATAACTATTACGATTATAAAAAAGCGATTAAAAAGAACGGCTTCGGTTACGAGGAGCACAATGCCATTGTACGATATAATCTTAAGGAGCCTGCGGTGGTGTCCGTCATCATCTTGCTGCTCTTGACAGCCATTGGTGCGGGGATCGCACTATTCCTGTCTACGGGCTGGTTGATCCTGCTGCTCGGGGGATTGTCTTTTGCCGTAGGGATATTATATTCGTTCGGACCGATTCCGATTTCGCGGATGCCGCTAGGCGAGCTGTTCTCCGGATTGTTTATGGGATTTGTCATTATATTTATTTCGGCTTGGATCCATGCGGAGGGCAACCATCTGGCGGTTTTGGACCTGCACGGCAGTGTTCTGTCCCTTCAGGTGAACCTTCCTGAGGTACTGCTGCTGCTGGTGGTATCACTGCCGGCCATACTTGGGATTGCCAACATCATGTTGGCCAACAACATCTGCGACATGGATGAGGATATGGAGAACAAGCGGTATACGCTGCCGGTATATATAGGATTCAGACCTTCTCTAAAGCTGTTCCGAATTCTGTATTGCCTTGCTTATCTGGACCTGGCGGCTCTTCTCCTGATGAAAGTGCATCCCGTGTTAGTGCTTCTGGTGTTTGTCACCCTTGTCCCGATTTATAAAAAAAGCGCCGTTTTCACCGCCCATCCATCCAAAGAGAAGACATTTGTGATTGCGGTGCAAAATTTCGTGCTCATGAATCTGGCGCGGATCGCCGCGCTGGGGGTAGCAGTGGTATGGACTTCTCGACCCTTTTTCTAAACCGAATACGGTTCGTTTTACCTGAAGCAGGCATAGCCTGCTTTTTTTCTTTATACAATGAGGTATGGACTAATGAGGACCGGAAGAAACTAGGAATAGAGGAGGTTTAGGATATGAAGCACTGGCAATCTGTACGAGCCGTACTCCTGCCCGCGGCGATTGCATTCATCATACTCGCACTGTTAATGGGGCTTCAATCACAAGCCCGTTATAAGGTCGGCGCTGTGACAGCGGCGATACCCTATCACAGCCGCGAATTAAGCGATGCCGGATTAGTGGACTCCCTAAAGAATCTTCCTCTTCATCTAAAAATAAGCCGGGCAGATTATGATGAAGGCGCGTTGACGCTGGATATCAAATTGAGCGACCCCGCGGAGACGGCCGCCGAGGTTTATGAGGATATCGCCAGCATTATGTCCTTTACGTTCGAAGGAACGGATAATGTGCAGCAGTTGTATCTAAGAGTAGTAGCCATCGATCGTTGGGGAGGGAAGCGGTATATGCTGCTGGCTTCGAATATGAGCAAGGATACCTGGAACTCACGCTATGCAGAAGCTCTAACCCAACTTGAGAACGGCGATGTTCCGCCATCTATTGCTGCCGCTCTTAACCTAACGTTTACGAATCTTTGGCTAAAGCAGTTCAGCAGCCCATGATAGGGGTAAAATAGTAAGTGACAGGGCATGTACGTGTCTTGAACATGTGTTATAATAGATTGGATTGTGGGCTCAATTGGACAAAAGAACATCAAGTGCACGGAGGCTGAGAATGAAATCGTATCGCGTACCAGAACTGGCAGAGAAATATTTAAATTATGATATGATTCAAAACCACACGGAACTTCCGAATTTTCCGGATGCCCGTGTTCATTTGCTATACATATTTTTAAAGGATTCGGGACGAAATCTTGCCGGTCATGAAGAATTGTACGCACTGGTTACCTCACTGGTTCAAGTGGGACTCGATACGCATGAGAGCATCGACGTTACGGAGGGCAATCAAGGAGAGGCGATGATGCGATCCCGGCAGTTAAAAGTGCTTGCAGGGGATTACTTCAGCAGTCGTTTTTATCAACTCCTTGCCTTAAAGGGCGAAATTGCTGTCATCTCGCTTCTTAGCAAGGCTGTTAGCGATGTGAACGTGTTGAAGATGAGATTGTACGGCAAAATGAAAAAAACGCTGCTGCCTTCTGAAGAATATCTACGGCTAACGGTACAGCTGAATATGCAGCTGTTTCTTTCTTTTACTCCGCTGCTTGAGAAGTCCGTACAAGAAACATGGGAGAAGCTGCTCAAAGAATTTACGGAATGTGAAACACTTGTGCGGGAGATGGAACGCTGTGCGACGCCTGAAATTGGCAGATGCGGTTACGTGTACTGGCATCTGATCGAATCGGGGAGCGACGAGGAACGGAGAATGCTGGTTGGCAAGAAGACGGATATGAAGGACTGGAGGAAGCTGATCCTGAAGCACAAGGTTTCGGAGAAGCTGCTGGACAAGCTGCGCGAATCCGTTAATGCCGTACAGCTGCTGCTGGCAAGCCGTGTAGGAGAGAGCCCGTACGCCGGTATGCTGGACCCGTTCCTGAAACGGCTCAGCACGTATAGGTCCGTCGTAAGTGAAGGGTAGGGGGATGCTGTGGATAATCAAGCAACGAAGTTAGACATGAATAAGCATGATGGCAAAAACCCGAAAGAGCAATACGTCCACTCCGTCTTTGAAAGCATTTCGGGAAAGTATGATATTATGAATGATATTCTGAGCTTTCGAAGACATAAAGCCTGGCGCAAGTTTACGATGAAAAAGATGAACATGCGCCAAGGCGATACAGCTATCGATTTATGCTGTGGTACTTGTGACTGGACGATCAGTATGGCCCAGGCAAGTGAATCAGGACACATAGTCGGACTCGATTTCAGTGAGGGGATGCTGAATGTCGGCCGGGGGAAGGTTGCCAAGCAGGGGCTGGACCAACAGATAGACCTGGTTCAGGGAAACGCCATGAACCTGCCATTCGAAGACAATCAGTTCGATTACGCGACGATCGGTTTCGGTCTTCGCAATGTGCCGGATTACATGCAGGTTCTGCATGAGATGAAACGCGTGGTTAAGCCTGGCGGGATGGTTGTATGTTTGGAATTGTCCAAGCCGACTTGGCAGCCGTTCAAAGGCATTTATTATTTCTACTTTCAACAAGTGCTGCCTCGGATGGGGAAACTGGTAGCCAAGCGTTACGAGCAGTATAAGTGGCTGCCGGAATCGCTGGCTTTGTTCCCAGGACGAGAGGAGCTTGCCGAAGCTTTCCGTCAGACCGGACTTCAACAGGTTCAGGCCTATCCCTTGACTGGTGGCATAGCAGCCTTACATATTGGGATCAAGGAGAATCTGGATGTTTAAGAAAATAGGAACTTATCTTGAAATGATTAAAGTGGAGCATACACTGTTTGCTCTGCCTTTCGCTTTTATGGGGGCGATTCTAGGATCGGCCGTTGTGTTTGACCAATTACCATCCTGGGGAGATATCGGCTGGATCTTTCTTGCCATGTTCGGTGCACGCAGCGCTGCGTTCGGATTGAATCGGCTCACGGACCAGCATATCGATGCCAAGAACCCCCGCACCGTAAATCGCGCCATTCCGGCAGGGCTGCTGAAGCCGCTGGAAGTTATCTTATTCATTATTCTGTCTTTCGCGGTGTTTTTCTGGGCCACTTACATGCTGGATCCATTTGCTTTCCGTTTGCTGCCTATTGCTATTTTTATGCTTATTATTTATTCATACACCAAACGGTTTACTTGGCTTTGTCATCTGGTGCTCGGGCTTACAACAGCATTGGCTCCACTTGGGGGATGGGTTGCGGTAACCGGTCAAATCGACTGGAAGGCCATTGTGTTCTATATCGCGCTTGCGTTCTGGACAGCGGGATTTGATATTGTCTACGCTTGCCAGGATGAGAAGTTTGATGCAACAGAAAAGCTGTATTCAATTCCATCCCGGTTCGGCTTGCATAAAGCATTGTGGTTCGCACGCGGATTTCACGTTGTAACAGCCATCGGCTTTGTCATTCTTTTCTTTGTCACACCGGTTGGCTGGTGGTATCTGATCGGCATGATCATCGCCTGCGGAATTTTGTTCTATCAGCATTACATCTTATCGCCTAACGATATGAGCCGTCTGCAAACTGCCTTTTTTACGATGAACAGTACACTGAGCATTATCCTGTTTGTATTCACTTTAATTGATTTGGTGGTGCGGTATATCTGATGAAATCCATGCGCAGAAAAAGCTGGGTTGTCGGTATTACGGGAGCCAGCGGCAGCATCTACGGTGTTCGCCTTACCGAGAGCCTGCTCTCGCTGGGATATGATGTGCATTTGATCATTTCCAATGCGGGGTGGCGTGTCCTGAAGGAGGAAATGGGCTTTCAGGCAGGCAACCGCGAAGAAGTGCTGGCCGAGAAATTCGGCGGATACGAGGGGAGTGTGATGTACCATCCCATCTCCGACATCGGGGCCACGATCGCCAGTGGATCTTTCCTGGTGGAAGGCATGATCATCATGCCATGCTCCATGGGGACATTATCCTCAGTGGCACACGGATCTTCCGACAATCTGATGGGACGCGCCGCGGATGTGATGATGAAAGAAGGCCGTCCTCTGGTACTTGTCCCGAGAGAGACGCCTTTGCATGCCATTCACCTGGAGAACATGCTGACGCTGGCCAAGCTTGGCGTCAAAATCATTCCCGCGATGCCCGCGTTCTATTACGGACCGAAGACCATTGATGATATCGTGAATTTTCTGGTCGGCAAGGTATTGGACAGCTTGCGCATCGAACATCAACTGTATACGAGATGGGGAGATTAGCAGGCAGGGGTGCATCGAAGGCGTTGGCGGCTGTTGAAATGACGACTCTACGAACCTGTGCTGCGATTTTGACGAACGACAACAGGAAGGTTAAGCTTATATTTCAAGTCGTAGATCAACTTGGCCAGCTAAGATCGCAAGGTAATGCCGGAGTTATGGAATGAGAATCTAAGCATATGGGTGAAAAGATGAAACGATTTGACATATTCGGAACATTAAAAAAAGATATGGACGTTATCGAGAAGGAACTCTATCTCAGCGTCGAGGGCGACAGCCCCGAGCTGACAGAGACTTCCTTGCATCTGCTTAGAGCAGGAGGCAAGCGGCTCCGTCCTGTTTTTGTACTGATGGGCGGTAAGTTCGGCGACTATGACATTGACAAGCTGAAGCATGTAGCCGTGCCGCTTGAGCTGATTCACAGCGCATCGCTCGTTCACGATGACGTGATCGATGATGCGGACACGCGGCGCGGCAAGCCAACGGTAAAAGCGAAATGGGACAACCGGATTGCCATGTATACCGGCGACTATATTTACGGCAAGGCGCTGGAGCTGACGACCCACCTGAAGCAGCCAGAGATTCATCAGATTCTCGCCAAGGCCATGGTTGAAATGTCCATCGGCGAAATGGAGCAGATTCGCGATTTCTTTAATACCGATCAGGACGTCAGAAGATACCTTCTTCGCATTCGCCGCAAGACGTCGCTCTTGATCGCGGTCAGCTGCCAGCTCGGAGCACTGGCTGCGGATGCGGACCGCAAAATCGCAAACAGCCTGTATCGATTCGGATATAACGTCGGCATGGCCTTTCAGATTCAAGACGATCTTCTGGATCTATGCGGGACGGAGAAGCAGATTGGCAAGCCGCCGGGGAGTGATATGAGGCAGGGGAATATTACGCTGCCTGTTATATTTGCGCTCGGAGATAGCAAACGAAGGGAGCCGCTGCTGCAAGAGCTGGATCGGATTCATACACTGAATGGTCAGTGTGATGTGACTGACGCTGTGAAGCTTGTAACCTCTAGCGATGGTATATCGAGATCTGAGGCACTAGCTGATCGGTATATCCGTAAAGCATTGGACGCATTGGATACTTTGCCTGACATCAAGACCAAAAAACAGCTTAGAGATATCGCAAATTTTATTACGAAGCGGTCATATTAGCTCTTAACCATGAGGTTGCTTTCTGTTAAAATACGGGTACAAACATGTAACATCACCTGAGCATGGAATGATTGTTCAATATCCTAGAATGAGGGGAAGCGTGATGAGGCCAATGGAACGTACTTTTTTAATGATTAAACCGGATGGTGTACAGCGTGGGCTGATCGGCCGAATCGTCGGCCGTTTGGAGGATAAAGGATTCAAGCTGGTTGCAGGCAAGTTCCTGCAGATTTCAGACGAGCAGGCCAAGCGCCATTATGCGGAACATGAAGGCAAAGATTTTTTTGAAAATCTGGTTGGATTTATAACGTCTGGACCGGTGTTTGCGATGGTGTGGGAAGGGGATGACATCATTGCATTGTCCCGCCAAGTGATCGGCAAAACGAATGTGAAGGATGCGCTGCCCGGGACGATTCGTGGGGATTTTTCAGCCCATACACCGCACAATCTGATTCATGGATCGGATTCACCGGAGAGTGCCCAACGCGAAATTGCCAATTTCTTTGAAGAGAAGGAATTGGTTGAATATAACAAGACGCTGTCCCCTTGGCTGTAAGCGAAGGAAGCGGCATAATCTGATTAAACAGGATGATACGATGACGGAACATGAACTTGTGCTGGATGATCCGGATTATATAGGCTTTGTTCGCAGTATCGAACGAAGCACGGGGATCAATCTGGCAGATTATAAAGAAGCGCAGATGAAGCGAAGGCTGACAACGCTGCGTTTGAAGAAAGGGTTTGAAACCTTTTCGGCCTTCTACGACGCGATGATGAAGGACAAGCCATTATTTCATGAGTTTTTGGACCGAATGACAATTAATGTCTCGGAGTTTTGGCGCAATCCCAACCGGTGGGAAGTTCTCCGCGATAAAATATTGCCAGAGATATCCCGGCAGAATCCCGGGGTATTGAAAATATGGAGCGCTGCCTGCTCCACGGGTGAGGAGCCATATACGCTTGCCATGATACTGTCCGAACAGAACATGCTGAGCCGTGCGCGTATCGTGGCGACAGACATTGATGATGGGGCATTACATAAAGCGAAGGAAGGCCTATATGTCGAGAGGTCATTGAAAGATGTGCCTCCGGATGTAGCCGCCCGCTATTTTAAAGAAGAAGGTTCGGTGTATCGCTTCAGTGAGCATTTGAAGAAGGAAGTAACCTTTCATAAGCAGAATTTGCTGACGGACCGGTTTGAGACTGGATATGATCTGATTGTTTGCCGAAACGTGATGATTTATTTCACGGAAGGGGCCAAGCATAAGCTGTACCAGAAGTTTGCGTCAAGCCTAAAGCCAGGCGGATTTTTGTTTGTGGGCAGCACGGAGCAGATCTTTAATCCTGGACAATATAATCTGGAGAGCAACGAGACTTTCTTCTACCGTAAAATTTAATAGAAATGGCTATCATAACGCATAAGCGCTTTTCAATCCGGAGGATGAGAGGCGCTTTTGCTTGTCCTGCGGCATTCTTGTCAAAGCGTTAGACCTATACTATAATGAGCAGAAGATATTTACGGAGTTTAGCGGTTTAACGCTTAAAAGTTTAAAGGGGGAAAGCATCATGAGCTTACGCTTTTTAACTGCTGGGGAAACACACGGTCCTCAGTTGACTACCATAATCGAAGGACTTCCAAGCAATTTGGAGCTTGATTTTGAAGCATTGAACTTTCAGCTTCATCGGAGACAGAAGGGGTATGGCCGAGGACGCCGCATGCAGATTGAGAAGGATACCGCGCAAATCCTTGGTGGTGTGCGTCACGGATATACAACGGGTGCGCCAATCGCGTTGGTCGTGCAGAATAACGACTGGAAGCATTGGCAGAACATTATGAATGTGGAGCCGATTGAAGGTAGCGACGAGGTGAAAAGACGGGTGCATCGCCCAAGACCGGGGCATGCTGACTTGAACGGCGGTTTGAAGTACAACCTGAAGGATCTGCGTAATGTGCTGGAACGCTCCAGTGCCCGTGAAACCACAGTCCGCGTAGCGGTTGGCGCTATCGCCAGACAATTCCTGGCACAATTCGGCGTTAAAGTGGCTGGCCAGGTCATTCGGATTGGCGAGATCGAAGCTCCCCCGCACAATCTTTCGATTGATGAGCTGATCGAGCGTACGGAAGCCTCCTCGGTTCGCGTCGTGGATGAAGAGACGGAGAAGAAGATGGAAGCCTACATAGATCAGATCAAAAAAGAAGGCGACTCCATTGGCGGCATCGTGGAATGTATCATCGAAGGTTTGCCGGTCGGACTGGGCAGCCATGTCCAATATGACCGCAAGCTGGATGGCCGCATCGCACAAGGCGTGATGTCCATCAATGCCTTTAAGGGTGTTGAAGTCGGCATCGGATTTGAAGCAGGCGAACTGCCCGGTTCCCAGGTGCATGACGAGATTATGTATAGTGAAGAGCGCGGATACTACCGCGCAACCAATCGCCTAGGCGGATTTGAAGGCGGGATGACCAACGGCATGCCGATCGTTGTTCGCGGCGTCATGAAGCCGATTCCAACACTGTACAAGCCGCTTCAAAGCGTGGATATCGATACGAAGGAAGCTTTCACGGCTCAGGTTGAACGCTCGGATGCCTGTGCGGTTCCGGCAGCCAGCGTTGTTATGGAGCATGTGGTGACCTGGGAGGTAGCGAAGGCGTTTCTTGAGAAGTTTGGCGGTGATTCGATGGAAGAAATTCATGCGAATTACCAGAACTACCTGAAGCAGCTGGAGAACTACTGATATGAGAACACTTCAGGTGGAGCTGGGAGAGCGTTCATATCCGATTTATATCGGAGCTGGGATTTTGGATACGATTGGTGAGTTAAGCACGAAGCATGGAATCACACGCAAGAGCCCGCATTTGATCGTAACGGATGATAAAGTGGCGCCTCATTATTTGTCTCAAGTGGAGGAGCAGTTAAAGTCGAAAGGATATACGGTTATTTCTCACATAGTCCCTTCCGGTGAATCCTCCAAATCGCTTCAGGTCTATGAAGAGGTAATGACGACAGCGATCAACGGTAAACTGGACCGCAGCTCGGCAGTATTTGCGCTGGGCGGAGGCGTTGTAGGTGATTTGGCTGGATTCGTCGCGGCAACGTACATGCGCGGCGTGACATTTGTGCAGATCCCGACTACTATCCTGGCCCATGACAGCAGCGTCGGCGGCAAAGTGGCGGTCAACCATCCGTTAGCTAAAAATATGATCGGCGCGTTTCATCAACCCGTCATGGTAGTTTACGATGTAAATACGCTGATGTCTTTGCCTCCGCGAGAGGTATCTTCTGGTCTTGCGGAAATGGTGAAGCATGGCTTGATCCTGGACCGTGATTTTGCCTATTGGTGCCGGGAGAACGGCTCGAAGCTGCTGAGCCTGGATCCCGATACGTTGATATACGGCCTGGAGCGCGGATGTGCGATCAAGGCGGACGTGGTATCCCAGGACGAGCGGGAAGGCGGTTTGCGTGCCATCCTTAATCTGGGGCATACCATCGGCCATGCCATTGAAGCCGTTGGCGGCTACGGACGCTTTTTGCACGGTGAGGCGATTGCAATCGGAATGGCCGGTTCGGCCCGCCTTGCAGAAAAGCTTGGCAGATCTGCGAATCTGCACAACGAGACAGTGAGCATGCTGAAGGCGGTGAATCTGCCGGTAATCTTGCCGGGTGACGTCTCGGTTGAGCGGATTATGGATGCGATGCAGCACGATAAAAAGTTTGCCGAGGGGAATATGGTATTTATCGTACCGGAATCCATCGGCTCCGTCAGCATCGTTAAGGATGTACCGGTAGAAGCTGTTCGATCTGTGGTTGAGCAGTTGAAGGGAGAGGGATAGTTCATGATGAATCGGGGAATCCGGGGGGCGACAACCGTCACCCGTAACGATGAGCAGGAGATTGTACAGGAAACGCTGCGGCTGCTTGAAGAGATGGTGAGACGCAACGAGCTCCAGCCGGAGTATATCAGCAACATATGGATTACGATGACACAGGATCTGGATGCGACGTTTCCAGCCAAAGCGATACGCCAGCTGGAGGGCTGGGATCTCGTTCCTTTAATGTGTTCGGTTGAAATACCGGTTCAAGGAAGTCTGCCGCGCTGCATCCGCTTCATGGTGCAGGTCAATACGGATAAAAGCCAGAGCGAGATCAAGCATGTGTATTTGAACGAAGCCAAGCGGCTGCGTCCGGATTTATCAGGCTCCAACGCTTGATGTTGAAATTTAGGGTTGCAGTAACACGGCATCATCCTGTATAGTGATATCAGAATAGCTGAGTAGAGTTAGGTTTTACAGATGAGTTGAGAAGAGCTGAGGCATTTTAGGCAATAACATAATCGGGATTAAGGATGAACTTGATTTCATGATGAATAGTACAGCACGTTCACACGGCTGGTTACAAGCCTATTTCTTGTATCCGTCTAAGAACAACAGCCGCTGTAGTTTGTCGTTGAATAGTTGGAATTCCTTGACCGCGCTCTTTTTTCATAGACTTATTCTGAACGTTAACCTCTACTTCGGTAGAGGTTTTTTTGTTGTATACCATCAATTAAGGAGGGATTGACATGGCGAATCCATCAATGGAGCAAGTGGTGGCTATGGCAGGTGAATATAACCTGATTCCGGTAGCGATTAGACTGTTAGCCGACATGGAAACCCCGATTCGCATTTTTCAGCGGTATGCGGAACGGAAGCGGGCATTTTTACTTGAAAGCGTTGAGGGTGGAGTACAGTGGGCACGGTATTCGTTTATCGGAACAGACCCCTTCTTAATGATCACGGGTAAAAAAGGCAAGATCGAAATTGAAAGGAACGGAGAGCGTTCCCTGCTGAAAGGAAAGCCTGTCGAGGAGTTAAAGGCGCTGCTGCGAACGTACCGCAGCCCGCAGCTGAAGGAGATGCCACCTTTTACCGGAGGGGCAATCGGATTTTTCGGATATGACCTGCTCCAATATTATGAGAAGCTTCCGGCACATGCGATGGACGATCTCGGAATGGATGATATAAGGTTCATGTTTTGCGATCAAGTCATTGTCTTCGACCATGTGAAACAGCAGATCATGCTGGTTGGCAACGTACACGTGAAACCGGGTGATTCGGACGAAAACATTCGGCAAAGCTATCGGGATGTATGCCGTACCTTGGAAGCAGCAGCCGAGCAGCTGCAAGAGCAGGGACCGCGGGAGAACGTGAACTCCAAAGGCATTCCAGCGGATGTTGATATGGGCGACATTAAATCCAATATGACAAAAGAGAAGTACCTCTCTAATGTGGAGCAAGCGAAGGAATACATTCGCGCAGGGGACATTTTTCAGGTGGTATTGTCCCAGCGCTTCCATATTGAGACCGAAGTATCGCCGCTTCACGTATACCGGGTGCTGAGAACGCTGAATCCTTCGCCGTATATGTATTACCTCAAAATGGACGACGACATTATCGTGGGTACATCCCCGGAAGCCCTGGTGAAGGTGGATGGACGAAGATTGGAAACTAGACCGATTGCAGGCACCAGGCCTAGAGGCAGCGATGAGGCCGAAGACCAGGCACTGGCCGATGATCTGCTGCAGGACGAGAAGGAACGCGCCGAGCATTTGATGCTGGTGGATCTGGGGCGTAATGACCTGGGCCGTGTGTCAGAGTTCGGCACGGTGAAGTGCGACACGTTCATGGAGATTGAAAAATACTCCCATGTGATGCATATGGTATCCAGCGTTTCGGGTCAGTTGAGTGAGGATAAGGATTTTTTCGATGCTTTTCTGTCCTGCTTGCCAGCAGGAACGGTATCCGGTGCTCCGAAACTAAGGGCCATGGAAATTATTGCGGAGCTAGAGCGGGAGGCTAGAGGCGCGTATGCCGGGGCCATCGGTTATCTCGGCTTTGGCGGCAATATGGATTCCTGCATTACGATCCGGACGATCATTTTCCGTCAGGGCAAAGCTTATGTTCAGGCGGGGGCAGGCATCGTATGGGACTCGGTACCGGAGAAGGAATATGAAGAAACCGTCAACAAAGCCAAAGGGATGCTGAAAGCGATCCGCGTCGCTGAAGCGATGTTCCCGTCCAGCACGGATGCTAACGATTTAATTAATCAGGATTATCTGTACCAATACACACCTTAAACCGAAGGGGGAGAACGTAATGAACGTCATGGAAACGATGCAATCCAGCCTTACGAAGCTGATTCAAGGTCAAGATTTGAGCCGGAACGAAGCACGCGGGGTCATGCAGTCCATTATGGAAGGCCAGGCAACCCATTCTCAAATCGGGGCGCTGCTTACTGCCCTGAGAATGAAGGGGGAGACAGTTGAAGAGATCACCGGCTTCGCCGAGGCGATGCGTGGTGCGGGCGGGCGCGTCGTTACCGAGCGGAACCAGCTGCTGGATACATGCGGCACAGGAGGATCCGGGATTCACAAGTTTAACATTTCTACCGTATCCGCCATTATTTCCTCCTCGGTTTCGGTCAGAGTGGCCAAACACGGCAACCGCTCGGCATCTGGACGGGCGGGCAGCGCCGATGTGCTGGAAGCGCTGGGCGTGAATATCCACTTGACGGCAGAGCAAGCGACAGCCTGTCTGAATGATATCGGAATCTGTTTCCTGTTTGCCCAGATCTATCATCCATCGATGAAATATGCGGCAGCTCCTCGCAAAGAGCTCGGGGTTCGAACCGTATTTAACATGCTGGGGCCTTTGACAAATCCGGCGGGCGCAGATCGGCAGATGCTCGGGATATACGACATGAACAAAACGGAAACCATCGCGCAGGTGCTCAAGGAGCTTGGCTTAAAGCGTGCCATGGTGGTGACCAGCCATGATGGTTTGGATGAAATCAGCATTTCCGCGCCTACGCGAGTCTCCGAGCTCCGTGGCGGAGAAGTCCGTACTTATGATATTCATCCGCATGATCTGGGACTGTCAGTTCATCCGATGAGCGATATTCTGGGCGGTGATGCCAAAGAGAACGCAGCCATTATCGGATCGGTGCTGCGCGGTGAGCGCAATGCTTATCGGGATATCGTGCTTGCCAATGCCGGTGCCTGCATCTATGTGTCTGGGCTTGCGGATAGTTTGGCTGAAGGTGTGCAGCGCGCAGCGGGAGCCATCGATTCAGGGCTGGCTCAGTCTAAGCTGGAGCAGCTGATCTCAAGAACGGGGGAAATGAGTTATGTATCTTGATCGAATAGTCGAAACGAAGCGCAGGGAGGTTGCCCAACTGCGGGAAACATTCAGCATCTCGGAGGCCGAGAGGCTAATCGCGGATTTACCGCCGACTCTCGGTTTTGAGAAGGCGTTGTCCACGGGGCGTAAACGCAGCATGGGATTAATCGCCGAGGTGAAGAAGGCTTCGCCGTCCAAAGGGTTAATTCGTCCGGACTTTGACCCGATTATGATCGCCAAAGCTTATGAGGCAGCCGATGCCGATTGCCTATCCGTGCTGACCGACAAGGACTATTTCCAGGGCAGTGGAGAGTATTTGAAAGCGGTAAGGGCGGCTGTCAACATTCCTTTGCTGCGCAAGGATTTCATTATCGACGAGACTCAGATTTACGAAGCGCGCCTGTTAGGTGCGGACGCGGTTCTCTTGATCGCGAGCATACTGGAGCCTGAGCGGATCGCGGAGTTTATAGACATCGCCGGTTCTATTGGCTTGGATTGCCTGATTGAGGTCCATGATGGGCAGGAGCTGGAATCGGTTCTTAAGCTGGGAACAGCTCATCTTATCGGAATTAACAATCGCAATCTGCGGACCTTTGAAACATCGCTGCAGACAACGGCGGATATCGCGGCACAAGTTCCGCAGGGAGTTACGTTGATCAGCGAGAGCGGAATATCAGGCCCCGCCGATATTTCCTACTTGCATTATGTTGGGGCACATGGTGTTCTGGTAGGGGAGCATTTCATGCGCCAGCAGGATGTGTTCCGTGCAGTTAACGATCTGATGGGACCCTTGCCGATCGCTGTAGATATAGAGGTTGTTCAAAAAGCCCGCTTTTGATCACGAAGCGAATCAGGAAGCCACTCGGCATCGAATCTTGAATTCAGCCGGGCCTTCCGGTGCTCACGTACCAAAAACGTACGCTCCGCTCCTCAGTCCCTAGCTTCATCCAACCTTCTCGGTGCTGAAAACCGACCTTTTTGAACACGCACATATAGAATAAAGGGGATATTAAGTGATGAGTACGGCGCTAAAAATATGTGGACTTCAAAGCGTTGAAGTGCTAAAATCTATGATAAACTTACCTGTGGATTATATCGGATTCGTATTTGCCAAGAGCCGGCGGAAGGTATCGCCGCAGCAGGCTGCGCAGCTTATTCAAGTATTGCGGGGATGGGATCATGACATGATTCCCGCCGCCGTCGGCGTCTTGGTTAACCCTGATTTGAATGAGCTGGAAGAGCTTCTACGAGAAGCAGCGCTCGACGTTGTGCAGCTGCATGGTCAGGAATCGCCGCAATTTTGCCGGGAAGTGAAGGAGCGCTTCCCGGTTTCCGTTTTTAAGGCGGTATCGATCGAGAGTGACCGCTCGGAAGCGGAACGTCTGTCAGCACTTGATCCGTATGCAGGCAGCATCGATGGATTGCTGATCGACACGTACGATCCGGTATATGGCGGAGGGTCTGGTAAGACATTTGCCTGGGATCTCATCCCACCTTACCAGCAGTGGGCGAAACGGCAAGGGATCCCCTTGTTTGTAGCCGGCGGATTGGATTCGGATAATGTATCGTATTTAATAGGTCAATACGCTCCGTACGGCGTGGATGTATCCAGCGGCGTTGAGAGTGAACCTGGCGTGAAGGACATAAACAAAGTGATTGCATTCGTAGAAAGGGTGAAGGGGAAATGACACAGCTTCCTGATCTTAATGGACGTTTCGGAGTGTTTGGTGGCCGGTTCGTACCGGAAACACTCATGAACGCTTTAATAGAGCTTGAACAAGAGTATAACCGCTTTTCGGAGGATCCTGCGTTCAAAGAGGAGATTGCTTATTTGCTTAAACAGTATTCCGGACGGGAAACGCCGTTATATTATGCCGAGCGGCTCAGCAAACACCTCGGCAAGGCTAAAATTTATCTGAAGCGTGAGGATTTGAACCATACAGGTGCACACAAAATCAACAACGCCATTGCTCAGGGCGTGTTAGCCAAGCGTATGGGCAAAGGCAAGGTCATTGCCGAAACGGGAGCCGGACAGCATGGTGTTGCCACTGCAACCGTGGCCGCTCTGCTCGGTCTCGAATGCAAGGTGTTCATGGGCGAAGAGGATACCAAGCGGCAGCAGTTGAACGTATTCCGTATGAAAATGCTTGGAGCCGAAGTGATTCCGGTGACGTCGGGAAGCCGAACGCTGAAAGATGCCGGCAATGAGGCGCTTCGCTACTGGGTCAGCAACGTAGAGGATACCTTCTATGTACTTGGCTCCGCAGTAGGTCCGCATCCGTATCCGATGATGGTGCGGAACTTCCAGCGGATTATCGGTGACGAGACCCGCAAGCAGATTCTGGAGACGGAAGGAAGACTGCCCGACGTGATTCTTGCGCCAATCGGTGGAGGGAGCAATGCGATCGGCATGTTCTACCCGTTCCTGGAAGATAAGGAAGTCGGTTTGATCGGTGTCGAAGCGGCTGGCAAAGGGGTAGATACCAATTTTCACGCGGCTACCATGTCCAAGGGGACCCATGGCGTATTCCAGGGATCGATGAGTTATTTGCTACAGGATGAGTATGGACAGGTTCAGGAGGCGCATTCCATTTCTGCCGGCCTTGATTATCCCGGCGTTGGACCTGAGCACTCCTACTTAAAAGATATTGAGCGTGTGCAGTATGTGCCTATAACCGACCAAGAGGCATTGGATGCCTTGCAGCTGCTATGCCGCACGGAAGGCATTATTCCTGCGCTGGAATCCGCGCATGCCGTAGCGCAAGCAGTAAAAATGGCGCCCGCGTGGACCGAAGACGATATCGTCGTCATTAATTTGTCCGGTCGCGGTGACAAGGACGTGGAGTCCATCATGGCTTACACGGGAGGGAAAACCGAATGAACCGAATTGACCAGACCTTTGCGTCGTTGAAACAACAAAACAAGACGGCCTTGATTCCTTATCTGACCGTTGGGGATCCGGACGTGAAATCGACGCTCGATATCATTCATGAGCTTGAAATTGCAGGAGTCGATATTATCGAACTCGGTGTTCCTTATTCTGATCCCCTCGCCGATGGCCCGGTCATCCAGCGTGCTTCCGAGCGCGCCCTGAAGAGCAAGGTGACCATTCGCACCTGCATGGAGACTGCGCGCCTGGCGAGAGAACGGGGCAGTAAGCTGCCGTTCATCCTGTTTACCTATTACAATCCGGTTCTGCAGACCGGACTGGATGTTTTCTTTGAAGAAGTGGTAAGGAATGATATCAGCGGGCTGATCATTCCGGATCTGCCGGTGGAAGAATCCGCAGAGATTCGGAAACGGGCTCATGCTGCGGACGTTCACCTGATTCCGTTGGTGGCACCTACCTCACATGAGCGGATTGCGAGCATCGCTTCGGAAGCGACTGGCTTTGTGTATTGCGTATCCTCGCTTGGCGTGACAGGCGAACGCACCGATTTTTATTCGGGAGTGGAAGCCTTTCTTCAAACGGTGAAGCAGTACAGCAACGTGCCCATCGCGATTGGCTTTGGCATTTCGTCCGGGGAACAGGTTGCCAGATTCTCGAAAATTTGCGACGGCGTCGTTGTTGGCAGTGCCATCGTGCGTCAGATCGAATCGACGATTCCTCTTCTTGAGAAGGAAGAGACAAGACAGCAGGGACTTTTGCAAATCAGGGAGTTTGTGGCACAATTAAAAGGTTAGTGTTGTCCATAGCAGTTATGAAAGGTGAGGCGAATATCGTATGAAACCAAAAGCGCAAATTGTTAATCTTCCTGTATATCAACCCGGGAAGCCCATCGAAGAAGTCAAAAAAGAATTAGGCCTGGATGTTGTCATTAAACTGGCCTCCAACGAGAATCCATACGGCTGCTCGCCGCGAGCAACCGAAGCGATTACCGCTGAACTCGGTACGCTCAGCTTGTATCCGGATGGAAGTGCGGCTGATTTAACGGCGGAGCTTGCTGAGCAGCTTGGTATTGAACGCAATCAGATTATTTTCGGATGCGGATCCGATGAAATCATCGCCCTCATTATTCGGGCGTTCCTGGAGCCGGGAGACGAAACCATTATGGCCGATCAGACCTTCTCGGTCTATAAAACGAATGCGGATATTGAAGGCGCAACAAGCATTGAGGTACCTCTGGTTAACGGGAAGCATGATCTGCCGGGCATGACCAAAGCCGTCACGGACAAAACCAAAATCATCTGGGTGTGCAATCCGAATAATCCGACCGGAACTATCGTTTCCGAAAGCGAGCTGGTATCTTTCTTGGATGAAGTCCCGGCTCACGTGATGGTTGTTCTCGATGAAGCTTATTTTGAATATGTAACGGACGCTTCGTATCCGGCCAGCATCAAGTTAATGGAACGTTATCCGAACTTGGTAATCCTGCGTACCTTCTCCAAAATATACGGCCTGGCTGCCCTTCGCATCGGCTACGGCATCGGGCAATCTGAGGTTATTTCCTTGATTAATCGGGTACGTGAGCCGTTTAATACAGGACGCCTGGCCCAAGTGGCGGCGAAGGCAGCCTTGAAAGATCAGGAATTCGTAGCTAAATGCCGACAATTGAATGCCGAGGGAATCACTTATGTCCAGCGGGAGTTTGATCGTCTTGGATTATCCTATTTCCCTGCGAACGGTAACTTTATCATGGTGGATGTGAAGAAGCCGGGCACCGAAGTGTTCAAGTCCCTGCTAAGTAAAGGCATTATCGTACGTCCGGGATTTGAAGTTTACCCGAACTACATTCGCGTAACCGTTGGCTCTGAAGAACAGAACAAGGCTTTCATCGGCGCATTGGAACAAGTGCTCCAGGAAGTGAATGCTCCAGCCTAATCTAATGACATAACAATAATCGCAGCTTGAAACGAGTGAGAGAGAGAACATGACCATGCAAATTTCTATATTCGGCGTCGGCTTGATCGGCGGTTCGTTAGCATTAAATTTCAAAGGAAAACCAGGCATAACCGTGACCGGTTATGCCCACACGCAAGAGTATGCCGACCAGGTTATCGCCAAGGGCGTTGTCGATAAAGTTACGCTTTCGGTAGAAGAAGCTGCCCAGGGCGCGGACATTATATTTTTGTGTGTTCCGGTAGGAAGTCTCGAGATGTACATAAAACGTCTGAGTGAATTGCGGCTTAAAACCGGATGCATTATTACGGATGTAGGCAGTACCAAAGCGAGTATTGCCGAATGCGCATCCCAACTTGCGCTGAAGGATGCCTACTTTATCGGAGGACATCCGATGGCTGGTTCGGAAAGATCCGGTGTAGGCGCTGCCTCCACCGTATTATTCGAGAATGCATATTATGTGCTTACTCCGCCGGATGAAGTCCCTCAGGAGAAGGTGGACGTACTCGTAGAGCTTCTATCGTATACGCGTGCACACATTGTAAAGGTGGAGCCGAGACTGCACGATGAGATTGTTGGAGCCATCAGTCATCTGCCTCATGTGATCGCAGTGGCTTTGGTCAACCAGATCAGCTCCTACAATGACGATAATCCGTTATACCGTACGCTGGCTGCAGGCGGCTTTCGGGATATTACCCGTATCGCTTCAAGTGACCCGGTCGTTTGGCGGGACATTCTATTAAATAACCGCAATGTCATGCTGCCGCTTTTACGAGACTGGAACGAAGGAATTCAGCGTTTCATGGATATGCTGGAGTCGAAGGACGGGCCAGCTATTGAAGAGGCCTTCCGCAGAGCGGGGGAATTCCGCAGCGTGCTCCCAGAGCGACGGAAGGGGATGATTGTATCCCAATACGATCTGTATCTGGACGTGCCTGACCATCCGGGTATCATCGGCCGCATAGCGACGGATTTGGGGACAAATAGCATCAACCTCAGCAACATGCAGATTATCGAGAGTCGGGAAGATGTGCCGGGCGTGATGCGGCTTTCCTTCCGCAATGAAATTGAGCAGGAGCGGGCTAAGGAGCTATTGTTGTCGCAAGGGCACTCGGTGTACCAGTAATTTTTCCGGTTGTTTTTAAACAACCGGAAATAAATGCGTTTTCAGTGTTGACAAAATGAAAACGTATACATATAATAAAAGTACAGTATGGTTTCTCTCCACTCCTATCCAAAATATTGCACTGTGTGCAACCGCCTTCAATGTTGAAGGCGGATTTTTTTTGTCCTTTTTCCTATCAGTGGGAAATCTACTGCCACAAACCTGAACTTTTCTCCAATATGTGCTATAATGCTAGAGTGCTAGTGTAGAAGATTTGGGGAAATTGCCAAATACATAGAATAGTCAGACATCTTGAGGCGTAACTATATATGGTTTGACGGTACTTTTGCACAAATCCTTGATCATTGCATCCGTGGAGATGTATTGGACAGGGAAGAGGCACCGGATGGTGAAGGAGGAACGAAAAATCATATGACGGATTCCCAACTAATCCAAGAAATTAAGCAAGGCAACACCGAACTTTATTCCGAATTAATGCGGCGTTATCAGAGAAAAATATTAGCATTTGTCTATCATATGTTAAAAAGTTCGCACATGGAGCTTATGGCTGAAGACTTATGTTCGGAAACATTTTATAAGGCTTTCCGGAGCTTGCACTCATTCCGGGAAGTGGATGCATCCTTCTCGACCTGGCTCTATACGATTGCCCGCAACACCGTGCTCAGCGAATTGCGCAAGCATCGAAGCGGCACATTGCCGTTGGAGGAGAGCGGGGTCGTGCCAGTGGCTCCGATGGAAGTTGCTCCGGAGCAGGCCATACTACGCAGTGAACGAGTACATATGGTAAGGGAAGCAATAAATAATTTACCGGAGAAACAGAGGTCGGCGCTGATTCTTCGGGAGTATGATCAACTGGATTATCAGGAAATCGCAGATATTTTAGGTCAAAGTGTCAGTTCGGTTAAGTCGTTGTTGTTCAGAGCTCGCGGCAGTGTCAAAATTCAGCTCGAACCCTATTTTTATGAGCCGGTTTTTGAGGATCTGAGAGGGATGAAGAATAGATGACTTGCGATGAAGCCCAAGAGCTGATGGAAACTGTCTGGGATTTGCCGGACAATGATCTGCGGCGACAACGGCTGATCGCACATGTTCAAACCTGCAGCTCATGTGCAGCGGAGTACGAAATGTGGGTGGAAAGCCAGAACATGGTTCATGTTCTGGAGCATGAGATCCCCTACATGGACGCTGAACAGATCAACCGAAACGTGATGGACCGCATTTATCGTGATTTCCCATGGCTGGTGGAGGAAACGTCTAAGAGTCGGGCGGTAAGCCGAGTGTTCCGCAAACGGCTGACACTTATGATTGCCGGTTTTTTGGCTCTGTTTGTATGCAGCTTCGTTTATTTTGCAGCGACTGGCAACCAGCCGAAGCCGGTTCCGGAAGCGGTAACGACAGGGATAATCCCTACAGGGGTGGCTGACACGGCCCAAACCCTGAACACTAAGGACGATTATAACATTCCGAAAACCAACAGCGGCATTATTGATCCTTTTGTGGTTGATATGAGCCCGACTCAGCCAGAATATTGGATGATACTATCCTTATTGGGCATCGGATTCGCCATGTTTTTCCTGAAGAAGTTAAATCGGGTCCGAAGATAAAAAGTGGTTAGAATGGAGGAGATGCGCATGCAAATCGGCTTGGTTCGTCATGGATTAACGGACTGGAATGCGTTAGGCAAAATCCAAGGTCAAACGGACATTCCACTGAATGAGGAAGGCCGTCGTCAAGCGCGTTTGCTTGGGGAAAGACTTCTGCAAGAGCCTTACCGATGGGACTTTGCGGTTAGCAGCGGACTTTCCCGTGCTGAGGAAACAGCAAAGATCATCTCGTCCATGCTGAACATTCCATTGATACCACCAGATAATCGTTTGCGCGAGCGCAAGTACGGTCAGGTGGAAGGGTTGACAGCGGAAGAGCGTGAATCGCGGTTTGGTGCCGATTGGCACCTGCTCGATTTGGGACAGGAGACGGATCTGGAGCTTCAATCCAGGGGGCTTGTCTTTCTGGATGATATGTGGCATAAATACCCGGATGCCAATATTCTGGTTGTCAGCCACGGTGGTTTTTTAGCGCAGCTATATAAGCTGGTGTGCCGCGGCGTCCTGAGCGAGCGGATCGGCAATCTGTCGCTCACCGTCCTGGAGAGAAAAGATGATGACTGGTCTCCCTTGCTGTTTAACTGTACCAAACATCTGTTGACAAAACAGTCGTAGCATGGAGCTTCATGAATAGTAAAAAGAGCCTTCCCGCGGGAAGGCTCTTTTTGTATCTATACTGGCGGTAGCTGACGGCCTTTTACTATATAGTCACACACGAATCGGTCAGTTCAAAATACCACTCTAGGAAGGAGTTAAAGCTTTCCCATTGCGATTTCAATTTACCAGCAAAAAAATCCTCCATCGGCTGGCCCAATCCTAAGCCTAACACTTCGTCTGCGTTCTTATTATAAAAAAAGCCGAACTCTCCTTCAAAGCTATCCAACGGAATATATTCTTCAGGCAGGTTTAAAACGACATGAGTTCTATCCACGCCTAACATATAATCCGAAGAATTGATCATAAACCAACAAATCTGATAAATTTCACGTCGTCTACTATAGAAAGTCGGACCATCCTCTGCATGCAAATAAAACGCAGCAAAATCTGAACTCAAATCGATGCCTAACTTTACTAATGCGTGTTCATACTCCTCTGCAATGTCTTCAAACCACCAGTTTTTGCTTTTGCAATAATGGATCACTTTTTCCGATAGCATCTCGACTGCTCCTCCGATATAAAATAAACGATCAGAATGGTTTCCTAAGCATATCACATCGCCTTTTCTATCGTTGTTCGTATCTTGCTAAATTACGCTTTATAAGTCATTCGGGTACAGTCGATAAAATGGATAACTATATAGGACAAAGTTTTACGCTTCTGCTACTATAATAAACCGATGCTGCTGCACCTCGAAGTAGCCCTTCGTTCGGATAACCTGATGAACCTGATATAAAGGTTCGAGGTGGCGTTCCACCGTAAAATCAGGAATCTGCCAAGGGATCGCCTGTAGGTAATAGATCAGTGCACCGATGTCGTAAAACCGCTGCGGTGAAAAGTCCTCCCGGCTGAAGGTGACGTTGAAACCGTGATCCTGCAGCTCTTGAACAGCGGTTCCCAGATTCCAATGAGCGAACTCTTCATTCAAGGGAACGCCAAACCACTCGTTGATGCCATAACAGTCGGTTCCTCCGGATTGCTGGGTTACGAACACGCCATGATCGTTTAGAATCCTTTTGATTTCCGGCACGGAATAGGATTCATGCTGATTGATGATCAGATCAAAAAAATGATCCTTTAACGGAAGTGAGGAATCTTCTTCAAAATAGACAACCTTTACGCCAATCGGTTCAAGTTTTTGCTGTGCAATCGGTACGTTTGGTTTATAGCCTTCGGTTGCATAGACCGTTTCCGGCAGTGGCTGGAGAGAGGATAAGAACTCTCCTCCGCCCGTACCCATGTCCAGCATCGTAGCGGCATTTCGCATCAACGGAATTACCATGCTGCCCAAAGACCAGGGGAGAGCATGGGACTGCATGCGGCCTGAAGCCGTAATTCGTGAGAAGTCCCATCCTGAAAATTGTTGATCCATATCTTGAATAAAGGCCATAAATTCTGCTTCTTTTATCATTTCACATATCCTCCAAGCTTTTATAATGAATGGTACTTTCATTTTTATAAAAAGCTCTTAAGGGAGGCCCTCGAATTCGATTTGCACCTAGTTATATCTCATGTTCTGGAGTTCTCATGATTTTATTCCTCCTGTAGTGATTGAATAATTCCTTCATATAAAGCGGTTTTTTATTTGATTTAGATGTAATACATTATATGTAAATTCTCTGCAACACTTAGTAAGTATTCTATCATTTAATAAGAGAGCATAGTCATTTCTATATACAAAAAAACAAAAAATATTTCGTTAAACCGAAGCGTATCAGGTATCAAATGTCTCAAACCTTCCCATAATGGTTGTAAAACGGCGAGGCGATGGAAGATGAATCTAGCGGATATGCTCACATATGCCGATATTGGACAGCTTAGCAATATAGCGAATCACTATGATTGTGACGCTAAGCGGAATTCAAAGCACGAACTGATCCAGAGTATTCTGTCCAAGCTCGGACGCAGAGAGTTTTTCGAGGAGCAGGTCAGCAGCTTGTCACCAAGCGATTTGCGTTTTCTGAACAACCTGGCATTTGACACTCGAACAGGCTACAGTCTGGAAGAATTGACGGCTGCGATCCGTCATGCGGCGGAATTGGAGGAGAAGGATGATCAAGCCTCTTCGAACAAGAAAGCTACCGCAGCCAAAACGGAAAGTCCGCGTGAGGCGGTCGCACGTTATCGCCGAAGCGGCTGGTTGTTTAACGGTTTTACCCATTCCACCAAGTATTTGTTTCAAGTGCCATCGGATTTGAAGGAGCGGTTTCGTGACGTGCTTCGGGAGCGGCTTCATCAAAATCTGCAGCGATTAAGTGATGACCCGGAAGCGTACCGGGATGAGCAGGGACTAGCCGCAGAAGATCTCATGCTGATTCTTAAATATGTCGGCAGACATGATATTGAGTTGAATCAGGAAGGATTTATGTATAGGCGAAATCAGCAGCAGCTCATGAGTACGCTGCATATAACGGAACCGCCCATTACCAAGGGAGCATGGCGGTTCGGGTATGGCCGCTCTTGCATTGAATATCCCGATCGGTTTGCGCTGCTGTACGATTATGCTTACGCTAAAAAATGGATCAGGGAAAACAATGCCCGGTTGATCCTCACCGAAAGTGGAACTGCGTTTATGGAGGAAGGAAATCAAGTTAGCGTGATACAGATATTCCGCTTTTGGTTAAGACTTTATAAAGGCGCAATTCCCAATATCTCTTCTCTTGTATACTGGATCAGTCAATGCGCAAGAGATTGGGTCACCGCAGCCTCTCTTTACGAATCGCTGGGCTGGCTAATCCGTCCTTTCTATTATGACAGTCCGCAAAATATTTTGGAGCAGCGGATTATCCGTATGCTAATGCATTTGGGGATGCTCAGAATAGGGGAGAGTCAGAGCATGGGAACTTCGTACAAAATGACCGCGCTTGGCCTCAAGGCCGCGGAAGCCGGCATACATATCGGCGATTCGAAAGATTTGATCCTCTAGCATGGTTGTTTGGTTACATTTATTTGCAGCAGCCGTAAAAATTTTTGAAAGTAAAGTATTTAAAGGGAAAGAATATAAGGTATACGCAAATTTAGTTTGGAGGTGCATCCTAATGGATAAGATGAAGGTTACTTACGAGGTTATGTTAGGTCTGGCGGCCGAAATGGTGTGGGACGAAGCATTGCGCAAGCATCGGAGTGAAGAGCTGTATAAAGAAATTGATGAAGCGCTGGCTTCCGGCGACGAAGTGGCTTTCCGAAACCTGACGGATGAACTGAGGACTTTGAATTGAAGAAATGCTTCATCGCATTTCTTCTTTTTTTTTGCTTTGCCCGTCCTTCCACTCGTATAATGATAACAAAATGATGATGAGTGAGCAGAAAGGATGTACCTTGCATGAAATTTAGTGAAGTAGACGAGCAGACTTGGCCGGAACTAAAACCTTTTTTGGATACGTGCCTCATTCCGTTTACCGGATTATCGGGTTCGGAAACGCCATGGGAGGCTACAGCTGCGCTTGAACGGCTGCGGGATTTTATGGATTTGGCAGAAATTCCGTTTAAGGGAAGATTGGTTACATATCCTGCTATACAATATGGAAATACTGAAGATATAAAGCTTCTAAATGAAGTTTGTCACAATGTCAAATCGATCGGGTTTAAATTTGTTGTTATCATGACAGCGGATGTTGAGCTCTCTAAAGAGGATGTGCCTGAAAGTACGCTTGTACTGTCCCGGCGCAGGTTGGAAGGCAATGAAGGTATCCCCCTCTCAGCCACCGTTTCCGGACAAATCAGTGAAATGTGGCAGCAGGAAAGCTAAGTTCAAATGTGACAAAAAACCAACAATTTGCGAAAGGGCTATTGGAAGCGAACCCAAATTTGGGGTTCAAATTCTTGACGGTCTTGGGTGCCTAAGATATTATTAGTATGTCCTAGTAAGTCGTGTGATTTTAATCATTGATGACACTTAAGAACGGTTGACAAAGGGGGTTGAACACAGAATGAGCAGCAACCACAATGACGAGCATGAAGAATCGCACAATCCACCCCGACAGAAAGAGATGTCCCGCAGACAATTTCTTACATACACGTTGGGCGGTGCCACAGCTTATATGGCTGCTGGAGTAGTTTTGCCAATGCTTCGCTTTGCCGTTGATCCGATTCTTCAAAATAAAGAAGAAGGGTCTTTTGTAAAGGTCGCGGAAGAGAGCAAAATTACTAACGATCCACAGGAATTCCATTTTGAGCTCAAACAGCAGGACGGCTGGTACAACAGTACAGCTACTTTGACGGCGTGGATTCGTAAGAACGATCAGGGTGAAATTGTAGCGCTTTCACCAATTTGTAAGCATTTGGGATGCCTTGTTGGATGGAATAACAACAAAAATTTCCCTGATGAATACCACTGCCCTTGCCACGGTGCGCGTTATACACCGGACGGTAAGAACCTGGCAGTCGCGCCGAAGCCGCTTGACCAGTACGAGACGAAAATCGAGAACGGCTGGATTTACCTCGGCGCCATCGTGCCAAATACCGTAGTTAAATAGGAGGCGTAGATTCAGATGTTGAAGAATGTCTACAACTGGATTGATGAACGTCTCGATATCACGCCGATTTGGAGAGACGTTGCAGATCACGAGGTACCGGAACACGTAAACCCGGCGCATCATTTCTCCGCGTTTGTGTACTGTTTCGGCGGCTTGACGTTTTTTATCACAGTCATCCAGATTCTGTCGGGGATGTTCCTGACGATGTATTATGTACCGGATATCATAAACGCTTACAACAGTGTTGAGTACCTGCAAACACAGGTAGCCTTCGGACAAATTGTCCGCGGCATGCATCACTGGGGCGCCAGCTTGGTAATCGTGATGATGTTCTTGCATACGATGCGCGTGTTCTTCACAGGCTCATACAAAGCGCCGCGTGAAATGAACTGGGTTGTTGGTATGCTCATTTTCTTTGTTATGCTCGGTCTTGGTTTGACAGGTTACCTGCTGCCATGGGATAACAAAGCTTACTTCGCTACAAAAGTTACATTGGAGATTGCGAACTCCGTACCTTGGCTTGGACCTATCATTAAAGAATTGCTGCAAGGCGGTACGATCGTAGGTGCCGAAACGTTGACGCGTTTCTTCGCGATTCACGTATTCTTCCTTCCGGCTGTCCTTCTTGCTCTATTGGTAGGACACTTTATCATGATCCGCAGACAAGGTATTTCCGGTCCACTATAAGAAGAAGGGAGGCGCATATTTATGGCACATGGTCATAAATCTGATGAGAAAGTAGTTTATGTCGGCGATTCGCGTGTGAAAAAAGGCAGCGGTTGGGTTACGCCGCCGGATTACACCGCTTATCCCGGCAAATCAGAAGCGTTCATTCCTAACTTCTTGTTGAAGGAATGGATGGTTGGTGTAGTTGTATTGGTCGGTTTCCTTGTGCTGACCATCTCGGAGCCGGCTCCGCTCGGTTATCCGGCGGATCCGGGAGCTTCTGTAATTCCGATGCCGGATTGGTACTTCCTGTTCCTGTATGAATACCTGAAGCTTCCATACGCTTCCGGTGATTATGTAGTACTGGGTACCCTTGGCGTTTCGGGCGTTGCCTTTGGCGCATTGCTGCTTGTTCCTTTCCTCGATACAGGGAAAGAGCGTCGCTTTTACAGAAGGCCAATTACTTCGGCACTTATGATTTTGTCGTTGCTGGCAGTAGTCTATCTGACGAATTCAGCATGGACGCACTATGTGCATGAGCTGGAAGCTACTGGACAGAAGCCTGAGCATATCCAGCGTGAAGAAGAGGCGGAAGAGAAACATGCAGCTGGTCTACCAACGACTAGTGGCAAGCATGCTGAAGACAGTGTTGTAGCGATCGTTGATAAGGATAATCCCGCGATGGAAACCTTTAAGACAGCTACTTGTATTTCTTGTCATGCTGCAGATTTGAAAGGCGCATCTGGACCGTCGCTTCGCGGTGTTGGGGATATCCTCACCAAGGAAGAAATCGTGGCTATTATTGAAAATGGCAAAGGTGGCATGCCGCCTATGAAAGACCAGGCTTTAAGCGCTGGTGTAACCGAAGCAGAACTTGACCAGCTGGCTGATTGGCTTGCAAGCCAAAAGGCAGAAGCAGCTGCAGAGTAAGATGCATAGAAGAACCTGACCGAATGCGGTCAGGTTCTTTTTTAAATGTTGTACATAGATGAAATATATGCACAGTTTAGGTATAATCGGCATTAGTCGTAAAAGTAAGAATAGAAGGAACAGGACAGGAGGACGGAGCTTGTCGATTTCGTATTTTTGGAGCCGAGAATTTCTAAGCAAGCGATCGATTCTCTGGCTGCTGCTCATCTGCAACATCCTTGGAACGATCTATGGATACATATGGTACGGGGGGCAAATGGTCGATACGGTGGATCATGGCTTGCTATGGCAGGTCATATTCGTCCCGGATAGCCCGACGGCCAGTTTATTCTTCAGTTTGGCGCTTCTGCTGCTCCTCTACCCGCCTCGGGGGCTTGGGGGCTCTTTGTTTCAGCAATTCATTGAGGCGCTGGCGGTCGTGACATCAGTGAAGTATGGGATTTGGGCTGTTGCCATCATATTTGCCGGACAAGCCCAAGGGGATGTGCTGGGATGGCAGGATTGGATGCTCGTCGCTTCGCATACGGCAATGGCAGTGGAAGCGTTATTGTTCGTACGATTGTTTCATTATCGCTGGACAGCGCTCACCGGGGCCATTGCCTGGACACTGCTGAATGATACCGTAGATTATACGTACGGCGTATTTCCTTGGCTGCCGGGGCAGTTATATGACGACCTATCAGCGGTCGAGCTGTTTACTTATCTTTTGACTCTTTTCAGCGGTTTTGCCGGCTGGATCTTCATGAAATATGGGAATTCCAAACAACGTTAGCTGTTTAGGTTATACAGTTCTATGAGCATCCCTTCTGCCATACATATACGGTAGGAGGGATGTCCCATGTTTCGAACCTTTCCGAAGCTCCTGCTGTGTCTGTTTGCACTGCTTATGCTGGTTACTGTCAGCATGGGTGATCCTGTTGTGAGGGCTACCCCGGCAAACGGACAGTCGGAGACTTCGCCCGCTGCATCCATACAGGCTAAGGCGCTGAACAAGGAAGTGGAGCAGCTATACCGCCATGTGGAGGAAGGCAATGTACAAGCCGTGCTAGAGGATGTTCGCCGGGTATCCGGGATGTTTGAGGCTTCGTCATTTCAGGGATTGACCGGTGTAGAAGGAATTCATGCGTTGGCTGAGAGCATTTTGGAGATGAAAGAAGCTACGGCAAGGGCCACGCAGGAGCCGCAGCACTGGATGGTGTCCGCAGGAAAACTCCGAATGGCAACCGATAGCCTGATTCATACCAGAGATGCGTTATGGCTGCAATATTACAAGGTCATGCGTGAAGACCTGAGGGTCATGGGGGAGTATGCCATCCAGCAGGATCAGGCTGGCATGAGACGAGCGTATGACAGCCTGAGTGAACATTATGAACTCATCCGTCCTTCTGTTGTCATACAGCGAAAGCCTGAGGAGGTTAACATGATGGAGTCCTGGATTTCTTATGCCGGGGGTCTGGTGTCATCTGGGGACACAGCTCAGGTGCAAAAAGTGGTTCCGCAGGGTGAGGAAATGATCAATACGCTGTTTGGCAAGAAAAAGGATGAGCCCGCCCTAGCTCCGCTGGGAGAGGTCAAGGAGCCATGGACGTGGCAGCTGGTCATCGGGGCTTTCATTTTGGCGGCATTAACGTTTGCGGGATACCGCAAATACCGAGGTCAGTTGTATAGCGCAAAACCCATGTTCCCTCGCAAAATGTAGGCGGGAATCCATAGTTGTTCCGATTGAGGCCCGGTGCAAACCGGGCTATTCTTCTTTAAATCCTTCGCCATGCACATCATTGACATCATTAATGATAATAAATGCCCGAGGGTCCAACGATTTGGCGATTCCCGTTAGGCGGCGAATTTCCTGCCTCGATACGACGCAGTATACCATATGTTTGGCTTGCTTGGAGTAGGCGCCGATGGCCGGGATTAGTGTTACTCCGCGCTCCATCTCGGTTGATATGCGATGGGCAATATCGGGTGCGTGATCACTGATGATGGTGAAGGCTTTGGCGGCATAAGCCCCCTCCTGTATGAAATCGATGACCTTGGAAGCGATGAATACGGCAACGAGGGTATACAATATTCGCTCGAGCGGGATAAAGAATAAAGAAAGCCCGATGATCAAGATATCAAGAGATAGAATGATCTGTCCCATACTGAAACCGAATTTTCGGTTGATGATTCTGGCAATGATGTCTGAACCGCCTGTCGTCCCGCCGAACCGGAACACAATGCCGAGTCCGGCGCCCAATGTGACACCTGCGTAAAGCGCAGCAAGAATATAATCCTGCTCGGTCTGAAACGGTACAACATAGCCGCGATCGATCAAAGCTTCAAACAGCCACAGAAACAGGGTTAATGAGGCGATACCGAGACCTGTGTAAATCGACTGGCGTTTACCGAGGATTTTCATGCCGACCAAGAATAACGGGATATTGAGCACCATAGTTGAGATGGACGGCGATATGTTAAAGGCATAGTTCAGCAGTACGGTAATGCCGGTGACGCCCCCCTCCATGAGTTCATTCGGAATGATGAAATACAGAAGGCCGAATGCGTAAATGGCGGAACCGGCGATGATCGGAATGATGGTATGAAGCTGATTTAACAACTTGGACGTTTTCATAAGACCCCTCACATTTCCAATTGTGGATATTACCCGTATGTCAGGTTGCTTGTACCTGCTTAGTATGTGCCGATCATGTTCCAGCCATAAAAAATTATTTGTTTTCAAATCCGCTTTACGATAACATAGGTTTAAAACCAATCGCTCGTCATAAGAGAATGCTGCTTACAGCTTGGATATTGCAAGTTGGGGCAGACTGCGCAGTGAAGGGAGTTATAGGTCTTGGAAAAATCAATGGCTGAAATGCAGCAGGAAGTCGATCAATACATATCACAATTCAAGGAAGGTTATTTCAGTCCTTTATCCATGATGGCCCGGATGTCCGAAGAGGTGGGCGAACTCGCCAGAGAGGTTAATCATCAGTTCGGTGAGAAGCCGAAAAAGGCCGATGAAGCAGACAATTCCATCGAAATGGAACTTGGAGATATATTGTTTATTACGATTTGTTTTGCCAATTCCCTTGGCATCGATCTCGCGGAAGCGCACGCTAAAGTCATGCATAAATTTGCGACGCGTGATGCTGATCGTTGGACGAAAATAAACACCGATTAGGCTGCTGCTACATATGCTGTACCAAACCCGCTGTGGGGAGGGACAGCCCGTGAAACCTGAAAGTTATATACAAAAAGCATATCGATGCATCCTTCAAAATGATTTCGAAGAGGCGTTACGTTGGTTTGAGCAAGCGATCATTGCGAATCCGGGAGATGCCGAAGTGCATTACCGATGCTCCATTACCTACGGCAGAAGCAATAAACTGGAAATGGCGATTACTCACGCGGAGGAAGCCGTGAGGCTGCAGCCGGACAAACCGGAATATGCGCTTCACTTACAGCATATCAAAGCGGCAGAGCTGGTGCAGCGTGCCAGAAAAATGGTGGAGAATCGCAAGGATGTGACCAAGTCTGAGCTCTATCAGGCCGTGTCTCATCTGAAATCAGCCGTAGCGATGGACCCTTTGTACGCTCAAGCCTACGTGTGGCTTGCTCTGGTCTATAGCGAACTCGATGAGCATGCGCGCGCCATTTCTACACTAAAAGAGGTCATCTCATTGTACCCGCAGGAGAGTGGGCTTCAGCATATAATGGAGGAACTCAAACAGCGCTTGAAATCATATATGCAGGATACAGCATCGGATTGAAAGTGAGGACATGTACAATGGCAAACAAATGGACAGTTGCGGTCGTCGGTGCCGGCGGCCGTATGGGTAAAGAAGTAGTGAAGCTTGTTTTGGGCGATGAGGAACTGGAACTGGTTGCCGCTGTGGGCCGATCGGATGAAGGTGCTGATGCAGGGACGCTTGTGGGTCTTCCTGCCTGCGGCATTACGGTGACATCCGATCTGGAGATGGCGTTGGTCGAATCGAAACCAGATGTTATGGTTGACTTTACAGCACCGCAATTTGCCTATAGCAACACGGCTCTGGCCATTAAGCACGGCGTCCGTCCGATCATGGGCACTACCGGCTTCACGCCAGAGCAAATCGAAGAGTTGGACAAGCAGTGTATGGAGCAGAATATTGGCGGTTTAATCGCACCGAATTTCTCCATCGGAGCGATCCTGATGATGAAGTTTGCAGCTGCAGCAGCAAAATATTTGCCCCATGTTGAAATCATTGAAACCCATGGCGACCAGAAGCTTGATGCGCCATCCGGAACATCGATCAAGACAGCGGAAATGATTGCCGCAAACCGCGAGGAAATCCGGCAAGGCAATCCAAAGGAAGAAGAGGTCATTGAAGGCGCCAGAGGCGGGTACTATAACGGCTTCCGTATTCACAGTGTTCGTCTGCCGGGTGTATTTGCTCAGCAGGAAGTTATATTTGGCGGTTACGGACAAAGCTTGAAGATCCGACATGATTCCTATGAGCGTGCAGCTTATATGCCGGGCGTGAAGATGGCTATAGAGAAAGTAATGGGGTACACCGGCTTGGTCTATGGATTTGATCATTTTATCGACTAACATAGGGGAGAAATTACTATGAATATTTCATTTATCGCTCATGACCGTAAAAAAGAGGAAATGGTCAACTTCGTTATTGCTTATGAAAATGTATTCGAAGATCATAATCTTTACTCGACGGGAACGACGGGGACCCGTATTATGGAGCAAACCAAACTCAGCATTCACCGTTTCGCTTCGGGACCGCTTGGTGGTGACCAGCAGATTGGCGCGCTTGTTGCGGACAATGAGATGGATCTCATCATTTTTTTGCGGGATCCTTTGATGGCACAACCTCATGAACCAGACATTAATGCACTCCTTCGTCTGTGCGACGTGCAGGGAATTCCACTTGCTACCAATGTGGCAACGGCCGAGATTCTTGTTAAAGCGCTGGACCGTGGCGATTTTGCATGGCGGGAACTCGTTCATAAATACAAACCGGGTGTGGATAGCTAATGAACAGCCAACTGGACATCTTAATCTTCGGAGCACACGCTGACGATGCCGAGATCGGAATGGCAGGAACGATTGCGAAGCATACAGCAGCTGGATTGTCGGTCGGGATCTGCGATCTGACGGAGGCTGAGATGTCGTCGAACGGCACCGTCGACATTCGCAAGCAGGAGGCTGAGCAAGCAGCCCGGATTTTGGATCTTACGGTCCGGACGAATTTGGGACTGCCGGACCGCGGTTTATTTGTGACGCCGGAGAATATTGAACGGGTCACGGCCGAGATTCGCAAGTTTTCCCCCTCGATTGTGTTTGCTCCCTACTGGGAGGATCGCCATCCGGACCATGTGGCTTGCAGCCGTTTAGTTGAGGAAGCGGTATTTAATGCCAAGCTTCGTCGTTATATGCCTGAGCAGCCACCGGTTAAGGTGGACGAGCTTTATTTTTATTTCATTAATGATATCGGAAGAACGGATCTGGTCGTTGACGTTACGGATCAGTATGCCGTTAAGGAGCAGGCCCTGTCTTGTTACCGTTCCCAGTTCCAGAAGGCTGAAGAAAATGCAGTCTCTACCCCGTTGACTGAGGGGTACATCGAGCGTGTGCGGGCCAGGGATTCACTGCTTGGAGCGCGCAGGCTTATTCCTTATGCAGAAGGTTTCGCTTGTAAAAGTCCGTATGTTGTTCATCTATTCGGCTCCAAGCAGGCATAATATATAGAGGCGTACGTAAAGGAGGCCTGACATGAATCAACAACCATTAAAAATCGGCATTACCTGTTACCCTTCATTGGGCGGGTCGGGCGTGGTGGCGACAGAGCTGGGGAAACTCCTGGCCGAGCAAGGACACCAGGTTCATTTTATTGCTCACAGCATTCCGTTCCGGTTAGGGACTTTCCATAAAAATATTTTTTATCATGAAGTTGAAGTGAACGACTACTATGTGTTTCGATACCCGCCATATGATTTGTCGCTAGCGACAAAGATGGCTCAGGTAGCCAAAATGCAGCAGCTTGATGTGCTGCATGTGCACTATGCGGTGCCACATGCCGTGTGTGCCTTCCTAGCGAAGCAGATGGTCGGAGATCAGCTGAAGGTCGTCACGACGCTGCATGGAACCGATATTACGGTTCTGGCGCAGGATGAATCGCTGAAGGACTTAATTCGACTCGCTATTAATGAAAGTGATGCGGTTACGGCTGTTTCTCAGGATCTTATCCGAGAAACGCGGGAGCTGCTGGATATAAGCCGGGATATTGACCTTACCTACAATTTTGTGGATCCGCGGGTATATTATCCACGGGATTCGGAATCACTGCGTAAAGATTATGCAGATCCGAATGAGAAGATCTTGATGCATATTTCCAACTTCCGACCGGTAAAACGGGTAGCGGACGTGTTGGAAATATTCGCCCAGGTTCAGGAACAGGTCCCGGCGAAACTGCTGCTTGTCGGGGAAGGGCCCGAGCTTCCGAAAATTCAGTGCCGGATCAATGAGCTGGGACTCGCGAGCAAAGTGCATTTTCTAGGCAAGCAAGATGAAATTGCGCACGTCATATCCATGGCGGATGTGCTGCTGCTTCCTTCCGAGAAAGAAAGCTTTGGCCTGGTTGCTCTAGAAGCGATGGCCTGCGGAGTGCCTACCGTCGGCTCTACGGCAGGCGGGATTCCCGAGTTGATAACACATGGCGAAACCGGGTATTTGGCTCCTATCGGAGACACCTATTCGATGGCTCAGCATGTGCTTGAAATTTTAAAGGATGAAGCGCTTAGTGAGCGGCTGCGCAAGGCTTGTCTGCATCGTTCCAAGACGATGTTCTGCAATGAATTAATACGAGGCAAGTACGAAGAAATATATTACCGAGTATTGGGACGGGAGGTTAGCGAGTTGAAGCCGGTCTGCGGCTAAGCTCGACCCTCTCGTTGTTTTTCGGATAAAGGAACGGGAAACTATGGCAGATATGTTTAATTCAATACGATGGCGCAACGCGGATCCCGATATGGCCGAGCGGAGTGCGGACGTGATCCGGACTCTGCTTCGGCATGGACATGAAGCGTATTGGGTCGGAGGCTGTGTCCGTGATGAATACATGGGACGCAGGGTCAGTGATATGGATATTACGACCTCCGCCTTGCCGGAAGTCACCTGTTCCGTCTTTCCCAAGGTCATTCCTACAGGAATCAAGCATGGGACCGTAACGGTGCTGATGGAAGGCCAGTCTTTCGAAGTGACGACTTATCGGGTGGAGAGCGGTTATGAGGATCACCGTCATCCAACGGAGGTCGCTTTCGTCAGAGAAGTAAAGGAAGATTTGAGACGGCGCGATTTTACGATGAATGCGATGGCCCGAGGGATTGATGGATCCTGGGTGGATCCGTTTGGCGGACGAGCGGATATTGATAGGCAGGTGATCCGCTGCGTAGGCGATGCGCGTCTGCGTTTCCGTGAAGACGCCCTGCGCATGGTTCGCTGCATCCGTTTCGCCTCTGTGTTCGGTTTCTCCATCGCGCAGCATACATGGAGAGGGATTCTCTCGGAGAGAGACACCTTAAGCTGGATTGCGATGGAACGCATCCGCAGTGAATTTGAAAAGATATTGACAGGGCCGGCCCCCTTACGCGGATTGGAGATGTTTGTCCGCAGCGGCTTGTACGCCCGAATGAAAGCGCCGTTTCCGTATACCGGGCATGACACGCAGGCGATAGAAGCCATGAGTGGGATCGAGCCGGAGCATACTACGATCCGCTGGACGCTGCTGCTGCTTGCCTGCGGCATTTCAGCCCAGGCAGCAGAGGGACTGCTGCGATCATGGACGTTCTCCAATAAGCAGCGGGAAGCCATCGTTAAGCAGCTGGCGCTTCATGAATCCTATCTGCAAGAGAAGGAAGAGGAAGATACCAAGAGCGCTAGGCCCCAGTGGATTAAGCTGGTTCTTTTCCACGGAGCCGAGGCAGCTCAAGGCTGGCTGCATTTGCAGACGGCGTTGAACCAAACGGGAGCGGCGTCTGCCTCACTTAGCGTAATCGAGCAGCTTGACGGTTGGCTCCGGGAACTCCGAATTCGGAGTTTGAAGGATTTGGCCATCACCGGAAACGAACTGCTTGAAGCGCTGGACAAGCGCGGGGGCCCATGGCTAGGCGAACTTCTCGGGCAATTGCTAGAGAAAGCGGCAGCAGGTTTAATTAACAACGATAAGGAATCGTTGATTGAAGAAGCAAAGCGGGTGGTAATTCATAATGAAGGATTATGATCAAGACAATGCACTTCTGAAAATGTTCCAGGAGCATTCCGGCCAGTTTTTGTCCGGAGAAGAGATCAGCCGTAAATTGTCCATCAGCCGGACAGCCGTATGGAAACAGATCAATAAGCTTCGTCATTTGGGTTATGATTTCGAGGCCGTTCCACGGCTTGGCTACCGCATGATGGATGAACCGGACAAACTGAGCGTGGAACAACTGACAGCGGGGATGACCAGTCAAACCTTCGGGAAACCGCTGAAGCTGCTTGACAAAACGGCGTCAACGCAGGAAGATGCCCGGCAATTGGCGGAAGAAGGGGCAACGGAAGGCACGCTTGTGATCTCGGAAGAGCAGACGGGCGGCCGCGGGAGAATGGGCAGGAAATTCCACTCCCCGAGAGGCAAAGGCATATGGATGAGCCTGGTGCTCAGACCGAAGCAACCTCTGCATTTAACCCAGCAGCTCACCTTGTTGACAGGCGTAGCGGTATGCCGTGCGATCACGAAGTGCGCCGGTGTGCAAACCGATATCAAATGGCCAAACGACATTCTGTTTCAAGGCAAAAAGGTGTGCGGCATTTTGCTGGAGTCTGCAACAGAAGACGAAAGGGTGCGCTACTGCATTGCCGGTATCGGCATCAGCGCCAATCTGAAAGAGTCGGATTTTCCGGAGGAGCTGCGCGGCGTGGCGACTTCGATTCGCATGGCTGGCGGAGCAACCGTCAATCGGACAGAGCTGATCCAGTCCATCATGGCGGAGATGGAGGTTTTATATGAATTGTACAACGAGCAGGGCTTCGAGCCTATAGCCTCTCTCTGGGAAGCTTTATCCGGCACGGTGGGCAGGGAAGTTCAAGTGCAGACGACCCTTGACCGTTTTAGCGGGATTGCCACAGGACTCAACCGAGATGGTGCGCTGCTGGTCCGCAATCAAGATGACGAGCTGATCCCCGTATATTCCGGTGAAATTCTTTTTTAATACCAGGTAAATGAAACATGGTGAAATCGTAGTTGGATTTTGTTATACTATGACCAAGAGGCGGTATCGCCATGAGCGAATTGCACTCTACAGCAAGTGGTATTGAACAGCATTATTTTTTTAGAACACCTTCATAACTGTTATGCCGGTTACGTTGGATTCTGCTCTGAGCCGAAAGGACCGAGACAGAAGGGACGATCGCGAGTGACTCTTTTTTGCCTTTCGGACTTTTTAGCAAGTATGTGCTAAAAGGTTTTTTTTATTGTGTCTAACTTATTTACACAAAGGAGGCTGTGTCACAATGGCAGGCAAACAACCACTGAACATCGTGAAGATGAAGAACATGAAGAAGAAGGGTGTACCGATCACCATGCTGACCGCGTACGATTATCCTTCCGCCAAGCTGGCGGAGGAAGCGGATATTGATATGATATTGGTAGGCGATTCCCTCGGCAATGTCGTGCTCGGCTATAACTCCACAATTCCGGTAACGCTGGACGACATGGTATATCATACCCGTGCCGTCGCTCGTGGAGCGGAAGAAACTTTTATCGTAGCGGATATGCCGTTTATGACCTATCACGGAGATATTGATGAAAGTCTGCGCGGGGTGCGGAGATTGATGCAGGAAGGTCATGCGCATGCCGTGAAAATGGAGGGCGGCGAAGAAATCGCCGGCACCGTGAAACGGATCGTACAGTCCGGCGTACCGGTACTGGGTCATATCGGGCTGACGCCTCAGTCGGTGAATCAAATTGGAGGCTACCGGATCCAAGGCAAGGATGCCCAAGACGCTCAGCGGCTCATGAATGATGCAAAGGCACTTGAAGCGGCTGGAGCATTCGCAATTGTATTGGAGCTGGTTACAGAAGAGGCTGCGGCGGAAATATCTAAAGCGCTGAGCATACCGACGATTGGCATCGGAGCGGGTCGTTACTGCGACGGTCAAGTTCTGGTATTCCATGATTTAATCAAATATGCGTCTCCCTATCGGGACAAACGCTTCGTGAAAACTTACGCTGATGTAGGCTCCGTTATCCGTGAAGGCATTACGCAGTATGTGAAGGAAGTGAAGGACCGCTCATTCCCGGCAGAGGAGCATGTCTTCAAGGCCGAGAATCATGAGGCTTCCGAAACGACAACAACATTATATGGAAGCAAAAAGGAAAAGGTGGGCACGACATCATGAAAGTGATTCGCACCATTGCGGAATTAAGATCAGAACTTAAGGACCGCTGGGAATCCGGCAGTGGTTCGGTAGGACTTGTGCCTACGATGGGTTATTTGCATGAAGGACACGCCAGCCTGATGCGTAAGGCGCGAGAAATGGCAGGTACGGTGGTTGTCAGTATCTTTGTCAATCCGATTCAATTCGGACCGGGTGAGGATTATGAGACCTATCCCCGGGATGAGGCACGCGATCTGGCGTTGGCGGAATCCGAAGGGGTGAATGTGGTTTTTATTCCCACGGTTCAGGAAATGTATCCCCAGCCGACCAAAACCAAAATCGCTGTATCGGAAATTACGTCTTTGTTGTGCGGGGCCTCCCGTCCCGGGCATTTTGACGGTGTTACCACGGTTGTTAACAAATTGTTTAATATCGTAAAACCTGACTATGCTTTCTTCGGAATGAAGGATGCCCAGCAGGTAGCCGTCATTGAGCAAATGGTTCAAGATTTGAACATGGACGTAACCATCGTGCCTTGTCCGATCATCCGCGAATCTGACGGCCTTGCTCTAAGCTCACGCAACGTGTATTTGAAGCCGGAAGAGCGGGAGCAGGCACTTGTGCTGTCGGGCTCTTTGCGAACCGCTCAGGAGATGATCCAGCAGGGACAAGCGACAACGGCAGGAGAGATCCGTGTTCATCTTCGGGATTCTATATCCCAGTCCCCGCTCGCTGATATTGATTATGCAGAATTGCTCACTTTCCCGGAACTTGTTCCCGTGGAAGATTCATATCGCATTGCGGATGAAGGCAGAACCGTCATTATGGCGCTGGCCGTACGATTTGGCCGCACCCGTCTCATTGACAATGCGTTACTTCAACCAAAAGTAGGGGGATCCCATGTTTAGAACAATGATGAAATCCAAAATCCACCGCGCAACGGTGACGGAAGCCAATCTGAACTATGTGGGCAGCATTACCATTGATGAGGATCTAATGGAGGCTGCAGACCTTTTGGAGAATGAAAAAGTTCAAATCGTAAACAATAACAATGGCGCCCGTTTGGAAACGTACGTGATCAAAGGCGAACGCGGCAGTGGCGTGATTTGTCTGAACGGGGCAGCTGCAAGGCTTGTACAGCCTGGCGACAACGTCATTATCATTTCTTATGCCATGATGTCTAAAGAGGAATACGACAATCATACCCCAACGGTTGTGATCGTTGACGAAATGAATAAGCCGGTTAACACGGAATATCGTGAGGTTCACGCCGCGGTTCTCTAAATGGTCTCCTAAGAGCCAAAATGTGTCGGGACCTTAAAGGGATGAAAAGACCGACTTCTACAGAAAATGAGTTCAGGTCGACGCACTGATCTCATTTTTCCGCTAAGGGTGGGATGCAGCTATGTTTCAACATGTATTCGCTGAAATGAACAACATGTTAGATGAAATTGTGAAGCATTACCCTTCTGCTCAAGGTCCCCAAAAACAGGCGCTGGTACAAAACTGGAACATGCTCAAAAGCATGAGCGAGGGCATTATCGAGGAATGGCTCCATTTTGAAGAGAAGATGGCTATCTTCCGCGAGAGTGCCGCCTCACCTCCTGTTTTTCCACCGACCGAAGCGCCTGAACTGCAGCTTGATGCATTCATTCGCGGCCAAGGTTATTACAAGTTGTTGATGTTCCAGCCGGCTATACAGCAATTTGAGGTGGCCGCCACGGTATTTCCGGATAGCCTTCTGACCAAGCTGTATATTGCGATGTCCCATCTTTATTTGGGGCAAACCATACCAGCGTCCGATGTATTGGTGTCCATCCTGCCCCTGGCAGACAACAAGAAGATGCGAGCGATGATTTACAACGCGCTTGGATGCATCGAGGTGTTGAATGGACAACAAGGGAAAGCCGAGGAGCACTTTGCACTGGCGATTCACAGCGACCCGACACTTCCTGACCCCATTATCAATTTGGAGGTCTGCAAGCAGAATCGCGGTGAGCTCCAGTACGGCAGCCAATTGATCTCTTTGCTGTAGAAATCAAGCCATTACAAGAAGCGATGCCAGAGCTCATTCCTGAGACTTTGGTATCGCTTCTTGCCGTATGGAGCGATGGAGGAGAAACGGGGGATTTTTTACCCGGAATGTTCAAAACCCGCAACTTCTGGTATGCTGTTAATTAGTCTGGAGGAAAGGGATTTTATCGAAATGAAATTTGCCGTATTGGATTTTGAAACCACGGGCAACCAGTCAGCAGATGAGATCATTCAGGTTGGACTGGCCATCATCGAAGAGGATCGAAGCATCTCCCGCGTATACGGCACCTATGTCAATCCCGGGATTCCGATCCCTCCTTTTATTACCGGTTTGACCGGCATTTCCGACAGTGATGTAGCGGATGCTCCGTCATTGGAAGAAATGATGATGGAACTCGTGCCCATGCTCGACGATGTCGTATTGGTTGGGCATAATGTCGCTTTTGATTTTAACTTTTTGCAAAATGCACTCGATCGCTGCGGCTATTTACCGTTCAGCGGCCGAATTCTAGATACGATGCACTTCTTAAAAATATGTTTTCCCTCGCTGCCTTCTTATCAGCTCGGGATGGTCTCTTCTCATTTCGGTCTGGAGCATGACCGTCCGCATCAGGCGGACAGCGATGCGCTTGCCACAGCCTATGCACTGCTGAAATGCCTGGAGGAGATCGATGAGCTTCCTCTCCTTACCGTGCAGCGGTTAAGCGACCTGTTTGCCGACGAGGACAGCGACTTGGCCTGGTTCTTTGACGGCATCCGTGCTGACAGGGAGTTCCAGGCTGTACAAGCCGGAGACACCCATACGTACTATCGTCAATTTGCCCTGGCCGTTGACGATTGGAACGATATTGCGCCTGCCAGGGATGAGTCGGAGCCTAATCCGCTGGCGGATGTAAGCTTTGAGCAATACATGAATGATGTCCGTGAACGTCTAAAGGAAACGCTGCCTCATTATGAGAGCAGGGATGCCCAGGACATGATGTTTCAGGAAGTGATGCAGGCTCTCGATGACAATAAACATTTATTGATCGAAGCTGGCACGGGAACAGGCAAATCCCTCGGGTATTTGCTGCCGTCGATTTATCAAAGCGTGAAGCAGGAACAGAAGGTTATGGTGAGCACGCATACAATCAACCTTCAAGAACAGCTGCGTGACCGGGATATTCCCCTGCTCACCCAGGTTGTTCCTTTTCCTTTTAAAGCGGCTATTTTCAAGGGAAGAGGCCATTATTTGTGTTTGAGAAAATTTGAACATAAAATAAATAGAAGAGATTTTCATTCCCCGAAGGAAGATGTGATCACCGCGGCGCAGATGCTGGTCTGGCTGACCCAGACGGAGAACGGGGATGATGAAGAACTGAACTTTGGCGGTCGCGGAGGGGATTTCTGGGAGACGATCTCCAGTGATTCGGATTCCTGCCTTGGCCGTGCCTGCCCATGGTTCCGCAAATGCTACTATCACAGGGCCAAACATGAAGCGGGCATCGCGGATGTTGTCATTACGAACCATTCGAAGCTGTTCACTGACGTAAAAGCGAATCATCAGCTGCTTCCGAGTTATGAGCGTCTCGTCATTGATGAAGCGCATCATCTGGAGGACGTCGCTGGCAAGCACCTTGGCTTGCAGATGAAATATTTTTCGGTGGTCCATACGCTGACTCGTATGTACAAAGACAGCCGCAGCGGTCAGCTTCCGGCTCTTCGCCAGCTGCTGCAAGCATCATCGCATGAGAAGGCTGTCGAGTGGTCCTCCATCATAGACCGGATTTATCCGGATCTGATCACCGCAAAAGAGAATTGGGACCGGCTCAGCGATCAATTGTTCGGACTGCTTCCGGAACGCGGAGACGCGACTCCGGGGGATGCCGGTCAATTCTCGCTTCGCTTATCGCCTCTGAAGAAGCCGAAGGATTGGGGTTCGCTGGCCGAGTTGGAGCATCAAATTCATGTGACGCTGGGCGATGTCGTTCGCAAGGGTGACAAGCTGATCGCCGAGATGAAGGAAGATCTGGACGACTACAGCGCGGACAGTTTGTTAACAGACCTATCGGGTCTGTTTAAGGACCTGGCCGCACACCGCGATGACCTGAGGTCCTTCATGGCTCTGAATGATGAAGGCACGGTATACTGGATGGAGGCTAACGGGAATTTCCGCGGCAAATCGCTGCAGCTTTATGCAGTGCCTGTCGATGTTAGCACTCACTTGAAGGAATTGTTTTTTGACAAGAAACAAAGCGTGATCCTGACATCGGCGACCTTGTCGGTGGATAAATCGTTTCAGTTCATGATCGAGAACTTGGGTCTTCAGGAAGCGGCAGATAGCGGCAACCTGAACACGGTTCTGCTGCCGTCCCCGTTTAATTACAGGGAGCAGGCCCTCCTTGTCGTGCCGCGCGATTTTCCGAGCGTGAAGGGCTCGGTCGGGGATGCACTCTTTGTGAATACACTTGTGCAATCATTGGCCGATACGGCAATCGCTACGCATGGCCGCATGCTTGTGCTGTTCACTTCGTACCGCATGCTGCGTCAGGTTCACGAGCCGTTGAAGGAGGCGCTGGCATCCAGCGATATTACGGTACTGGGACAAGGGATGGACGGAACCAGCCGTACCAAGTTAATCCGGAGATTCCAGGATAGCAGCGCTTCGGTCCTGCTGGGTACGAGCTCCTTCTGGGAAGGGGTAGACATACCCGGGGAGGCGCTCACTTGCCTTGCGATCGTCCGGCTGCCGTTCCAGCCGCCGAATCATCCCTTGGTCGAAGCCAAGAGCGAATTGCTGCAGCAGCAGAAGAAGAACCCGTTCATGAAACTTTCGGTTCCGCAAGCGGTCATTCGCTTCAAACAGGGATTTGGCCGACTGGTGCGGACCGCGCAAGATAAGGGGATTGTCATTGTCTACGATACCCGGGTCATTGAATCCTATTACGGGAAATATTTCTTATATTCTTTGCCGGGGCCGAAGATGGAGCACATGCCGACAGAGGGGATCGTTCCCCGAATTTCGGAATGGCTGCAGGAAGAGGCAGGCATAGAGAACCAAGCTGAATAAAAGTGAAACAATGAACGAAATGATCTGTCACAAAAAAATGTAGTTATTAACCTATTATTAGGGGGAGCATGAATGAAATCGGAAAAAATTTCGGAAGCCGTGGTCCGCAGATTACCTGTATACTTGCGCTATTTGAATGAGCTTCAGAAAAGGGAGGTCTCCACGGTTTCCTCCCAGGAACTGGGACAAAAACTGGACCTCAATCCTGCTCAAATTCGTAAGGACCTAGCGTATTTCGGTGATTTTGGACGGAAAGGGATCGGATATGACGTATCTTATCTGATCGAGAAAATTCGCCAGATTCTAAAGCTGGACCAGAAGATCAATGTCGCATTGATTGGGGCCGGTAATCTTGGACATGCATTATCGAATTACAATGCATTTCTGAAGGACAATATGAAGATTGTGGCGGTTTTCGATTCGTATTCTCCCAAAGTTGGTATGAAAATTAACAATTTGGTTGTACAGCCGATGGAGGAACTGGAGAAGACGGTTCATGAGTACGGCATTCGTATCGGGATAATCACCGTTCCGGATTTTGAAGCGCAGAATGTAGCCAATCAGCTTATCGCCGCAGGCATCGAGGCTATCCTGAATTTTGCGCCAACCATCCTGAAAGCCCCATCCCATATCAGGATTCATACGGCTGATTTTACTACAGATTTGCAGAGTTTGGCCTATTATTTGGATAACGGCAAGGAGGATGCAGGACATGACGATAACGAAGTGGATGGTTAAGAACGGAACGTTTGCGGTATTAGAGGAAGGAAGAACCGTGCTACGCGGATATATGGTTGTGGAGAATGACCGCATAACCTATCTGGGTGAAGAAGAGCCAACCATCCAAGAGGGAACAGAAGTTATCGACGGAACTCATCTGTTTTTCCTACCGGGGTTAGTGAACACGCACGGACATGCGGCGATGTCCCTGCTCCGCGGTTATGGCGACGATCTGGCACTGCAGGTATGGCTTCAGGAAAAAATGTGGCCTATGGAAGCCAAATTCACGGCCGACGATGTATACTGGGGAACCGCACTCTCCGTGCTGGAGATGATCAAAGGCGGAACCACGACATTTGTGGATATGTATGATCATATGGATCAGGTTGCCAAGGTTGTGCAGGACTCAGGAATGCGCGGCGTCCTAATGCGCGGCGTCATCGGATTGTGTCCGCCTGAGGTGCAGCAGCAGAAGCTGGATGAGGCGGTGGTATTCGCGAAAGACTGGCATGGCAAGGCTGACGGGAGAATTACGACGATGATTTCACCGCATGCACCTTATACGTGCCCGCCGGATTTCATCGAAAAATTCGTTCAGGCATCCCATGATTTGAATCTGCCTTTGCATACGCATATGTCCGAAACGGAAACGGAAGTAGCTCAGAATGTAAAAGACTACGGACTTCGCCCTGTTGCCCATTTGGAGAAGCTTGGCATGTTCTCCCGGCCAACGCTGCTTGCGCATGCCGTCCATCTGACCGATGAAGAAATCGAAATCCTGGCCAAGCATCAAGTTATGGTGTCGCATAATCCAGGCAGCAATTTGAAGCTTGCCAGCGGCATCGCTCGCGTGCCTGCACTGCTGAAAGCTGGCGTAACGGTGTCGCTGGGTACCGATGGACCTGCGAGCAATAATAATCTGGATATGTTTGAAGAGATGCGTCTGGCGGCATTGATCCATAAAGGGGTAAGCGGGGATCCAACCGCAATTCCTGCATCCGAAGCGCTTCGGATGGGTACAGAGTATGGAGCCAAGTCAGCCTTCCTCAACGATATCGGTACGCTTGCAGTAGGTATGAAGGCAGATATGATCGCACTGAACACGGATCAGGCGCACTTCCTTCCGAAGACGGATTACATTTCTCATGCTATCTACTCCGCTAGTGCGAAGGATGTTGAGCATGTATGGGTTGACGGTAAGCAGGTAGTGAAGAATGGCGCGAGTCTTACTCTTGATGAGGAACGTATCCGCCGGGAAGCGCAGCGTACCTTTGAGCGTCTTACAACCCTCTAGGGAATAATCAAGGTGAGCGAGGAAGACGGATTTGAAGAAAAAAACGAAGTGGATATTGCTGAGTGTGTCCAGCGTACTGCTGTTGCTGCTTGGTTTACAGCTCTATTATTCATATGTTATGAAAGATACTTGGAATGAAGAAAGAATGGCAATTGTTGCCGCGAAGCAGCATGGCCAATTGGTTACACCCGGGAAGACCTATAAATCGGTGTGGGGCGAGGATAATAACTATTGGGTGGTAAGCGGGAAGGATCAAGACAATCAAGATCGTATGGTATGGGTGAAATTTACGGATGACAACGTACCTGTTGAAGGTGCTGACGCTGTCCAGTCCGTTTTATTGAAAACGGGGATGTCAGAAGCCCAGATGCGGGATCAGATCTATAACGAATTGCCTGGAGTGGAAATTAAGCGGTTGCTGCCTGGAATGTATGAGGGCGAGTATGCATGGCAGCTGCAGTATGAACACAACGGTCAGCGCGGCTATCGGTTTTATCGTTTTCAAGATGGTAACACCATCGGGAATGACATTATTCTTCCAAATCAATAAAAATGCAGTAAGAGAGGCGCCCTTTAAAATTCATAGGGTGCCTCTCTTTTTCTCCGACATGTAAGCGCATTCAGAAAGAATATGGAAAAACTGTTCTAAATATTTTCACAGACATGCATGAAAAAGTATATAAGATGTGATATACTCGTACTTGTACAAAACGAGCATATAAATTACATGCATCGCAATATATCGTTGTTATATGTACTATTGTGTCACAAAATGATAGACAAAATTTCATATAGGAAATGAAGGAGGAACTTCATGAAACTACGCATTGTACCTATCATGCTGACTGTCGTGATCTCAGCATCGGTTCTCTTTGGCGGATGGTTTCTGTATCGGCAGATGGCTTTGCAAAATCCGCTGGCAAATGTTGTGTCGCAATATGACGGCGTGAAGGATTCTCATATAGATATTAAACAGAATACCGTTACTTTGAATCTCGATTTGGCTCCAGATACAAATTTACAAGGTTTGGTTCAGCATATTAAGAAGGAAGGCAAGTCTGTGATTGGCAAGCGGGAATTGAAAATCCAGGTGGAGGACCATTCCTCGGAAGCACTGGATCAATGGTGGGAGAAGGCCATGCTCTCAGTCGCCGAAGCAATGGATAATAAGCAGTATACTGATATTCAATCATCGCTCGAGCAGCTTGCTGCCCAGTCTCCGAATTTGAAAGCAAAAGCAACCATCGATGACACCAATGTCTATGTCAGCTTGTCAGACGGCAAGTCTGGTAAATTTATAATCTTGCCGCGTCAGCCTGGCAGCATGGAGGTGTGGAATCATGCCTAAATTAGCTAAAGAAATCATGTTAGGCTTTATTCCCGTATTACTGGTATTCCTTGTATTTGTCGGTGTGAACATCGTGCCCTTGCTCATCGCTGCAGGACTTGTAGGCGGCTTGTTGTTTATCGCTAAAATGAAAGGCGGTATTGCTGTAAGCGCAGGGAATGAGCGCAAGCGGAAAAAGAGCGGACCTGCCAAGCTGACGTTCGAAGAAATCGGCGGGCAGGATAATGCTAAACAAGAACTGCGAGAAGCATTGGATTTTCTGATTCGTCATGAAGACATTAAGAAATTCGGCATTCGTCCATTGAAGGGCATTCTCCTAACCGGGCCTCCGGGAACAGGGAAGACGTTGATGGCGAAAGCCGCTGCCCATTATACGGATTCGATCTTTGTTGCTGCATCCGGCAGTGAATTTGTTGAGATGTACGTCGGTGTTGGTGCGGGGCGCATCCGGGATTTGTTTAAGGATGCCCGGAATCGTGCGACAAAAGAAAACAAACAAAACGCCATCATCTTCATCGATGAGATCGATGTCATTGGCGGTAAACGCGAAGGCGGCCAGCAGCGCGAGTATGACCAGACGCTGAATCAGCTGCTAACCGAGATGGATGGCATCTATTCACAGGATACTCCTCGCATTCTGGTTATCGCCGCAACAAACCGGAAAGAAATGCTGGATAGCGCACTGCTGCGTCCAGGCCGATTCGACCGTCATATTCAAGTAGATCTTCCGGATAAGAAGGGACGCACTCATATCTTGAATCTGCATGCGGGTAATAAGCCGCTGCATGAAGATGTTGACTTGGAGAAAATTGCTGAGGAAGCTTACGGCTTCTCGGGTGCACAGCTTGAGAGCGTCATGAATGAAGCGGCCATTTATACGATGCGCGAGAATGAACAGTTTATCCATCAGCGTCATTTGTCCATGGCGATTGATAAGGTAATGATGGGTGAGCGCTCTGATCGCGAATCGAATTTGGAAGAGAAGAAGCGCGTTGCCATCCATGAATTGGGACATGCTATCATGGCAGAGCTTGTGCGTCCCGGCAGTGTGAAACAAGTTGCCCTCAGCCCGCGTGGTAAGGCACTTGGTTATGTTCGTCATAACCCGCAGGAGGAACAATATCTGTACACAAAATCCTTCCTGGAAGAGCAAATTATGATCGCGCTTGGCGGTGCGGCCGCCGAAGAGATCTTTTACGGGGGGCGAAGCACAGGTTCAAGCAATGACTTTGAGCAATCGCTGAACATCGTGGAGACGATGATGAAGTCTGGTTTGACGTCGCTGGGCATTGTTAACATGAATATGGTAACAACTGAAGAGTTAATGAAAGAGAATAATGTGATTTTGGAAGAGTTAATGAACCGCACTAAGAATCTCTTGGGACAAAAACGGCCAATATTCGACAATTCTCTTGATATCCTTTTAAAGGAAGAAATCCTCTCTGGGGAACAATTTCGTTGTCAATTTCGTGAAAACGCGCTTTTACCAGCATAAATTGTTATGCTGGTTATTTTTTTTTACTTTTTTGTCGTGCTAAGATATTATTATACTTTGTGCTCTGAAAATGTATTTTTCGACAAATGGGGTACAATAAAGTATAGAGATAAGGAAAGGGTGGAGTAGAAACCATGTACTTCAAAAAAATCGGCGTTGTAGGCGGCGGGACTATGGGGCAGGGCATTGCGGAGATGCTCGCAGCCAAAGGTCTTGACGTACTGCTCGTAGAGAAAACTCCAGAGAAACTGGACTATTCATACCGAATGATCGAGACCAGTCTAGATAAACAATTGGAGAAGTGGGGAATTACCCAGGCAGAGAAGAAACTTATACTGAACCGGATTCAAAAAGTAACTCATTTTGCCGAGCTTAGCACCTGCGATATGGTGATTGAGACCATAATAGAGGACTTGGAAGCGAAGAAAGAGGTATTTTCACAGCTTGATCAAGTATGTCCGAGCCATGTGATATTAGCAAGTAATACATCCACGCTTAGTTTGACGGAGCTCGCCAGCTCTACCAAATATCCTGAGCGTGTTATTGGCATGCACTTCATTCATCCTGTTTCCAAGGTAGACCTTGTTGAAATCATCCGCGGCCTGAAAACTTCGGAACATACGTTTACAGAAACAAAACGCTTTGTTGAAGAAGTTTCGGATAAAAAAGGCATCATGGTGTATGAGTCTCCAGGTTTCGTTACAACCCGCATGATTACCCTCATGATCAACGAAGCGATGCATCTGCTGCAGGAAGGCGTGGCTTCGGCGGAAGATATCGATGACGCGATGAGAATCGGATATAACTTCCAGCATGGACCGCTTGAGATGGCCGACCGTTTCGGCTTGGATTCCATCCTCGCTGCGCTGGAACGCATGTTCCGCGAGTACGGCGAACTGAAATACCGTCCATCGATTGTCTTGAAGAAACTGGTCCGCGCAGGGCAACTGGGCGTCAAAACCGGAGAAGGCTTTTTCAAGTACGATAAGGATGGTGACCGGGTATGAATATTCTCGTAATTAATGCAGGTAGTTCTTCACTGAAGTATCAACTGTACAACATGACGGATGAATCCGTATTGGCAAAAGGCTTGGTTGAGCGGATCGGTATGGATTCCTCGATTCTGACGCATAAGCCGACGGGAAAACAGGACGTAACGGAAGTCAGCGAAATTCTGGAGCATACCACGGCGATCCGCAAAGTGCTGGGCATGCTTACAAACGAGGAGCACGGTGTGATCGATTCTATCGAAAGCATTCAGGCCGTTGGACACCGCGTAGTGCACGGCGGGGAATCTTTTAAAGAATCCGCGCTCGTTGACAGTGATGCCAAAGCGGAAATCCGTCGCTTGTTCGATTTGGCTCCGCTGCACAATCCCGCATCGATGATGGGGATTAAGGCAGCAGAAACCAATATGCCGGGCGTTCCGCAGGTCGTTGTATTTGATACGGCGTTCCATCAGACGATGCCGGAGAAATCATACCTGTACGCTATTCCGAGAGTACTTTATAATAAATATAAAGTACGTCGTTACGGTGCGCACGGTACATCTCACGCCTATGTCAGCCAGGCAGCGGCAGAATTCCTGAACCGGCCACTGGAGGATCTGAAGATCATTACCTGCCATATCGGTAACGGTGCTTCCCTGACAGCAGTAAAAGGCGGGAAATCCATCGACACTTCCATGGGGATGACCCCGCTGGAAGGGCTCATGATGGGTACGCGCAGCGGTGATTTGGACCCGGCAATCGTACCGTTTGTAATGAACAAGGAAGAGCTGACCGTCAATGAAGTGAACTCCATGCTGAACAAGCATAGCGGACTGTTGGCGATCTCCGGAATCAGCAGTGATATGCGTGAGATTACGGAAGGCATGGAAAAAGGCGATCCGAGCTCCACGTTGGCCTTTGAAATGTATGAGTATCGTGTTCGTAAATACATCGGGTCTTACGCTGCTGCCATGAATGGCGTGGATGTCATTGTATTTACTGCGGGCGTCGGCGAGAATTCGATCGTCCTTCGTCAAAGAGTGCTTGAGCAGCTTACCTATCTCGGAGTAGAATTGGATGAGGAGCTGAACAGCATTCGTTCCGGCGAGCCACGCCGTATTTCTGCGGCGAATTCGAAGGTCGAGGTACTTGTGGTCCCTACCAACGAAGAACTGGTCATTGCTCGGGATACGCATCGTATCGTACAAACTTCCAACCGTTAAATAGTAGTGATATAAGGGAGAGATTTAAGCATGGCCACCAAAAGTGTGATTCGTAACGTCAACCAGCATGTCGGTGAGACTGTCACAATCGGCGCCTGGATCAACAACAAGCGTTCCAGCGGGAAGATTCAATTCCTGCAGCTTCGCGATGGGTCCGGATATATCCAGGGTGTTGTTGTGAAGAGCGAAGTATCCGAACAAGTATGGGATGACGCGAAAAGCCTGACACAAGAAAGCTCTTTGTATGTGACGGGTGTTATACGTGAAGAGCCGCGGAGCCAATCGGGTTATGAGATGACGGTTACCGGCATTGAAATTATACATCTTACGGAAAACTATCCGATTACGCCTAAAGAGCATGGTGTCGATTATTTGATGGACCATCGTCATCTGTGGCTTCGTACACAGAAACAACGTGCGATCATGGTGATCCGTGCTGAAATTATCCGTGCGGTTCAAGATTACTTTGATACCAACGGATTTACGCTTGTGGATCCGCCGATTTTGACCCCAACTTCCGCGGAGGGGACAACCAACCTGTTCCACACGAAGTATTTTGATGAGGATGCCTATTTGACCCAGAGCGGACAGTTGTACATGGAAGCTGCCGCCATGGCGCTCGGTAAGGTATACTCGTTCGGGCCGACGTTCCGTGCCGAGAAGTCCAAAACCCGCCGTCACCTGATCGAGTTCTGGATGATTGAGCCTGAGATGGCCTTCACAGACCATGAGGAGAGCCTTCGCGTGCAGGAGCAGTTCATTAGTCATGTGGTGCAATCCGTGGTTAAAAACTGCCGCCAGGAGCTTGAAACGATCGGTCGCGACATTTCGAAGCTGGAGGCGATCCAGGCACCATTCCCGCGGATTACGTACGATGAGGCTATTGAATTCCTGCATACGCAAGATTTTGATATTCCTTGGGGTGAAGACTTTGGCGCGCCACACGAAACAGCTATTGCTGAGAAGTATGACAAACCGGTCTTTATTACGCATTACCCGGCGGGAATCAAGGCTTTCTATATGAAGCCGGATCCGAATCGTCTGGAAGTCGTACTTTGTGCGGATATGATCGCTCCGGAAGGTTATGGCGAGATTATTGGCGGATCGCAGCGGATAGACGATCCACAGCTGCTTGAAGAGCGTTTCAAGGAGCATGATCTGTCGATGGAAACCTATCAATGGTATATGGATTTGCGTAAATACGGCACCGTGCCTCATTCCGGCTTCGGTTTAGGTCTTGAGCGTACCGTTGCCTGGATTTGCGGCTTGGACCATGTGCGTGAAACGATTCCGTTCCCACGGACCCTGTACCGGTTGTATCCGTAAGCCGTGAGAGGTAAGTCTATGGACCACGACGGTAACGTGGACACGGGTGTGAATGGCTGGACGGCCGGCGCCGCTGCCGGCATGAGCCAAGGAATGGCGATCATTCCTTACGCCTTGCTCCGGCATTACCGGTCACTTGGGTTAAGCGACCGTGAAGCCATGCTGGTGATCCATTTGATTGGTTATCAGCAGGTGGAGTTCAAGACGTTTCCTTCGCTGGAGGAGCTTGCGGAAGTGACGGGGGCTCCCACCGGATTCATCGCTACCAGCTTGCAGCGCTTGATGAAGGTAGGGCTGATCGGAATTGATGAGTATGTGGACGAAACACTGGGGATTCATTACGAGCGCTACAATCTCCACGGATTGTATGAGAAGCTTGCTTCGTGCCTGGCTGAAGAGCACAAGGAAAAAACCCCTGATGGAACCAAGTTTGCGTCTCCGCTGTTGAATGCCCGTCCTGCTACCGACAAATCAACTGCACCCGGTAATCCCGTTCCTGAGAAGGAAGAGCGGAATTTGTTCACCATTTTCGAAAAAGAGTTTGGCCGTCCGTTATCGCCCATGGAGCTGGAAACGATCTCCGGCTGGGTTGATGCGGATCGCTATCCGGACGAGTTGATCCTCTTGGCTCTGAAAGAAGCGGTGTTTGCGGGCAAACTGCATTTCCGCTACATTGACCGGATCCTGCTTGAATGGAGCCGCAATCGGGTGCGTACCGCACAGGATGCCAAGGCCTATACGCAGAAATTCAGAAATATCGGAAGATAGATGAGAAGCACGTCCTTATGGGCGTGCTTTTTTCTTTGCAATATTCTGCATTCCCTTTCCAAGCCATCTGGTTCATGATGGAAGGTGCATTAGAAGCAGTTATTCAAAAATAACTACAATCCGTATTTAAAAAAGATGTCCCTTTATTCCGCTGCCATGTGTTAAAGCTTATGAAGGCACCTGAACAATGGATTGCTGATGAAAGGGGGAATAACGGAGTGAGCTTTCAACCAATGAATTCAGAGCCTAAAGACTTGCGCCTAGAAGAATCCATAGAACAAGTTTTAAACGGGGATCGGCAAGCCTTTGTACATATCGTCGAGGCGTATCAACAGCAGATTTTCATGTATTGCTGGAGACTATTGAACCAGCGGCAGGATGCGGAGGATGCCGTGCAGGAGATTATGGTCAAGGCTTATCAGAAGCTGGAGACATATGAGCCAAAGACCTCCTTTTCTTCATGGTTATACAAGATTGCTTATCACCATTGTCTAAATATGCTGCGAAGGAAACGATTCTTCTATAGCATTGCACCTTTGTTGAGAGAGGATAAGGAGCAAGCGGCAAGCGCAGAGCAGGAGGCCCAAAAATATATCATTGGCGAGTCCATGGAGCGTGCTCTTCGTAGGCTGTCCCCGGAGGAGCGGAACCTGCTTATTCTGCGGGTTTTTGAGGAAAAAAGCTTTGCGGAAATCGGATTAATTCTCGATAAAACCAAGGATTCGGTCAAAAAACGCTACAGCCGCCTGATACAAAAAATAAAAAAGTGGATGGTTGACAGAGAGGGGGATCTACAGTGGAGGTTAAACGAAATGACGTGGAAGAAAAGCTGATAGAGCAGGACCCAAAGAGCCATTATATCATTGATGTCAGGGATGCAGTCATGGAACGGATTGCTTGCCTACCCGCAAAGAAACCTCAGCCCAACATGTTAAGAAGACCACTCGTGATGGCAGCGTCGCTGCTGCTAGTGACTTCGCTGTCGGTGACAGTTTACGCCGCAACCGAACTGATACAGATTCGCAGCAAAGACGGAAAAGTGGTGCTGGAGACCAAACCTAAGCCTGAAGTGTCCAAGGAATTACAAGAAAAGCAGGATCGATTGCATTCGCTCGATACCGCTTCCAGAAATTTAGCCTGGCGCTCGGCTTTGCCGGGCCAAGCCATTGCTTATTATATACATAACCAAGAGATGAATGACTTGAAGAAAGAGTTATACGGAAAGGATACATTGCTCGAATTTGAAGCGGGTTCCATTTCTCTTGGAGCGCTCGGTGTGTTTCAAGAGGAAGCCAAGAAACGCGGGATGCCTAATATGAAGATTCCTTCCCGGCTGTTAAATGAGTATTCATTTAATGAAGGTTACCTATCCTTTAACCTTGATCTTTCCGATTTGTTTCATGAGGGAGAGCCAACGAAAGCTTATTATGATATTCAAAATGAGCTGATTAGACAGGCAGAAACTTCAACTACGAGTAAAAAGGTATTTGTTAAGGAGATTAAACCGCCAAGCGTGAGTAGCGTTTCGCTAATTTACGTAAAAGGCAGTGATATGGAAACCTCGATTGGCGTAATCGCAACCAAACGTAGCGGAATGAACCCCAAACAGGAAATCCATTTTACCGAAGCGGATCATGTTGAAAAAGTGCTCGTGAAGGGCCACGAGATGATTTACGTTAAATATGCGGACGCTTATTTTAATCAGGGCCTGGCTTGGGTGGATGAGCAGCATGACCTTTATTATCATATATCGTTAAATAATAAAGTTGCTCTTAAGAAAGAGGAAGTTCTTGAAATTGCAGAGAGTTTTATTAATTAATATCGATCCCACAGAGTCTGTTTTTTGGCTCTGGGGATTGTTATTTTTCTATGGTTGGTTGGCAGGTATGTGCAGCCACGAGCTGTCAATGGCAGGAGAATATCCACACGTTAGCGAATTCAATTATTTACAGCCGATGGACGTGAGGGGAGAGAAAAATGAGATATAAAGCGATTATTTTTGATCTGGACAACACACTGCTGGATTACAACCAAAGCGAGCAGAAATGCATGCAGCAGGCCCTGGAGCACTACCGGCTGCATGAGGAACTGACGTGGGAGGAATTCTGGAGCACGTTTGGACCGATTAATTTTAATTATTGGATGAACCGAATTCAGAACAATCACGATATCAGGCAGGTGCTGGAGCATTCCTTCACGGACACATTCCTGAGGTTGAAGCGGGAATTTCGTCAGTTCCGGGAGATCTCAGAAACCTACTGGGGGTTGTTTTGCAGTTCCAACCATATGGAGCCGAATGCCGATCTTATTTTAGAACACCTGCATGGCGATGTTACGCTAGGGGTGATATCTAACGGCATTGGCGAAGCACAGCGTAAACGCCTGACAACAGGAGGATTGTTTCATTATTTTGACTCCTTTATCATTTCGGATGAGGTGAAGTGCTGGAAGCCGGACCCGCGGATCTTTGAACTCGCTTTGCAGGAATTGGAGGTGGGTCCAGACGAAGTGCTGTACATAGGGGATTCGCTTACGGATGATTATGAAGGAGCAACGAGAGCCGGAATTGATTTTTGTTATTATAATCGCCGGGGGGCCGTTTTAAGTGATCATCATCGACCTGCTTATACGATCATGGATCTCCTGGAAATCAAGGATCTGCCTTAGGAATCATGTTTGAAGGAGAATGATCGAATGAGATACAATCATATTCTATTTGATTTGGATGGCACTTTGACGGATCCGCGTGAAGGCATTACGAAAGCCGTGAAGTACGCACTCGGTAAACATGGGATTAATGTAAGTGATCTTTCCGAGCTGGAATGTTTTATCGGTCCCCCGCTCCAGGCGTCCTTCATCGAGAAATATCATTTTAGTGAAGCCAAGGCATGGGAAGCCGTTCTTAGCTACCGTGAATATTACAAGGACACCGGCCTTTATGAGAATGAGGTGTATGGCGGGATACGCGAATTATTGGATTTGCTGTTATCCCAAGGACGCCGCTTGTATGTCGCTACCTCCAAACCTACGGATTTTGCCGAAACGGTTCTAGAGCATTTTCAGCTATCCGCTTATTTTTCCATGGTGTGTGGAAGCGAGCTGGACGGCACCCGGTCCGCCAAGACCGAAATCATTCAACATGTTCTGGATACGTGCTGTATTCAGACGCCTGGAGCCGTTATGATTGGAGACCGGAAGCATGATCTGATTGGAGCCCGGAACTGCGGGATACACAGCATCGCTGCAGGCTATGGTTATGGTTCCGAGGAAGAGCTGGCGGCATGCCAGCCAAACTATTGCTTCAACACCGTGGAGGAGATGTTTCGGTCGTTTGCCAGCTTGGCGGTTTGAAATCGGCTTGTAGATGAGACAGATCACTTCGATTTTTCGCGTAACATCGGTTATAATGGTCATAACCAGTCGGAATGTCATTATTTTGAAGGGAGGGCCTGAACATGAAGGGAAGATTGACAATGAGCTCTATGCAAAGTCTATTTGATGAACAACGGCGGTTGTTTGCATGGAGCGATGAGAAAGTTACCGCCTGATTACCTCGTGTAGAGAGGCCGTTTATCTAAATGGACTTTGCATCCTTAAAACCTTTATTTTAATTTTAAGGAGCAGAGCTACCATGAAATATATAAACGCGGATATTATACTTCCAGAGGAACTGTTGAAGGAAGTACAGAAATATGTACAGGGCGGGATGGTGTACATCCCTAAACCTGAAGGATTGCGCAAGAAATGGGGAGAAAACTCGGGCAGCCGGGTGTATTTGAAGAAAAGAAACCTGGAAATCCGGCAGTTGTTTGCGTCGGGCGCTACGATTGATCAGCTTTCTTCTCAATTTTGTTTATCCTGCGATTCCATCAAGAAAATCGTATATACCAAAAACAAGTAATACAAAGTCACATTGGAACGATTCTGATGTGGCTTTTTCTTATGTATAAAAGTCATTTTAAATCAATCCTTATATAGGAAGGGCAGATGCTGGGGAATTATAATCATTGGAAGAACGTTCAAACGATAGAGCAGAGGTGAGTTCATGAATGATTTTTTTCAACTTGCAACAGAAGAACAACGGTGTGCGCTGCTCGCTAGGGCCAAGAAAGTTGCGATATCGGCACTTCAGCAGTATAACCTGAGATGGGTTGAGATTGAGTTTATCGGTATTTCGGACACGATTACATATCAAGTTAGGACCAACTTAAATGAAACATACTTATTGAGAATTCATTCGGATCGACGGTCCAGTAATGAAATAGACCTGGAGCTTCAATTCCTGGATGCCCTTATTACCGCAGGTATCAATGTGCCGTCAGGTATAACCACTCCAAATGGATTAAGAATGTTGAAAATCGGTACGGAGCATGGATTCAGATCTCCTTATGTCACCGTGATGAAATGGGTGGACGGTGTGCATGCCCATGAAAGACTTACAGAAGATCAAGCATATCAGGTAGGTGTCTTGATAGCCAGACTACATGAAGTGGCACTTGGCTTCGAAATTTCATCTGATTTCCGGAGACCCATATGGGGGATGAACAGCTATAGAGAAGCACTCGCCAAGTTGGAGCGATATGCAGGAACTTTTTTGTCAGAAGTCTCATGGTCACTGTATCAACTCGCAGCTGAAAAGGTTTTATCCCAGCTTGATCAGATGAAGACTGATGATTGCAATTATGGCCTCATTCATGCCGATTTACATCTGGGGAATGTGGTGTTTGAAGGTGGCCTTCCTCACCCGATTGATTTCGGTAGGTGTGGCTACGGTTTTTTTCTTTACGATCTGGCAGCGGTGATGTTGTCGCTTGTTCCGAACCAACGATTTAAAGTGCTTCAAGGATATGAAAGCGTACGGAAATTGGGCTCGGGTTATATTCAGTCTCTGGAGTGCTTTTTCATCATGATTATGATGGAGAACTACAGCCACCATGCCTCCAATCCAAGAGAGACAGAAAGTCTGAAGAGTGAGCAAATCTATGCGCTAGCCTATATCCGTGAATATTTGAGCGGGCGTTCGTTTCTGCTAAATGTGGTGGAGCCATTAGAAATAGATGAGGTGCAAATCTCTAGTTGATCCGGTCATTATAGAAGGGTATCATGATATCATAATACGTATTACAGAATGGGTGAGAAAAGCTTGCAAGTAACGAATCGCCCAGGTGGATTTATCACCTGCTTGATCATCATGATCGCCACCATCGTATGGGTTCAATGGACTTCATTCCATTATCTATGGCGTGGCTATTCGTTCGAAAGGTCTAGTTCCCGTGATGGTTATGCATTTTGTGATGAATGTTCTATTTGTTCTTAGCGGCATGATCCTGTCACTTTCCAAAGGGCGTCGATAGACGTTCTTTTTTTGTTTTCGCCGGTATGGGCAGACTATGGGACAGGCTGTATTGGTCTTTTTTTATATTATCCAAAATTTTTTTTCGAAAAAAGTGCAGGGGCAGCTTTCAAAGCTGACGTCTATGTATTTGGGAAGGAGGGGAGAGTTATTGATGCTGAAACGTTAATCACGCGCATCCTGCAAGGGGATCAAGAAGCCTTTCGGGAACTGGTGAACCACTACAGCCAGCACGTGTTCCATACGGCATACTCGGTCCTGCGGGATGCCAAGGAAGCGGAAGATGCGTCGCAGGAAGTGTTTATTCAAGTATACAAAGCTCTCCCCCAGTACCGATCTGAAGGGTTTAAAACCTGGATTACACGCATCACGCTAAATAAAGCGATTGATATGAAGAGGAAGCTTTCCCGTAAACCGCCGGAGCAGCTGCACGGCGAACATGATGAAGTGCTGGATAAACTCCCTTCCCGGGACGAAGACGTGGTTTCTCTGCTCGTACAGAAGGAGAGAAGAGAGGAACTTCGAGAGAAAATTAAACAATTGCCGGACAATCACCGCGCCATTATAACGGCTTTTTATTTGGAAGAGAAAAACTACGAACAAATCGCAGCCGAGATGGATGTCACGGTCAAGACGGTGGAATCGAAATTATACCGGGCCAGACAATGGATTCGGAAATCGTGGAAGGAGGAGGAATGGAAATGAACGTAAAGGGTAACGAGCTTAAGATGCTGACGGAACGATATGTTAGAGGAGAAGGCTCGGCAGAAGAACGGTCTTCTTATGAAGAGCTCATGTTATTGGATGACAGCGTGCTGGAGATCTATATGCAGGTACTAGCGGAGCTTGATTCCGAACTCCCTAGCCTCTCAGACGCGGAAGCATTTACCCAGCAGGTGGTGGAACACGAACAAATTAAGCCTTACACCCATAAAGCACCGCTGCGGATTCAGGAACGTCCAAAGCGATGGTACGAACGCGCGATCGTTCACTACACCATTGCCGCTTCCATTACCATGCTGTTCCTCTTCACCGGGGCATTTGACCGACTTCTTCCCGACGATATGAACAGTGAGGTTCCATTATCCGAAACACCTTCTTACAGTAAACAATGGGTGGAAAAAACAACAGGCTGGCTTGACCAGCTATTATCCCGATAAGAAAAATGAAAGGAAGATGCCTTGTGCAACCGCAAAAAAGTAAAGGGTTTGCCTTTATATTAAATATCCTTCCGGGCCTCGGCCATTATTATTGGGGGAGAAAGGGACGTGCCCTGCTATATCCGTTCTTGTTCTTCGGTAGCTTGTTTGGCGGATTTGTGCTCGGGATCATGACGGCTTCCGATGCGGCTTTTGCGCTCGGAATTCTCGGAGCATTAATGATCTGGGGGATTAGCATGCTCGACCTGCTAATTGCCTTAATCCGATATACGCCTGTAACGATTATACACGATGAATATGGACGGCCGATGGAGATTCGCCAGGAAAAGAGTGATGAGTCTGAACGCTTTTATACCATACTGCTGTCCTTCATTCCCGGTTTGGGGCATTTTCAACTGGGATTGATGCAGCGCGGGTTGTCGTTCCTGATCGCATTCTTCGGACTTGGGACGATTCTGCTGTTCTTGACGGGCTTGACTCATGAATCGGTATTTCTGCTGTTCCTGGGCATGCTGCCCATCATTTGGCTCTATTGTATGTTTGATGTGGTTCAACTGGTTCACCGCAAGCAAGCTGGAGAATTACTTATCGATCGCACGCTGTTTGATGAGCTCGAGAGCGGCCGGGAGAGCGGACGGCGGAGTAAAGTGTTTGCCACCTTGTTATCGGCCTTTCCCGGAGCGGGTCAAATGTATTTGGGATTGCAAAAACGTGGACTGCAGCTCATGGTCCTATTTCTTGGCAGCATCTATGTGCTGGATGTACTCAAGCTGTCGCTGTTCCTGTTCTTGATTCCGCTGATCTGGTTTTATGCATTCTTTGACGGTCTGCAGCAAGTAAGCCGTTACGGCAGGGAGCCGCTGCGTGATCGACCGATCATCTCAGGCCTTGGGAATCAGCAGCGCTGGCTCGGGCTTGGACTGCTTGTACTTGGTATCTATTTCGTATTTACCAGCGTGGTGATGCCTTATATCGATACACATTTCCCTCAATTGCAGCTGGATTACCGCATTCGTTCCTATTTGAAGACCGCGATTATCGCCGTACTTCTCATCGGAGGTGGAATCAAGCTGATGACTGGCTCGAAAAAGGATGCATTGAGAGGAGGGCGTTCATATTATGATACCGACAACGAATGATATGTCCATTTATGATCTGGGAAGCCCTCCATCGAAGTCTGCAAGACAATGGAGAGTGGGTACACTCTCGATGGGACTCTCCTTGCTCGTGCTTGGCTTGCTTGTCTTGTCCTCCGCCTGGAAAGGGGTAGAGGTGTACAGCTCCGCCGCAAGATGGTGGCCGATCGTATTTGTTCTGTTAGGTGCCGAGATCGTCAGCTACTCGCTGATTTTTAGGAGACGCGGTTGGGTCAAGTATGATATATTCAGCATTCTTCTCATCGGTTTTCTGGCTTTCTGCTGTATCGGCATGGGAGCGCTAAGTGCGACGGGTTTACTGGATCAGATTCGCCGTGAGACGATGTCCGTGCAGCAAACGATTCCGTTACCGGATCAGAAGATAACAATCCCGGACGGGGTTAAAAAAGTCATTGTTCAGGGCAGTTACAACCACAATATCCAACAAGATGCTTCGAGTTCGAAGGAGATGCTGATTTTTGGCAGCCTGCGGACGGAAGATATCAAAATGTGGAGTACGACCGAGTTGCCGTCGATGATTCAGATTAAACAGTCGGGAAACATTCTATATGTCCAGCTGAATGATCCCCCGCGCTATACTTTTCGGGGAACCTTCTCACAACTTGATGTGACGTTGTCCGTGCCTTCTGCAGTTAAAGTGATCATTAGGGACCGCAGCAGTTAGGCGAGTCTGCCTGCTGTACATATGTATTGCTAATAACATTCATTGGATCAAGTGGATCCGATCTAATCAAAATGGATATGAACGAGATATGGAGGGAGATATCGTGGCCAAGAATCTGTATTACCTGTTGTACATTACTCTATTTGTTGTGACATGTTTGTTTATCTTCAATGTTTATTCATCACCGGATCAGGTACCTGCGCCTTCGATCTCTTTAAAGGAGCATCAGCAGAATCGGCTATAATCCATATAAAGAAAAAACCTGTAAACGTTTTGGAATCGTTTTACAGGTTTTTTAGTTTTCGTTCAACGAGTATGTATATTAGGATAAAGACGATCACGGTCGCAATACCGGTGGTCATGAAATGGCCGGTAAGCCTGGCGATCAGCAGCAGGATGACCCCAAAGATCATCAGCAGTAAACTGACATAGGCATTGGCAACTTTAAAGTTTCGTTCATTTTTGAGAGATGACGTAGTTTTATAAGCATAAACGCTCTTGGAACTTTTAGGCGGAAGTAAAAAGAGGACCAAACCATACAAAATAAATACGATGCCAATGGCTAAACTTTCGAGCATCCCTATACACTCCTAACGGAAAGATAACGCCGGATGCACACTGAAGACGTTGGATCACGGTGCATCCGGCTGATCAAGCTCTGTATCTGCAAATATGGATTTAATTCACCTTGGAACCGGCTGCATTCAAGAGCAGACGACGGTAGGAGTATTCGAATATAAACTCAAAAGCCTCCAGATGTTTCTTTGCTTCGAACGCGTTTTTGCCCCAGGCATAGATGCCGTGGTTGCGCAGCAAAATACCGGGTACCGCCGGATCAAGCGCATCCGGAACGAGTTCCGCAATCCGCGGAATGTCTGCATAGTTCGGCAGGATCGGAATGCGAATCGCCGCGTCCTCATCCCAAATGTTAAAGGCCTTGATCAGCTCGATTCCTTGGGCAGGGACATAACCTTGTTCACCATACCAGTCGCTGATCAGATTGTTATCGATGGTGTGCACATGGAAAATGGCGCCGCAACCGGTTTTGCGATAAATTTCGCAGTGAATCAAAGTTTCCGCACTAGGCTTTAAACCGGTTGCTTCACAAGGTACGCCGTTCTGATCCACAAAAAGATAATCTTCGGGCGTATGTACCGACTTGTCTTTACCACTGGCTGTCACCGCAAAATAAAACTGCTCTGGGTTGAACTCGCCAATACGGACAGATAGATTACCGCTGGTACCCGGGAACCAGTTTCTAGAAGCAAACAGTTCCTTGATTCCTCTGAGATCCCGCAGGGCAGCCTGTTTCTGTTCAAGCTGGATATCTGAAAATGCCACTTACAGCACCTCCTGTTTAAACTTGTCTCTCATGTCGTTTTGAATATCGGTAAATGTCTCGAAGGGTACATGATGAACGCCAAGCTTCTTGCACTGCTCAGTGAGCGAGGAACGGGAATAAACCAGATCCGCCTGTTTGGCGCCTTCGAAGTCGGTAAGGCTGTCCCCGATCAGAATCCGGTAATACCGATCGGCCGGAAAACGGCCCATCACCGTAACCTTACACATGCCGCAGTCGTTCTGGCAGGATTCCTTGCAAGGATGAGGCCAAGTTATCTCGATGTGATCACCTTCGAAATTGGAGCCGTTGCAGAAGATATGGTCTGCAGGAATGCCAAAGGGCTTCAACAGAGGATCGACAAAAAAATCGATGCCGCCGCTTGTAACGTAAAATTCAATCTGTTCGGATTTTAAATAATCCAGGAATGCACTGAAGCCTTCCCGAATCCCTGCATGGCTTAGAACATAATCGGTAATTTCTTCTCTCATGGAGGAAGGGAAGAGGGCGAACATGCGGCCTACGCCTTCCCGTATAGAAATAGTTCGGTCTAGTGTATCCTGCATGATCGACTCAAAGCCTTCCGGCTTGAAGTGCTTCATGATGGCTACAATATTATCGTTGTTCGTGATGGTTCCGTCGAAATCGCAAAAAATGATCGGCTGTTTCTCTCCAGATGTCATACTTCTCCTCCCCAGATGTCCAGTGCGGCTTTCAACTCTTCGTGCTCTTCGGCAAAGTGAGCGAGCGGCACGGATTTCATCGTTGCCTCAATCGCTTGTACAAAGGCTTTGCCGCCAGCTTCGGTTCCCATTGGATGCCCGTGGATTCCACCGCCTGCGTTAACGACCACATCGGTGCCGAAGTCCCGGATAATGCGTGGAACGAGTCCCGGATGAATTCCTGCGGATGGTACCGGCATGCTTCGTTTCACGCCAAGTTTAGCGCTATGCAGCTCGTCGCGTATGGCCAGATTCTCTTCTCTTGGCATCGTTACAGATCCGTAAGGAGAAGGGAAGAGCACCAGATCCGCGCCGGCGATCCGCATCAGCTGGCCGAGCAGCACCGGAGCCGTTATTCCATAGTATGGAGAAGGATAAATTGCGCCGGCAAGTGCAGGATGAGCCGCGATAGGCACGATGATATCCGGATCGCTGCTTAGCTCATGCAAAACGTCATACCCATAGGACAGCACGTTAAAGAGCAGGGCGTTAGCGCCTGCATCAATAGCGCGCAGCGCTTGCTCGCGCAGCTGTGACGTCCGGCCGGTTAGATTGGCTGCATAGAGCAGCTTTTTGCCTGTTTGTTGTTCAACGTCAGCAGCCGCCTGGATGCACATGCTTACCCGTTTTTCAATCGGGGTGAGGTCGTTCTCGAACAGGATTTCATCATCTTTGATGAGATCCACCCCACCAAGCGCCTGACGGATAAATTGGGCTCTAAGCTCGTCCGCATTCAGTCCGATCACCGATTTGAAAATGCTCATGAGCAGCGGACGGTCATGGACGCCAAGAAGATCGCGAATACCGTCGATGCCATACTTCGGTCCGGGAAACGCACTCAGGAAGTCGGGAGACAAATCCATGGATGTCAGTTTAATGCGTCCGTCCATGGAAATTTTGCCGAATACCGTCACCAGTAGGGCAGGAATATCCCGGCTGAAATTAATATCCGGATAAGCAATGCTGACATCCGCATAACGACTGCCTGGCTCCCAGCCCTCGTGAACCTGAATGTCAACCACTTCGCCAAGATGCTTCTGCATCGCTTCACGCTTGGCTTGCGGCAGCTCGGTCCAGCTGCCAACCGTCATGCCAACGGCGATGGAAGTCGCTTTCTTACGAAAATCCGCCTGGTCGTCATAGATTCGGTACGTTGCGATACAGCGGCTCATGAGATCTGCTCCTTCAGCATGGCGCCCATTTCTTTGGAGCGCTCAGCGCAGCGGTTTACGGCGGCAATGACGGTTTCGAAGAAATCGCCCTTGTCGAGCGTTTCGAGGGCCGCTTGTGTTGAACCGTTCGGCGATGTGATTTTCGCGCGAAGCGATGAAGGCTGTTCTCCGGTCTGCTGCACCATCCGGGCCGCGCCCAGAATGGTTTGGAGCGTCAACTCGCGACTTTGCTCCTGCGTCAGGCCGCCGCGGATCCCCGCGGCAGTCATGGCTTCCATCATGTAATAGAAGTAAGCCGGTCCACTGCCGGATATACCGGTCAGGATATCCATCTTCTCTTCTTCAATGACCGTTACATTACCAACAGCTTCGAACAAAGTCATGACCAGCTGGCGCTGTTCTTCGCTGATTTCCTTCGAGAACGCGATTCCTGTGGAACCAAGTCCGATAGAGGCAGATGTATTCGGCATTGTGCGTGCAATGGGTTGATGGTTTCCAAGCAGCGTCTGTGTCGTATAAATCGATAATCCGGCGATTACGGAGATGATTAATTGATCGCTTGAGAGCTTCGGTCCCAGTTCTTTCAGCGCTTTAGCAGCATCCTTCGGTTTCATGGCAAGCACGATCACCGGCGAAGTTTTTAGAATTTCGATTTTAGCGGCATCGTCATTGTTGATCTGGACGCCGTACCGCTCACTCAGTTCCTGAAGGCGCTGAACATTGCTTCGGTTGAGCATCGTAATATTCTCCGGAAGCACGACAGAACGGCTCACTAATCCTCGTACGATCGCTTCGGCCATCGAGCCGGCGCCGTAGAAGGTAATTGCTTTATCTATTAAAGGTCGGTTCTGCGGGGATTGGCACATCGTTATTTCCTCCTTCATGGCTTTAGATGAATGATTTATTCGCGTATTTGACCACTACCGATAATAACATATTTGGAGGAAGTAAGCGCGGGTAACCCCATAGGTCCCCGGGCATGCAGCTTCTGGGTACTGATCCCGATTTCGGCGCCGAAGCCAAATTCAAAGCCATCGGTGAAGCGGGTCGATGCGTTATGATAGACAGCGGCTGCGTCTACTTCCTGCAAGAAGCGCTGCGCATGATCCTTATTCTCCGTAACGATACATTCCGAATGCTTGGTGCCATAAATCGAAATATGCTCAATGGCCTCATCCAGGTGATCCACAATTTTAAGGTTCAAAATATAGTCGTTATACTCGGTAGCGTAATCATCAGACGTGGCTTTTGCAGCCCATGGAACGTAATCCAGGGTACGCTGGCATCCGCGCAGCTCGACATTACGCTCACGGAATGCTTCGGCCAGCGCAGTCAAATGCGATTTGGCATAATCCGCATGGACGAGCAGGGTTTCCATGGAATTGCAGACCGAAGGGCGCTGCACCTTGGCATTGATACTGATGGCGGCCGCCATGTCCGGGGCTGCCGAAACATCCAGATAGGTATGGCATATCCCGGCTCCGGTTTCGATGACTGGTACCGTGGCGTTCATCACAACATTCTGGATCAGCGAGCTGCCACCGCGCGGGATGATGACATCCAGCAGTCCGTTGAGCTTCAGCATTTCATCCACGGAGGAACGGTTCGGATCCTCGATAAGCTGTAGCGCATCTTTAGGCAGTGTGGTGCGCTCCATAGCTTCGTGAAGCACCTCGATAATTTTGCGGTTGGAGGAGAGGGCGGATGAACCACCGCGCAGCACGACCGCATTGCCCGTCTTCAAGCATAGCCCGGCAGCATCAACGGTCACGTTGGGACGTGCTTCATAAATGATGCCAATCACACCAAGTGGAACGCGCTTCTTGACGATGTTCAGACCGTTCGGGCGGTCGATCGTTTCCAGGGTGTCGCCGATCGGGTCCGGCAGCTTAACGATTTGGCGCAATCCTTCGGCAATGTCCTCGATTCGAGCTTCATTCAGTGCCAGCCGGTCCAGCAGGGAGGCAGAGGTGCCGAGCTCTTTCCCACGGCGAAGATCCTCCGCGTTCGCTTCCATGATATCTGCTGTCCGCTGGATCAGGGCGTCTGCCATGATCAGCAAAGCCTGGTTTTTCTCCTCCGTGCTCAGTCTGCCAAGACGAAATGCTGCCTGCTTGGCGAGTTGGGCTTTGTTGCGTACCTCACTCATAATAAATCCTCCTTATTTGAGTTATCAGTAAATATCTAATTGGTTTATGGCAATCCGGTTATTTTAACGTGATCCATTCGTCGCGGTGAATGACCTCAAGTCGATGGATTTCCCCGATGATGCCGATCACTTTACTGCTTGGCATTCCGAGCACGGCCTGCAGCTGGTCCTCATCGTAATTGACGATCCCTCTGCCGAGCGTTTCGTTGTTCATATTAACGACTTCCACCACGTCCCCTGCATGGAAGCTGCCTTCGATCCGTTTAATGCCAACGGGAAGGAGGCTGTGACCTCCATGAATCAGCGCTTTCTCGGCGCCCGGATCAACAACGATCCGGCCTAACGGCGAGGACATAAAGCCGAGCCATTGCTTTTTCATCGGCAGGGAGGAGAGGTGGGTGGCAAAATAAGTTCCTTTGCCTGCATGCTTAAACGCCTTAAGCAAATCCCCGGTCTCGTTGGCTTTTCCGATGAAGACGGGGACACCGCCGCGGGTGGCGATTTTGGCAGCATCGATTTTTGATCGCATGCCGCCTGTACCTACGCTGGAGCCAGCGCCTCCTGCCATGCTGTAAATCTCACCCGTGATTTCATCAATTTCCTCATATTTTGTTGCATTCGGCGACTTGCGTGGATCAGCCGTGTACAAACCGTCCATATCGGTCAGGATGATTAATTGCTGGGCGCGGACCAAGTTCGCTACCAGCGCGGATAACGTATCGTTATCGCCAAATTTCAGTTCGTCAATCGAAACGGTATCATTCTCATTAATAATCGGAATAACGCCTTGCTTCAGAAGCTCCGTAATCGTCATGTTGGCATTGTTCATGCGTTTGCGGTTCGCGAAGTCCGTTCTCGTTAACAGAATTTGCGCGGCCTTCAATTGATGGGAGGCCAGCGCATTCTGGTATGCACGCATCAGCAGCGCTTGGCCCAATGCGGCGGATGCTTGCTTCTCATGCAGTAGCTTGGGTCTACTCTCGTAGCCGATCTCCCGAAAGCCTGCTGCGACGGCGCCGGATGTTACGAGCAGAACCTCATGACCAGCCTTGCGGAGCGCGGCAAGTTCTCCGGCAAAGAAGGCGACAGAATCAAGATTAAGTCCGCCTTCATCTGTCGTCAGGGAGCTGCTTCCAATTTTTACGACGATGCGGGATAGCATCGTGATCACTTCCTTGTATATATGATTAGTTGGTATAGCTGTAACGAATCCATTTCCTGAAAATAAAAAAACTTTCGTCCTGTATGAAAAAGGACGAAAGTTTAACTTCCGCGGTACCACCTTTGTTGATGAGCGCAGCTCATCCGGCTTTAACCCTGTAACAGAAGGCACTGTCCTGGCAAGCCAGGCCGCTCGGGGGTAGGATTCGGAAAGGGGGTCACGGCAAATTCTTTCAGCCCATGGAATTCGCTCTCTGGTCATCGTGCCCTATGCTTTCGTACTGGTCCCGTCTTTGCGTTTTTGAAAACTGCATTCAATTGTTACTGCAAGAATAGCACATCGTTTTTGTTTTTTCAAAAGGAATTAGGTTAACCGAACAGGTTCAGCTTGCCGATTCGGGAGGCGGCTTCCCGCATTCGTTCTTCGCTGCTTAACAGGCCGACGCGGACATATCCTTCGCCGTGATCGCCAAAGCCGACACCAGGCGCAACAGCCACCTTGGCCTCCTCAAGCAGCAGGTCGGCAAAAGATACCGATGAAAAGCCCTTCGGTACGGGCAGCCAGCTAAAGAAGGAGCCTGCTGGTTTTTGGGCTTCCCAGCCGATTTTAGATAGGGCGCCATAGAATGTGTCTCTTCTCGATTGGTAGCGTGCCACCAGCTCTTCAACGCAGTTTTGCGAAGATGTGAGAGCAGTGGCCGCTGCAGCCTGAATGCCGCCGAACAGGCTGACGTAGATGTGGTCCTGCAGCATATTGATCAGCGAGATGATTTTTTTGTTCCCTAGGGCAAAGCCAACACGCCATCCGGCCATATTATAGGTTTTGGAGAGGGTGTAGAATTCTACGCCAACTTCTTTGGCGCCTTCTGCCTGCAAAAAGCTGACTGGACGATCACCATCAAACCCAATCGCTCCATAAGCAAAATCACTGGCTACCACGATCCCGTGTTCGGCGGCGAATGCCACCGTATCCTCGTAGAAGGACAGGGGAGCGACGGCGGATGTCGGATTATTCGGGTAATTCAGGAACATCAGCTTCGCTTTTTCTCGGTCTGCAGATGTGATCGCATCATAGTCGGGAAGAAACTGGTTAGCTGCGGTTAACGGCATGAATTTCATTTGGGCACGGGCCAGTGCAACGCCTGACCAGTAATCCGGATAACCGGGGTCTGGGACAAGACATACATCGCCCGGGTTCAGAAGCACTTGCGGCAGCTGTACGAGACCTGTTTTTCCTCCAAACAGAATCGCTACCTCTGTCTCCGGATCGAGATCAACATTGTAGTCTTCCTTATATCGATGCGCAATGGCTTCTTTAAGGAAGGAAAAGCCGGTAAAAGGCGAATATTTGTGAAACTGCGGATTGTCAGCCGCTTCTTTCAAGCTGGATATGATATGAGACGGTGTGGGCTGATCGGGATTTCCCTGCCCCAGATTGATTACATCGTGTCCCTGCGCCACTTGGCGGTTTACCTTGGAGACCAAGGTCGCGAAAAATTGCGTGGGCAGCTGGGACATGATCTCGGCCGGCTCTATTTGGAATTCGTTTAATTTTTTGTTCATTGCAGTTTCATCACTCCGTTATCTAATTACACTCGAATGCAGCTGATATCGAAAACAATTAGGATTAATTTAACACGATTTATCAGGGGTGTATAGAGGGAAATGGAGCTTGGGTGTTGCGGCAGCAGGCTTGAGGAGGCTATGATGATGACATAAGGAGAATGGATGAACCCTGTAAAATAGCCCGTTCGTTGATATATTGATCACAGCGGCGCTAATGCTGGATTCAACCGGAATAACAGGAGGCTGCAAGATGACTGGAGAAGCAAAGGTTCAATTGAATATCGCACTTATCCAAGCTGATATTGAAATAGGAAACGTGAATGCTAATATGAATAAAATGCTCGGCATGATGGAGCAGGCCGCAGCGGCTGATATGAAGCCGGACGTCATAGTACTACCGGAAATGTGGAATACGGGGTATGCGCTGGACCGGATTCAAGAGCTTGCCGATCCCATGGGGCAGGAAACCTCGCGGATGCTGAGTGAATTTGCGCGAAAACACCGCATCCAAGTCGTTGGCGGATCTGTAGCCGAACGAATCGAAGATCGGATTTATAACACCATGTATGTGTTTAACCGGAGCGGGGAGCAGATCGCCAAATACTCTAAAATTCACTTGTTCCGTCTGATGGATGAAGAGAAGCATTTGCAAGCCGGACAGCATACCGTAACCTTTGAGCTGGAACAATTGAAAGCGGGCGCGTCCATCTGTTACGATATACGGTTCCCGGAGCTGTCCCGCACCCTTGCACTCAGCGGCGCTCAAGTGCTGTTTGTGCCTGCGGAGTGGCCGCACCCGCGGCTGCATCATTGGAGAACGCTGCTCATGGCCAGAGCGATCGAGAACCAAATGTATGTCGTTGCGTGCAATCGAGTAGGAACCAGCGGAGAAACGGACTTTTTCGGTCACTCCATGATCATCGATCCGTGGGGTGAGGTCATTGCCGAAGGGGATGAGCAGGAAATGATCCTGACCGGTACGCTGGATTGCCGTCTTACGGATGAAGTAAGAGGACGCATTCCGGTTTTTGAAGACCGTCGTCCGAATTTGTATTTTCAATAATGTGTTTATGGTTAAACTCCTCTAAAAAATGAAGTTTCATCTAGGCAGAGGCGGGTATACTATGGGTAATCCGTCTGAGAGGAGGCTTTGAATGATGGCAGAGAACAACCAATTCGACAGCCAAAACCATGAGCAGGAAGAAGAACAGAAACAACAGTTCCGCAGCTTTGTTGAGAATGTTGCCAGAGGCGGCAACGGGAAGAATGAATCGATTCAGGATCAGTCCCGTACTGCCGATGAACAGAACCGATTGATTGATCAGCATAATTTACGCAAATAAACCTCTGATTTATGATGAAATGGGTAACCGTTTTACTTTAGGAGAAAAAGAGGCATAGCCACTGTCATTCGACGATGGTTATGCCTCTTTATTCATATAGGGGCTGCATTCATTTGCGTTTATTAATCTTGAACGCTTTCCACAACCAGCTTGTCCATAACCTGCTTGAACGTATCAATGAACGCATCCGCGGCTTTGGACAGATACCGGCCGTTACGGTAAGCCACGACCAGCGTACGGCTTGGAACCGGATCAGCGAGCGGCAAGTAGACCGGAATAAACTCGCTGCGTTTCGCACGGGCGATAAAACGAGGCACCAGCGTTATGCCCATTCCGGTTGCGACCAGAGATTGGAGCGTCTCGATGTTGTTGCTCTCGAAGACAACGTTCGGTTCAAAGCCGGCCTCCCGACATATATCAAAGGTAAGCTTTCGGAAGCCCTGTCCTTTTTTGAGGACAACAAATGCTTCGTTCCGGATTTCGTCGATCGTAATGGGCCGAACGGGATCAGAGGCTGCCCGCTGCGCAAGCGGATGCTGCGGAGGAACGGCCAAATCGATCATTTCCTCACCGATCGGAATCCAGGACAGTGACGGCTCGGACAGCGGCAGTGCAAGGAGGCTAAGATCGGCCTTGCCGCTGGCCGTCAGCTTCTCCAGGTTCATGGAGGAGTCTTCCAACAAGGTGATCTCAATATCCGGATAACCCTTTTTAAAGGCTGGCAAAACCCGTGGCAGCAGGTGAGAACCTGTAATCGGCATGCTGCCGACTACGACTTTGCCCTTACGAAGCTGGGAGATGTCCGACATCTCCTGTTTCAGCTGCTCGACGGCGTCCATAATCTTCTGCGCATGCTCGACAAAGCTGGCTCCGGCATGGGTAAGCTCAACGTTGCTCGTATTGCGCTGGAACAGCAGCACGCCGAGCTCTTTCTCCAGCTTGGAGAGCTGCTGGCTCAAGGAAGGCTGGGCGATATGAAGCTTCTCCGCGGCACGGGAGAAATTTTTATCCGCCGCGATTTGCAGCGTATATTGCAGTTGTCTCAGTTCCATTTAAGCATCACTCCGTTATAGCTGAATCCTATTACATCTATAGATATTATATCTTGGAACAATGAAGAAGGAAATGATATATTACTATCAACGTAAAGATGATGCGTTGTAGATCTTCCTTAAAAGAAGATAACAAGCAATTATCTTCTCATGGACGTAAAGAACAATGGGGTGATGATGATGAGTAAGAAGACAATGTTCGAGAAAATTTGGGATAACCACGTTATTCATCAAGAAGAAGGCAAACCGGGTATTTTGTACATCGACTTGCATTTGGTTCACGAGGTAACTTCCCCGCAAGCATTTGAAGGTTTGCGTCTTAGCGGCCGTAAAGTACGCCGTCCTGAACTGACCTTCGCAACGATGGATCACAACGTGCCAACGAAAGATCGTTTTAACATTACGGATCCGATTTCGAAGCAGCAAATTGATACCCTGACCAAGAACTGTCAGGATTTTGGCGTTACCCTGTATGATCTCGATACGATTGATCAAGGCGTTGTGCACGTAATGGGGCCGGAACTTGGTTTAACGCATCCAGGCAAAACGATTGTGTGCGGAGACAGCCATACATCCACTCACGGTGCATTCGGCGCACTTGCGTTTGGTATCGGTACGAGCGAGGTTGAGCATGTGCTGGCAACCCAATGTTTGCAGCAGGCGAAAGCGAAGACCATGGAAGTGCGTTTTGTCGGTCGCCGCAATCCGGGCGTAACGGCTAAGGACATGATCCTTGGCGTGATCGCGAAATACGGTACTGATTTTGCAACAGGTTATGTTATTGAGTATACGGGTGAAGCGATCCGCGAACTGTCGATGGAAGAGCGCATGACCGTATGTAACATGTCCATCGAAGGGGGAGCCAGAGCGGGCATGATCGCTCCGGATGAAACGACGTTTGAATACTTGCGCGGACGTCAACATGTTCCGCAAGGTGAAGCTTTTGATGCTGCAGTAGCAGCTTGGAAAAACCTTGTCACAGACGAAGGAGCCGAGTTCGACGTGGTGGTTGAGTTCGATGTAGAATCTCTGATCCCACAAGTGACCTGGGGAACGAGTCCGGGAATGGGTACTGGCATTTCCTCAACGGTTCCTAACCCTGCGGATTTCAAGACCGAGAATGAGCGCAAGGCAGCGGAGAAAGCTCTGGAGTATATGGCCCTCGTGCCAGGGACTCCAATATCCGAGATTCCGATCGATTATGTCTTTATCGGTTCTTGCACGAATGGACGCATTGAAGATTTGCGTGCAGCAGCAGCTGTAGCGAAGGGACATAAAGTGTCCAGCAATGTAACGGCCATCGTTGTTCCAGGGTCAGGCCGAGTGAAGATCCAGGCTGAACAAGAAGGGCTCGACAAAATTTTTGTTGAAGCGGGTTTCGAATGGCGTGAAGCAGGCTGCAGTATGTGTCTCGCGATGAATCCGGATGTACTGAAGCCGGGCCAGCGCTGCGCATCCACGTCCAATCGTAACTTCGAAGGACGCCAAGGACGGGGCGGCAGAACGCATCTCGTATCGCCGGCAATGGCAGCGGCAGCTGCGGTTAAAGGGCGCTTCGTGGATGTACGTGACTGGAACTTTGTAGCCGAAGAAGTTGTGAGCTAAGAAGGACGGAGGAGAAGTTTATGCAAGCATTTACGAAATTACACGGTATAGTCGCACCTGTGGACCGGGTGAATGTAGATACGGACGCAATTATTCCGAAACAGTTTTTGAAGCGGATTGAACGTACAGGATTTGGACAGTTTCTGTTTTACGAATGGCGGTTTGATGAAGAGGGAGGCAATATCGACACCTTCTCGCTGAATCAGCCCCGCTACCAAGGCTCAACCATCCTGATTTCCCGTGCCAACTTTGGCTGCGGCTCTTCCCGTGAGCATGCCCCTTGGGCGATTCTCGACTACGGATTCCGCGTGGTCATCGCTCCATCGTTTGCTGATATTTTCTACAATAACTGCTTTAAGAACGGGATTCTTCCGATCAAACTGTCGGAGGAGCAAGTGGAGGAACTGTTCCAGCGCACAGAAGCTACAGAAGGTTATAAGCTGAACGTCGATCTGGAGAGCAAAACGATTACAGATGATCAAGGACTCCATATTGACTTTGATCTCGACGAGCACCGCCGTCAATTCCTGCTTCAAGGACTGGATGACATCGGATTGACACTGCAGCATGAAAGTGCAATCGATGCTTACGAGAAGAAGCATGGGGAGCGTCTGTTCGCTTAATCTCGTAATTACACGGCAAAAGGTTACAAGATTATTAAACTTCCATTTCCTGTGTAGGAAATGGAAGTTTTTTTTGGTATTATGGAATTAATATGCAGCGATAGCCAAGAGGAACCACTGTTTTATGTCAGTATTTGTCCGGCGGCGTGTTGTCGGGAATGTGCTGATTTACATATTTTTAGTTTTTTGCTAGATTTGCTTTTCAAATTTAATCATGGGATGATCGAGGTGGATTCATGAAGAAGTTAGGGTTTGTAATGATGTTGATAGTCTTCTTGCTGGCGTTTCCGAAAAGTGGCGAAGCCAGTTCTTCAAATGCAAGCATTTTTCTTGACGGAGAACCATTGAATTTGTCTTCGGGCGTTCAGGTAGCCAACATGAAAGGTAACGTGATGATTCCGATCCGCGTGGTATCCGAGAATCTCGGGTTCAAGGTAGGTTGGGAGAAGGCCAGTCAAACGGTAACGGTCGAAAACAGTGAGAAGGCTGTTCGTATGGTGGTCGGCAGCCAACAGGCTGAGATGAACGGTGCCCAGGTTGAATTGAACTTGGCCCCTGTCTTAAATGGACAGAACACGCTTGTGCCGCTCCGGTTTGTGAGTGAGCAGATGGGGCTTGATGTGAAATGGGACAACCAGACAAAGGCTGTGTTTCTCTCCAGCTCCATTCCACCGGTTTCTGAAGGAGAGGTTGATCCTGCTGACGGAAACCATTCGGGCAGTGAAACGCCCCCGCCTGTCGAATCAGGGAACCAGGCTGCAATGACAGGGCTAAGCTTTAGCGACAACCGGTTGATGATTGCTACAGATGGTACGGTTACGCCGAAAGTATCCAGCATAACGGGACCGGACCGGATTGTGATCGATCTTCCAAATACCGTCTTCTCTTCTTCGTTCTTGGATGGACATGCAGCCAATGCACAAAGCGGCGGCGCGATGGTAATCACGGATTATCCTGACGTTATGAATGTACGATATGCCATGTTCAGTGACAATCCATCAACCGTGCGTATCGTTATCGACCTGACAGGTCCTAAAAGTTATGGGGTAATTCAAGAAGCGGGACTCATTATTGTTGATCTGAACGCCGAGGGAGAAATCCTCATACCACCCGTTCCCCCGGTAACAGGCAACGGCAAGAAGACGGTTGTTATTGACGCCGGTCACGGTGGAATCAAGCCTGGATCGATCAGCATTTCGGGAAAGAAGGAGAAATCATTTAATTTGGATGTTTCTCTGAAGGTTGAAGCGCTTCTTAAAAACGAGAAGAATATCAATGTTGTGATGACTCGCACTGATGATTCACACCTTGAACTTAGTGATCGCGTCAAGATCGCAAATAACCTGAAGGCGGATATATTCGTGTCTATTCACGGAAACAGCAGCACGACCAGCAGTCCGAACGGTACGGAAACGTATTATACGAGAGATTCAAGCAAATCCTTGGCGAATGTGATACACAAACATCTTGCGAGTGCAACAGGTCTTAAGGATCGGGGAGTTAAATATAGCAGCCTTCATGTTACGAGAGAAACAACGATGCCGGCTGTCCTGCTCGAGATTGGCTTTTTGAGCAACCAGGGTGACGAAGCCCAGTTGTTTAAAGACGATTTCCAAAATCGTGTTGCACAAGGTATTGTAGCGGGTATTAAAGAATATCTTCAAGTACAATAATGTGTACAAGATTTGATGAACTTAGAGGGGGACGAAAGTCATGAACAAAAAATATTGGATGACAGGATTGCTGGCGCTCCTGCTTGCATTTAGTGCCGGCTGTGGACAGAAGCCGACTGCAGCCCCTGCCGAGACAAATCCGGAGACCGCAACAGGAGAAGTACAAACACCTCAGGATAATCCGGGAGAAACGGCGGCTGATGATCATAAGGAAGATGACGCAACATCAGTAAATGCAGGCGAGGGAGCCAGCACACCGCCGCAGAATACAACCGGTCAAAGTACTGGAACGCCTGTGGATACAAAGGATGTGAATACCACGGAGGATCAAGCGAAGAAGGCCAATATTAAACTCTATTATACTGACCCCGAAATCATGGATCTGAAAGAGGCTAGCAAAGAGATCACATACTCGGGCGAAGAGGATAAATATAAGAAAGCCTTTGAAGGACTTCAAACGAGCAGTGATGCCGCACTCAGTCCACTATGGTCGGATAAGATTACGCTGAAGTCTCTCAAGTTTGATAAAGGAGCTTTGACGCTGGATATCACCAAACCAGCCGAAGCCAACCTCGGAGCTGGAGGGGAAATGTTTGCGATAGATGCCTTACAGAAAACCTTCTTCCAGTTCGATGAGGTGCAGTCTCTGGAATTGCTAGTAGACGGTAAACAGACCGAAAGCTTAATGGGACATGTTGAGCTAGAGCATCCAATGACTCGGAAATAGTCATAAAGAACTGTTTGTGAAATTCATACGAAGGACTAAACACCTATTTCGGTTTTTGAAATAGGTGTTTTTTTGGTAAAAAGGGAACAATTTCGCAACTTTCATTGTGACTTTGCGTCTATAGGTTGTCAGGTAATGTCGGACAGGCCGAGTGCAGGAACGCCAATCTATGGCAAAATAATAGGATGGTAGGGGTGAAGGATGAAGAAGTTCGGTTTTTTAATGTTTCTGGTTGTCATCATGATTGCGTTTCCTAAAATGGCGGATGCGAGTTCGTACAGCGCAAAGATTTACCTGGATGGCCAACAAATCAATCTGTCATCTGGCGTGAAGGTCGAGAACAATAACGGTACAGTCATGGTTCCGATCCGTGTCATTTCCGAGAATTTGGGATTTGATGTGTACTGGAGCAAGGCAACCAAGACGGTAACTGTACAAGACGGCTCGCAGACAGTAACGATGGTGATTGGAAGTCAGCAAGCTGACATCAACGGTCAACGTATACAAATGACCAAAGCACCCGTTCTTCGCGAAGGAACAACACTGGTTCCCCTCCGTTTTGTAAGTGAGCAGATGGGTCTTCAAGTAAGATGGGATAACGCGCAGAAAGCAGTTTATCTGACCTCGTCTTATGACGGGAGTAACCCTGGTGAAGAACCCGGCGTAACTACGTCGACCGTGGACGGTATCAGTTTCAGCGACAACAGGCTGATGGTCGCCGTTACGGGCTCTGCGAAGCCGAATGTATCAAAGCTTAGCAATCCGGACCGTATCGTCATCGATATGGTGAACACGAATTTCTCGGATACGTTCAGCAGTAACGCCAGCTTTGATGACGTGATGAAGACCGGTCAGATGGACGTAACGGGATATCCGGATGTCAAATCCGTGCGTTACTCCTTGTACAACAGCAATCCGATGACCGTGCGCATTGTCATTGATCTCAACTACGCCAAGAATTACACCGTTTCAGGCCTTGAGAACGGATCGGGCCTGTTCATTGTGGATTTGAATACGGGCTCTAACCCGGTACCTGGTACAGGTGGTAAGAAACTCGTGGTCATTGATGCGGGTCATGGAGATCACGACCCGGGAGCAATCGGGGTAACGAAGAAGAGGGAGAAGGATTTCAACCTCGCAATGGCGCTGAAAGTTGAGAAACTGTTGGCCAAAGAACAAAATATCGAAGTCGTTTTAACTCGCAGTAACGATACTTTTCTCGAGCTGAAGGAACGCGCAAAAATTGCGAATGATCTGAAGGCTGATGTTTTCATATCGATACATGCTAATAGTGGCCCTTCCACTGCAAGCGGAACCGAAACGTATTACTACCATGAATCTGACAAGGCGCTGGCGAATGCACTCCATAAAGAGATCGTCAAGGCCATGGGATTAAAGGATCGCGGAGTGAGGTATGGTAATTTCCATGTTATTCGTGAGACGAAAATGCCCGGTGCCTTGCTCGAAGTCGGATTCGTGAGCAACAAGACCGATGAGAGCAAGCTATTTGATCCGGCAACGCAGGATCGCGTGGCAGAGGCCATTGTCAGAGGCATCAAAAATTATTTGAAGGTTGATTAACGATACGACAGGGATCGTGATTGCAGGAGGTGGCTACTTTTGAATAAAAAAATATGGTCGGCTGGCCTACTGGCAGCCGTAATGCTGATTGGTGCCGGTTGTGGACAGAAACCCGGAGCGGCCCCGGACAATACGCCTGGGCAAGTAACGCCTGCACCTGATGATCAAACAGGACAGAGTAGTAATGGAACGTCGAATGGATCAGGTGGATCGTCTACGGGCAGCGGCAGCGAAGTGACAACGCCGGAAGCGAAAACAGAGAGCATCAAAGCCTATTACACGGATCCTGATATGATGGAACTGGTAGAAGGTACGGCAGAAATTTCGTATAAGGAAGATCAAGAAAAATACGAAGCGGCTTATCAAACATTGCAGAAGAGTGGTAATGCCGAAATGATTCCTCTGTGGGAAAAAATCGGGCTGAAATCCCTGAAGTTTGAAAACGGGGCGTTGACACTCGATGTGACGGTCCCGGATGAAGCCAACCTGGGTGCAGGCGGGGAGTCGTTTGCTGTCGATGCGATCAAAAAAACTTTTTTCCAGTTTGACGAAGTACAATCACTTCAAATTCTGGTGGATGGTCAGCAGACCGAATCGTTAATGGGTCATGTCGATTTGGAAAATCCAATGACTCGGTAATGATGGTTGAAGGAGATCACGATCTGCTGTCGAATATTAGTATATGATGAAGCAGTAGTTATTGAGAGGGGAAAGAAAATGGTACTTAGACACAGCAAACATGTTCATTCCAAAAAAGTGGTCTCCGCCGTCATGGCCGGACTTATAGCATTCGGAGGCGGGGCTTCGATCGTCTCGGCAGATGAAGAAACGGTAAATGCGACAACGGCAAATGCCGGCCCAACGGCCATTAACGGATTCAGTGACGTTAATGCCGGATATTGGGGAGAGAAGTATATTTATCAATTAGCAGCACAGGGGATCGTGACCGGAAATAACGGAAAGTTTCGTCCGAACGATCCAGTAACGCAGCAGGAAGCTGTAACGATGGCGATCCGTTTCTTAAGCAAGCAGGATCAATTAAGCAGCGGCGCTGCGACATTACCGACAAATATTAAAGTGAATGATTATTTTACGAAGTATGTTGAACTGGCTTTTCAGCAAAACCTGCTCGACAAGCAAAAAGAATCCGGATATACGGATGAGAAAGTCATTTGGGGCGCGCAAAAAGCATCCCGTGAATGGATAACCGAAGTGCTTGTCCGTTCCATTGGACGTACCGCGGAAGCCAATGCAGCCAATAATAAAGCGACAGGCTTTGCGGATAACGCCAAGATATCCCCGGATCGTCTGGGTTATGTGAATGTAGCGGTTGAGCTTGGACTTGCGAAAGGCGTGAACGGCAACAAGTTCGATCCGCAAGGGGCCGTTACCCGTGCCCAGCTTGCAACGTTCCTTAGCCGGGCTCAAGCCTATATTACTACAAATTACGAGAACCAATACAAAGGCTCCATCGCTGCGATAGAGAACGGTAAGTTGGAGCTGTACGCCGATGGCAAGCTGAATTCATTCAAGCTGGATAATTCCACAGCGTATTTCACCTCCGATTCGGAGAAGAGATTGCAATTCTCGGAGATCAATCCTTACACTCAAGCGGTGGTTGTCGTGAATAACGGAACGGCTGCTTACGTGGAAATTACGGATCCAACCCAGCAAGTGGAGCGGTTTGACCGCACGTATGCACGCTTGTCGCCGGACAACCTCATTTGGCTGGATACAGGCAGCACCTTTGAAGAGCTGAGTTACGACCCAAGTACAGTGTTCCTGGATCAGAACGGTACGAAGATCGATCCAAAGACGCTTGCAGCCGGCAGTCTGCTTACGATTGAACGTGAAACATACAGCCCGCAGAAGAAAATCGTTTCAATCCGCGTAAAGAGCGGCTTGGTTAACAAGACGGGAGCAGGCATCGTTCAGAACGTGGATACGGCCAACAAAAGAGTAACCCTTAAGGATAGCACCGGTTATGAAGATACGTACACATGGGATGATGCAACCGTTATTCGCTATCAGAATCAAATCTTGGCTCCGGCGGAGCTCAAGAATGGCTACACCGTGAACTTTTCGGTAAGAAACAGCGTTATTCAATCGTTGGAAGTCACGCAAAGCGTTGATCGTACCGTGCAGGCGACGCTGTACTCCGTTGAAGAAAACGGAAAAACGATCACCTACAAGCGCAGTGGAAGCACACAGCTCGAAACGAAGTATTTGGCAGAGAAGCCGGAAATTATCATGAGTGGCGTGGCAAAACCGGTTCTGTCCGATTTGCTCGCTGACGCGGTATCCGGGGATCAAGTGACACTGACCATTAACGGTGAAGAAAAGATTTCGAAAATCGAAGTAACGGGTCGTAAAATTGAGCAGTTGGATGCCGCTACCGTGGTAAACTACGATGCCAAGACGCGGTGGCTGACTGTTAAGGATGCGAACAACCTGCCTCGTGTGATCGTTTTGGATGACAAGACAAAGCTGGAATCAAGCTACGGAACGACGCTGGATCGAGTGGAACCTTTGCTTGTCTCAGGACGCAAAGTAAGTGTCTCTCTGATCGGTACCCGCGTACTTTCATTGGAAGTGGTATATAAAGTTGAAGGTAAAATCAGCAACATTAACACATCCAAGAGAGTGATTTCGATTGTGACCGCTAGCGGAAAAGTGGAGGAAGTTTCATACTACAATAGTCCGGTTGTGGAAATCTTCGGCAGATCAGGCGTAACCCTGGCGGATTTACGGATCGGTGACGAAGTGTCAGCCCAGCTGTCGAACAATCAGGATTACTTGCAGAGCTTAAAACTCAAAACTTCCGCCCAATTCGAGGTGGTATCTACGGAACCAACGAGGAATCGGATTCGAGTGAAAGCGAACGGTTCTACAAGCGATATATATACCGAAAAAACTATATTTACCGGTGAAAGCGGACAAGCAATTCTGCTCAATGACTTGCGTCCGGGAGCACTCGTTAATATAACTTTCCAAGGCTTAACGCCTGTCGCGGTTGCCGAAGTTAAATTGACGCTTGGCGAAGTGACAAGCGCAGATGTTTCCGGAAATTCACTGACCGTGAAGGATTATTCAGGCAACAGTCAGACATTAGGCGTGAGCGGTGGGGTCAAAGTCGTTAAGAATGGTTCGACGGCTTCGAATTTAAGCACATTGACCGCAGGAGATCGCGTTGAGATTCGAAAAGATATTCAAGGCGTAACGATCGTGCAGGTTCTGGAGAAGGTTGAACGTGCATTCTGGCAGGCAAGCAACACGGAAATTCAAGTGAAGCGCAAATCGATTAACGATAATTTCCGGTATGCATTATCCGATAAAGTATTTGTTCATCAAGGTGACACTACTTTGTCCGTGCAATCCCTTAAGGAAAATGATAATATTGTACTGTACTTAAACAACGGTGTCGTTGTTGAGATCGTAAAACAGTAAATTATCGACCTGGGATTGCTCGAGAAACACCGTCTTGATGCGGGGATTTCCGCATCAAGATTTTTTTTTGCGGGAGGGAAACATATGAATGCGGCAACGGTACGGCATATTTTGGACACGATGGAGAGCATGTTTCCGGATGCACATTGCGAGCTGAATCACAGCAATGCGTTTGAGCTGACCATCGCCGTGCTGCTGTCCGCTCAGTGCACGGATGAAACGGTTAATAAGGTGACAAAGGATCTGTTTCAGAAATACAAAACGCCTTTGGATTATGTATCGGTACCGATCGAGGAACTTGAGCAGGATATCAGACGGATCGGATTATACCGGAATAAGGCCAAACATATTCAGAATTTGTGCAGGATTCTGATCGAACAGTATGGCGGTGAGGTGCCGGAGGCTCATGATGAGCTGGTTAAATTACCTGGGGTTGGACGAAAGACAGCCAATGTCGTCGTTTCCAATGCTTTTGGTGTGCCTGCCATCGCGGTTGACACGCATGTGGAGCGAGTTTCCAAGCGACTTGGACTGGCCGCCTGGAAAGATTCCGTGCTGGAAGTGGAGAAAAAGCTGATGAAGCGGGTACCGCGTGAAGAATGGACGCTGACCCATCATCGGATCATTTTTTTCGGACGGTATCACTGTAAGGCTCAAAATCCGCAATGCCCGGTATGTCCATTGCTGGATGTCTGCCGTGAAGGAAAGAAACGTATGAAAACCTTAGCAGTCAGGAAGAATAAGGAACAATTGTAAAACCAGCAAGAAATAGACAAAAAAGAGGTTCATCTGATTCATCGGGAATACGGCACTTTAATGAATAGCTAGCGAAATGGACATAATTGTAAGCAAGCGCAAAGCTTGCCTTTGTCTCCGGATTTCTATCTTTAGCCGCATGGGAGAATGGAGATCTGGAAACAACAGTATCAAAGGTCGGTTTTCGCGAGGTGAAAGAGGACGGTATCCTGGATCGGCATGAGCTAAATTTAAAAGAGGATGGGATTACACATGAAATGCATCTCTGTTTACACCGACAATTTTGAATTGTTCTCAGATATTTTTGAACATGTGGTGGAGAGCCAAAACCAACTGAGTGAGAATGAAGAGCAAGAAGTCGAAGGCGTGACGTTCAGTCATTCCGGGGATGCTCCTGAGCATTATTTGGAGCGTATGTCACAGAAGCCCGAAGTCGTGGTCATGCGCGATAAATCACGCGGATTAACTATTCTGCAGCACGGAAATGTCTTCGAAATTTTGATTCCGGCAGAAGAAAACACCGTTGTATCTTAAGTTCTTCAAATTTGATGTTTTAAAAAATGAGATAAACCTGGTGCTTACAGGGTAATCGAGTGTGAACTCTCACCTCATTCCTTCTATGTGTCGGTTTATGAAGCTTTGGATTAATGGCAGGCAAGGAAGATCACTTCCTTGCCTGCCATTTTGCATAGATAAGGACTGTCATATCAAGAAAGGCCCCCGAAAATGAAATGCAATGATTCCTTTACGGCACAAGCGGTGATAAAATAAAATGATGTGAATAGATAGTGTCAGAAATTGAGAGATCAATGGACAGGAGCGAGAAATACATTGAAGTTGATGGCTGAGCATGAAATCGGATACAGTGTGACGGAACTAACCAGAGTTCGAGATCGTTTCTTGGAGTGGAATGACGAATCTTCCTCCGCTTTGACTGAGGATTTAATACGCAAGGGTACAGGCGGCGAGCTAACGCTGGCTTTCTGCGGGCATTTTTCCGCCGGGAAGTCGAGCATGATTAATGCGCTTTGCGGCAAAAAGGTGCTGCCTTCAGGTCCGATACCGACGAGCGCGAATGTGGTTACGATCCGAAGCGGTGAGCCGCGGGCGTTGATTCACCGATCTGCTGGGGAGCCTGGTGAGCCCATAACGGTAACGATTGACGAACTTGCTGAATACTGCAAGGAGGGCCGGGAGTATTCCGCGATTGAAGTGTGGGATGATGTGCCGCTGCTTGGCGAAGATGGCGTCTTGATGGATACCCCCGGGGTCGATTCAACGGATGACGGGCACCGGCTTGCCACGCATTCCGCCCTGCATATGGCTGACATCGTTTTTTACGTCATGGATTATAATCATGTACAGTCGGAGAGTAATCTGATGTTTGCCAAGAGCTTGTCGGATTGGGGGAAACCGCTGTACCTGATCGTCAATCAGATTGACAAGCATCGTGATGATGAATTAACGTTGTCTTCTTATCTAAACGACGTGAAGAAGGCGTTCGTCCAGTGGAAGATCACATATAAAGGGCTGTTATGCACTTCGCTTAAAGTTCAGGACCATCCCTATAACCAATGGGAAACGCTGAAGGCTTTTATCGGTGAGTTGATATCCCATAAGGAACCGTTGCTGCGCTACAGCGTATCCTGCTCTATTCGCCATGCTGCTGATCAGTATGTGGAAGCCTATACCCGCAGCCATCAGGAAGAGAAGGAGCGGCTGCTGGAGGAAATGGGTGGCGAGGAGGCAGCTGCGGCGATGAAAGCACGGCTGCAGGAGCTGGAGGAGCAAAAAAGATCCGCCCAGCTGCTGCCGGAATCCGTTCGGACGGAACTCCGCAAAGAAGCGGATGCCCTTCTGGCAAATGCCAATTTGACGCCGGCGGATGTTCGGGATTTAAGTCTCTCCTTTCTGGAAAGCCGCAAGAGTGGTTTTAAGGTCGGATTTCTGTTCACAGGCGGCAAGACGGAGGAGGAGCGTCGGCGTCGTCTGGAGTCATTCCATCATCGATTGGAGGAACAGACCGCATCGCAGATCGATTGGCATCTGCGTTCGCTGTTTCGTAAAAGCGTGGAGTATCATACGGAATGGAATACCGAATGGGAAAGCTTGATGGACGCTGAACTTCCCGGTGTGCGGGAGGATATGATTACGCGGACCGTGAATCCGGAAGCGACGGTGTCCGGCGAATATGTATTGAACTATAACCGGGAGCTGGCCGAGGAAATCAAGGGCAGCTACCGCCGGGCCGTGTTGGTGCTTGCCGACCGGCTGAAGGCGGTATTGACGGACGCTTCGACCGTCCGTCTGCAGGAACTGGAGCGCCAGCGCGCCGAGCTCCTGGCTCAATCCGCGGCTTCCGCCAGCTACGATAGCCTGCAGCAGGCGGAAGCCGCCCGCGCGGCCGAGCTGGCGCAGCTGCTCCCGCCGCGCACCTCCCTCACCCCCGGCCTCCTGCCGGAGGTGAGGGAGCCGGAAGGGCAGCCCGCGCAAGCGGCTGCCCAGGGCGGCGCCCCGGCGGCGCAGCCGGGGCAAGGGCGCACGGCGCCCCGCCCCGCCGCTGCGCAGGCGGCGGCACCGCAGCGGCGCCAGCGGTTGGATGCCGCGGCAGCCGAGCTGCGCGCAGCGGCGGCGCTGCTGGCGCCGCATCCCGCGCTGGTCTCGGCCGCGCGGGATCTGACCGCCCGCGCGGATGCGCTTGCGGGCGGCTCGTTCACGTTGGCGCTGTTCGGCGCGTTCAGCGCCGGGAAGTCCTCCTTCGCCAATGCACTGCTTGGCGAGTCGGTCCTGCCGGTGTCACCGCACCCGACAACGGCGGCGGTGAACCGGATTCTGGCACCGGCTGAAGGGAAATCCCATGGTACCGCAGCCGTGCGCATGAAGAGCCGCGATATGTGGTGGGACGATCTGAAGTACTCCTTCAGCGTGCTGGGTCTTCAAGAACCGAATCCGGGGAATTGGCGAAGCGTTGCTGAAGAATTGAATCCGGCCGGTATTCACCCGGCCGGCTTGCCGCATTACGGGTTTCTGAAGGCCGCCGCCGCGGGCTTTGATGTGATGGAGTCCAAACTGGGTACGACAGAAACAGTAGAATTGGTGGAATATCGAGGCTATGTGGCGGACGAAACCAAATCCTGTTTCGTTGACGGGATTGATCTGTATTACAGCTGTCCGATGACAGAGCAAGGGATCGTGCTGGTGGATACGCCTGGAGCCGATTCCCTGCATGCTCGGCATACGGGCGTAACGTTTAATTATATTAAGAAAGCGGATGCCATCGTATACGTAACGTATTACAACCACGCCTTCTCCAAAGCGGATCGGCAATTCCTGTCCCAGCTGGGCAGGGTTAAAGACAGTTTTGCTCTGGATAAAATGTTTTTTATCGTCAACGCCGCAGACCTTGCACAATCCGAAGAGGAGCTGGATGAGGTGGTGAAGCATGTTCGTACCAACTTGACATCCAGTGGGGTAGGCAGCCCGCATATCTTCCCTGTTTCCAGTCTGGCAGCGCTGGATAGTAAGCTCTATGGGGATGAAACAAAATTGAAGGAATCAGGGTTCCCTGTATTCGAAGGAGCGCTTAGCCGATTTGCGGTTGAAGAGCTGCCAAGGCTTTCAGAGCGCGCGGGTTATGATGAACTGGCTTCGGTGAGGGATCGAATCAGGGCATGGGCCGATATGGCAGCCCAGGATGAGACCACGCGTGAGCGTAAAATCGTGGAGATGGAAGAGGTTCATCAACAAGCCTTATCCCGCCTTGCGGCTTTGACGGAGATTAACATGTCCCGCGATATCGCGCAGGAAAGCAGCGAACTGTTGTTTCATGTACGGCAGCGGCTGGATTATGCCATGAACCGTTTCTTTCAGGAGTCGTTTAATCCTTCCGTGCTCCGGGAGGATGCAGGTCACCTGAAATCGGCCTTTGCGGCATGCGGACGTGATTTGATGCGGACGCTATCCTTGGAGCTGGATCAGGAGCTATGGGCAACAACGCTTCGATTAGAGATGGCCGGTCGCAAATTAACCGAAGAAGCAGCGCTTAAAGCAGCAGCGGATATCAACGGTATGGGCGAAGGCTTGTCTCTTGCTATCCGGCGGGAGAAGGACTGGTCACCGCCTGAGCTGGAGGAAACGGAATTGCATATACAGGGGGACTGGTTGTCCTTCTGGCCGACCTTTAAGAACCCGAAACATTTCTTTGAGGGTAGCGGAAGCTCCAAGCTTCGTGAAACAGCAGAGCCGAAGGTGAAGGATGCCGTGGCGAGTGTGGTGAGCATTCGGGAAGAGCAGCTGACGGACCACTATGTTCGGATGAGTGAGCGTTCATTGCAGCATCATGGATCGGTGTTGGAGGAACAGCTGAAGGAATCCATGGCTGCCATCCTCGGTTCGCTTCAGGACGGTCAATCTCCGTTGATGTGGAGTAAGCTGGCAGATGAGCTGGATGTTATGATTCAGGCAGCTCGGTAATGGCGGATTTTATGCCGTCAAGAGCATGTATGCATAACGAATAGTATAGATGTTGGAGTCTGGAGCTCCTAGACGCATAACGATTTTATGCAGGTGAACTCCAATCATACACTCCTCAATCGAAAGGCGTTCCCTATGCCATCATGGCGGGACGCCTTTTTTCCTATGCTTATCCGGGCTAATGAAGGTCAAGAGGATGGTATGACGTATTTTAATCCGCTACAACGTTCGTGACTAGGATGAAATCAGCTTAGGATATTACCCTTTTGTAAGCATGTTCAAAAAAGTCGAATAGAGTGGATGAAGCCTGATGGTTGAAGGGACTGACAATGTGATTATATCCCCTAGTATTAATGAGAATTCCCGATGATTTCATTATGAAACAAAGATAAGTTCTACTATTTGCCCCCTTTAGGTCCTTTTGGCTCATTTATGACGGTTTTCCCTCTTTGCCGCGGGTTCAGCTCGATGATAAACTTCATAAATGCTACATAACCTGAACGAAAATAATCCAAAGGAGGATAAACATGAATGTTCTCAGGCAACTGCAGGGCTTCTTTTGGGAGAAACGAAGTTATCTTTTTCTTTCCATGCTGTGTCTGGCGATTGCAACCGCTTTAGGACTTGTCTATCCGCAGCTGTTGAAGGTGCTGATTGACGATGCAATCAAGCTGGAGAATTACGGCATCGTACCGCAGCTGGCGCTCACTGTGCTGGGTGTGGTCATCCTTAAAGCTTTCATGCAGTTTTTGCACGGATTTTTTGGGGGGAGGCTGGGTAACTACCTGGCTTACGCGTTGCGAAACGCCTGCTATGAAAAATTGCAATTTTTATCGTTCCGTTACTATGACACGGCTCGGACCGGGGATTTGATGTCACGGCTGACAGGCGATTTGGAAGCCATCCGAATGTTTATCGGCTTCGGTTTCGCTCAGCTGCTCAATCTGGTACTGATGGTGACTTTCGGTTCCATCATGATGTTTACCATCAGCTGGCAATTGACGCTGGTAACTTTGGTAGCGATGCCATTTTTGGTTGTGGCAGCTCTAAAATTCGAATCCAAGATCCATCCGGCTTTCCAGGAAATGCGTCTGGCACTAAGCTCGCTGACGACCGCGGTTCAGGAGAATATTACGGGTGTTCGTACCGTTAAGTCTTTTGCTCGCGAGCCGCACGAAGTGGAGAAATTCTCTGAACGGAATGAGCGTTACAAAACCAACCAGATTTTTGCCTCTTCACTATGGGCACGGTACTTCCCGATGATGGAGCTCTTTGCGAATATCAGTGTCGTCATTTTGCTTGCCATCGGCGGTGGGATGGTTATCCAAGGCTCCATGACGGTAGGGGAACTGGCAGCTTTCTTTACTTTGATCTGGTACATAATCGGCCCCCTTTGGGGGATCGGGTTTCACATTAATAACTACACGCAGTCCAAGGCATCGGGTGAACGGGTGCTAGAGCTGCTGAATCAGCCGATTGATGTTGAAGACCGTGAGCGTGCGGTAGATTTGGTGCCAAACGAGGTGAAGGGCCATGTCGTATTTGATAATGTCACCTTTGCTTACGGTAACAAGATGGCAGCAGTCAAAGATATTAATCTGGATGCTCGTCCCGGCTCCGTGATCGGTTTGCTTGGGGGAACGGGGTCCGGTAAGTCGACCATTATTCAACTCTTGATGCATGCCTATAATGTGAATCAGGGCAGCATCAAACTAGACGGCATGAACATTAATGATATTAAGATCCGGAGTCTGCGCAGTCAGATTGCCACGGTCTTCCAGGAGACCTTCTTGTTCTCGTCCAGTATTCGCAACAATATTTCTTACGGCATGAAGGACGTTAGCATGGAAGAGATCATCCGTGTTGCCAAGCTGGCCAAAGCCCATGAGTTTATTATGGAAATGAAGGATGGTTACGATACCATTGTCGGTGAACGGGGGATGGGACTCTCTGGCGGACAGAAGCAGCGGATTGCGATTGCACGTGCCCTTCTGAAAGATCCGAAAATCCTGATCCTGGATGATGCCACCAGTGCAGTGGATATGGAAACCGAGCATGAAATTCAGTCCGGCTTCCAGGAAGTCATGAACGGCAGAACGACTTTTATTATCGCTCACCGGATCTCTTCCTTGCGTCATGCGGATGAAATTCTCGTTCTGGATGAAGGAAAAGTCGTGCAGCGCGGCAAGCATAACGATTTGATTGCGGTGCCGGGGCCTTACCAGGATGTATACAAAATACAATATGCGGACCTTATTGCGAAGCAAGCTCAAGCAGGAGGTACGCAAGGGCAGGTGCAAGCATGAACGCCAATGTAAATACTGAACCGCATCAGAAGCAAAAGATTCCGAGGCCGCGGAAGCCCTCGGAAGAAACCAATGAACGTTTTGTATACAAGGACGACGATGCAATTGAGAAACCGTTTAACTGGATGCAACTGACACGTCTGATCTCGTATATGAAACCATACGCGAAACAGATTCTTCCTTTGATCGGGCTTATGATGGTCATCGGTACCATTACGAAGCTGGCCATTCCGTTCTTGACCAGTTTGGCCATTGACCGGGCTATCGAACCGAAGAGTGGGAATCCAAGTCTGACCTTGTTGTATCAGATTACAATCGCGGTTCTGGCGATGTATATCATTCAATGGGTTGCCGGGATATTCCGTATCAAGTTTACGAATATCATCGGTCAGCGGGTCATTTATGACCTGCGAGCGGATCTGTTCCAGCACATTCAGCGCCTGTCCTTTAATTTCTTCGACAAGCGTCCGGCTGGATCTGTGCTGGTCCGGGTTACGAATGATGTTAACTCCCTGCAGGATTTGTTTACTAACGGGGTTGTCAACCTGATCATCGACTGCGTGCAGTTAGTAGGTATTGTGGTCATTCTTCTATTAATAAACTGGAAGCTCGGTCTTGCTGTTATTGTCACGGTACCGATTATGTTCTTCATCTCGACAAAACTCCGTGTACGCATCCGGCGTGCATGGCAGGATGTACGGATTCGGAACTCGCGGATTAACTCCCACTTGAATGAATCGATTCAGGGGATCCGCGTGACCCAAGCTTACACCCAAGAAGAAGAGAATATGAAGTTCTTTGACAACATGAATTTGGACAGCAAAAAGTCCTGGGATAAGGCGTCTGCCATGAACCAAGGGTTTGGGCCTCTTATCGAAATTACCGGTGGTTTTGGTTCACTGATCTTGTTCTGGCTTGGTGCCGTGTTGATCCAACAAGGCGAACTTACCATCGGTCTGTTAATTGCCTTTACCCAATATGTAGGGAACTTCTGGGAGCCGATCAATCGGCTTGGCCAAATGTATAACCAATTGCTTGTCGCCATGGCTTCCTCTGAACGTATTTTTGAATTTATTGACGAGAAGCCGAGCATTGATGATCAGCCTGGGGCGAAGAAATTGCCGACGATTAAAGGGGACATCAAGCTGGAGAATGTGGTGTTTGAATATGAAAAAGGACGCCAGGCTCTCAAAGGCATCAATCTGGACGTGAAGGCAGGTCAGTCGATTGCGCTGGTCGGTCATACCGGATCAGGCAAGAGCACCATCATTAATCTGCTCAGCCGATTCTATGATATTACCGAAGGTAAATTAACCATCGATGGATACGATATCCAATCGGTAACGGTTGAAAGTCTTCGAAATCAGATTGGCATCGTGCTGCAGGATACCTTCATATTCTCGGGCACGATTCGGGATAATATCCGGTTTGGCCGTCTGGATGCGACTAATGAGGAGATTGAGGATGTAGCCAAGGCGGTCGGCGCACATGAATTTATTGTCCAGATGCCGGGCGGTTACGATACGGAGGTTGAGGAACGCGGGAATATGCTGTCCATGGGCCAGCGGCAGCTGTTGTCCTTTGCCAGAGCGCTCCTTGCCGATCCGCGGATTCTGATTCTGGATGAAGCAACGGCGAGTATCGATACCGAGACGGAGTTGAAAATTCAGGAAGCTCTTAAAGTGCTGCTTCAGGGCCGAACCTCCTTCATCGTGGCCCATCGTTTGTCAACGATCCGCCATGCCGATCATATCGTCGTGTTGGATCATGGCAAGATTATCGAAGAAGGAAATCACAGCCAGCTTATGCAGAAGCAGGGTACGTACCATGGGCTGATTGAAGCACAATACCGATTTTTGTAAAAACGGCTTAACAAAGGTTTAACAAAACCGACACAAATGTAAAAAAAATGTCGCTTGATACTTGCAATCTTCTTCATAAACTTACAAAATAGAAGTAGAGTTTACTCAGAATTCATAGAAGAAGGGAAGCATGAGGGTATAATGAGCATCGAAAGCGTATTATCTGCGCCTGCACTGCTGATTCGAAACTTTGAGAAGAATGATTTGGAAGCTGTCACATCCTTGATGCGCGAACTGAATTATCCGACCACGCTGAATGTCATGCGGGAACGGATGGAAGCCATGAACGACAATCCATTATACGGCAATCTGATTGCTGAGGTTGATGGTGTTGTTGTAGGTATGATCATGCTTCGTCAAGTCAAATCCTTCACTATGACCGAACCGGTCACTCAAATTACTTCGGTTATTGTAACCTCAAGCTGCCGCGGCCAAGGGATTGGCAAAAGATTGATTCGCGGTGCAGAGACATGGGGAAGACAGCATGGTAGCCACCTCTTGTTTCTCACAAGCGGCAACCGGGAAGAACTTGCTCCCGCACATGCATTTTATGAGCATATTGGATTTGAAAAGGCTGGATACCAGTTTAGTAAAAAGCTGTAGTCTTGGTCTTTTCATTAACCCATCCCACTTTTTGGGGTGGGTTTTTTCTTGTTTGGCCTGAAACACGATTAGAGGACCACCGTTACAAGAAAAGATTTATTGCTTTTAATAAGACATCTATCATTACATAGGGTCTGGGACTAAAGCCGATTGGGGCTCTTTTATATAAGTAGGTAGGAATTCAAGGACGATTTTCCAACAATTGTAGGATTGCCGAAGATATCAAATGTGTTACAATGTGTTCGTACGAGATTACAAAAATGTAACTATTGTTTGATCGTCCAGCACCCTAGAAATTCATCTTAGAACGGGCGGTCAAGCAAACTCACAACTATGAGCATAGGAGATGAGCATTCATGAACAACCATTGGATAAAGAAAATCGCAGGCGGCAGCATCGCTGCTGTATTGGCTGTCGGTATCATGCTGCCAACGACGGCGTCTGCTGCACCTGCTGAAAGCAATAATTATGTAAACTGGCAACAAAAGATCCAGGAATTCCTGGAGAGCCAAGGCTTGGAATCACAGTTTAAATGGGTGGTTCAGCAGCCGCAAACCGAAAAGCCTCAGGCAGACAAACCTGTTGAGACTCCGCAAACCAGCAAGCCAGAAACGACTAAACCAGAAACCACAAAACCAGAAACGACTCAACCGGAAACCAGCAAACCGGAAACCAGCAAACCGGAAACAAGTAAGCCTGAGACCAGCACTCCATCTACAACACCGTCCCAGCCTTCCGAATCTGCGGGTACAACGGAGAAATCGGATTTTGCCTCCGAAGTTGTCACATTGGTGAACAAAGAACGTGCGAATGCAGGTCTGAAGCCGCTAACGGTCCATGCTAAGCTGACAACCGTGGCGCTGGATAAAGCGAAGGATATGAGTGATAACAATTATTTCAGCCACACTTCGCCGACGCATGGTTCTCCATTTGATATGATGAAAGCTTACGGTATTTCATACGGCTATGCCGGTGAGAATATTGCTAAAGGGCAACGTACACCACAGGAAGTCATGAACTCATGGATGAATAGCCAAGGTCATCGTGAAAATATTCTGTCTCCGAACTTTACCAAAATCGGTGTTGGATATTACAACGGATATTGGGTTCAAGAATTCATCAGTGAATAAGCACTTATCTTGTTTCATCTAAAGGGCTGCCCCGGTCACGCATCGAAAGAATGCGTCCGGGGCAGTCTTCTTTGCGTGTTTTGATTTGCAAATTTTTTATAGAAGTCTTAAGGTAATGTACATGAGGAATTTTGTAGGGGGAATGTCATGAAATCATCTGCATGGATATGGCGAATCACTGCCTCCGTGTCGGTTATTGTAACGATTGCGCTTATTCTTGGTTTTGTGTATGCGTTTAAGGATATTAATGATCCGCAAGGACAGCCCTTGCTGACTGGTGGGGGATCCGAGGCGTCCGAAGAAAAGACAGCGCCGGAGAAGCCGGAGAGCGCTCCGTTACAATCGGTTTTGCCGAATGATTTAAAGGTAGCTGCGATTGGAGATTCACTGGCCAAGGGAACGGGGGACAATACCGGGAGCGGTTTTGTCCGCCGAAGCGTGGATCAATTAAGTGGCGATGGACGAACAGCGAGCCTGCTAGCGAATCTGGCCATAAACGGAATGACTACCGAAGGACTCCTTCCCAAGCTGGACGACAAGGGGATACAGTATGCCTTGAAGCAAGCCAATGTCATTATGCTTTCGATTGGAGGCAATGATATCTTTCAAGGCAGCGGGCTGATGGAAGGGGCGGCGGATTCCGGTGAATTGGAGCTCGAACCTGCTAAGCTGATGGCTGCATTGCCGCAGGCATCTGAACGCCTGCAGGCGATTCTGGAGAAAATTCGCCTCATTAATCCGGATGCGCGAATCGTTTATATCGGTCTGTATCATCCTTTTTCCGATTTGGAAGACTTGTTGATACCCGGCAATATTGTGGTCTCTGCATGGAATCATGCGGTCATGGAGATTGTGAACCGGGATCCCAATATGACATTGGTCCCCACGTTCGATCTGTTTCAGCACAAGCTGGGCGAGTATCTGTCCTCGGACCATTTTCATCCGAACGGGGCAGGATATCAGGCGATAGCGGATCGAATTGTAGAGGGTATGCTGTAGGCATGATGAGGATGTCATATGGGGAGTTGGAACTAGATGAATGAACAAGCTCAAGAAATCGTACTATCTGTCCAGCATGTAAAAAAGAAAATCGGTCGAAAATGGATTATACATGATGTGTCGTTCGACGTGCGCGCAGGCGAAATTTTCGGGTTCCTGGGGCCCAACGGGGCAGGAAAGACGACCACAATCCGCATGCTTGTGGACCTGATTAAACCGTCCTCCGGCAGGATCGAGGTCTGCGGTTATGATGTGAACCGCCAGCAGGAGCAGGCGCTGCGTTATATTGGGTCCATTGTGGAGAATCCGGAAATGTATTCGTATATGACGGGATGGGAAAATCTTGAGCATTTTGCACGAATGCAGCCCGGCATTGACCAGCAGCGAATACAGGAAGTTGTGGATACGGTGAGATTGGATCGAAGAATTCATGACAAGGTGAGCACATATTCACTGGGAATGCGGCAGCGGCTCGGGATAGCCCAGGCCCTGCTTGGCAGACCGAGGCTGCTCATTCTGGACGAGCCGACGAACGGTCTTGATCCGAAAGGGATCAAAGAGATGCGACAGTTCATACACCAATTGGCCGAAGAAGGGCTGGCTGTTTTTGTCTCCAGCCATCTACTGAGCGAAATTCAGCTGCTATGCCATCGCGTGGCGATCATCAGCAGCGGAAGAGTGCTTGCGGTTGGCGAGGTCGAAGAGTTGATTGCCGGCAGCAGTGATCATGTTATCTGGGATCTAAATCCTGCCGCGCAAGGGAAACGTATATTGCAAAAGCTGGATTATTGCCAAATTGTCGACCGCCCTGAGGAGGTGCTCGACGATAATTTGCTTGCAGGCATGTCTTCGGACGCTATTGTAACTCGTATGAGCGCTACATACACGTCTAGAGCTGTGGAACGGCTGGTAGCCGCGGGAGTACAGGTCCGGGAGGTTCATCGGATCAATCCTACGCTGGAGCAGCTGTTCCTGCAGATGACGGAGGGTGAGAGCATTGAGTAACCTGTTGCCCCTGATCAAGAACGAGTGTATCAAAATTATCAAACGAAAGCGGTTCTATGTTGTCCTGCTCGTTCTTCTTGTTCTGGTTCCCATGTTTACCTATGCCCAGATGAAGTCGGCTGAACGAAGCCGGGACAAGTTCAACAGTGACTGGCGGCTTGAGCTTCAGCAGCGAATCACGGATAATGAGAATTCACTTAGCAGTGACAGGGTACCGGATGAATGGAAACGATACAGGCAAATCTTTATTCAGCAAATGCAGTATTATTTGCAGCATGATGTGAATCCTAATCAACCAAACGGGGTTACGTTCACACGTGAATTTTTGAATAATGCGATATCTCTGTTTATCCCGCTGCTCATTATGGCCATCGCTTCGGATATCGTTTCCGGCGAACGGACGACCGGTACCATCAAGATGCTGCTGACAAGGCCTGTGAAGCGATGGAAGGTGCTGCTGAGTAAACTGATCGCCTTGATCATGTTTACGTCTCTTATTGTCGTTTCCACCTTTGTCATAGCCTATCTGATCTCCGGTCTTGCCTTCGGATACAAGGGGTTTGACATACCGGTATTCACGGGATTCCAAATTGTTGGGTCTGATTTGGATATGTCTGGCGTTCATGCTGTTCCTCAGTGGAAGTATTTGCTGATGCAGGGCGGATTGGTGTGGTTTGTCGGCGTATGTGTCGGTATGCTGGCTTTTATGGTGTCCGTGCTGGTTCGAAGTACAGCGGCGAGCATTGTGATTATGATGGCCGCATTAATTGCCGGAAATATTCTGACGAATATGGCATCGGCGTGGAGCAGCGCGAAATATTTGTTCATGGTAAACCTGAATTTGACCAATTATTTAGCCGGCAATTTGCCGCCAATTGAGGGAATGACTTTGAATTTTTCCCTTGTGGTATTGGCCCTCTGGGCAATTTGTGCGGTTATTGTTTCATTCAGTGTCTTTACGAGAAGGGATATCTTGAATTAAAATGGACAAAGCATGAAACATTTGTTTGCATTTTTTAGAGAACAGCGTTCTTCTAAAATATTGAAATGTAGAAATAGAAATACACTAGATACGTGAAATTGAAGGAGGAGCATGAATGGTCGAACAGATCGATATGTTTGCAGAGTCATCGAAGAACGGCGGTAACAACCGTTCAGGATACGATGCTGACGACATTCAAGTGCTCGAAGGCCTCGTTGCGGTGCGCAAACGGCCAGGCATGTACATAGGGAGCACAAGCTCGTCAGGCTTGCATCATCTGGTATGGGAAATTGTGGACAACGCCGTAGACGAGCATTTGGCCAAGTACTGCTCGAGAATTGAAATTACATTGCATAAAGACGGGTCCGCGACGGTATACGATAACGGACGCGGTATTCCAACCGGAATGCACAAGACAGGCATCCCCACCCCGCAGGTTGTTTTTACGATTTTGCATGCCGGCGGTAAATTCGGCGGTTCCGGATATAAGAAGTCCGGCGGTCTTCACGGCGTTGGCGCATCTGTGACCAATGCGCTGTCCGAGTGGCTGGAGGTGGAAATTTACCGTGATGGTAAAATTCACCGCCAACGGTTTGAATACTGGAAGGACAAAAAAGGAAAAGAGCATGTCGGGGAACCGGTAACGGGCCTTGAAGTGCTTGGTAATACGAACAAAACCGGGACGAAGATTACGTTTAAACCGGATGCACGCGTGTTTACCACGGGAACGCACCTGAACTACGACACGCTTGCAGAGCGCTTACAGGAAATTGCCTTCCTGAACTCCGGACTTCGTATTGTATTGAAAGACGAGCGCAGCGGCAACGGGGAAGAGTTTTTCTATGAAGGCGGCGCAAGCCAGTTCGTGCAGTTCTTGAATGAAGGCAAGGATGTGCTGCATGATGTGATCCATTTTTATGCGGAGAAGGATGATATCGAAGTTGAAATCGCCCTTCAATATAATGCAGGCTATACCGAAACGTTGGCTTCATTCGTTAACTCCATCCCGACGCGCGGGGGCGGTACGCATGAGACGGGTTTTAAGACAGCGTATACCCGTGTCATGAATGATTATGCCCGCAAGAACAATCTTTTGAAGGAAAAGGACAAGAACCTGGAGGGGAATGATCTTCGGGAAGGCATGATGACCGTCATCAGCGTTAAGATGGCTGAGGTCGAATTTGTCGGCCAGACCAAGGACCAGTTGGGAAGCGCCTCTGCGCGCAGCGCGGTTGACAGCATTGTCACGGAGAAGATGCAAATCTTCCTCGAGGAGAATCCGCAGATCGCACAAACGCTGTTAAAGAAGGCCATTCAGGCCTCCAAAGCGCGTGAAGCGGCCCGTAAAGCAAGAGATGAGATGCGCACCGGCAAGAAGCGCAGCGAAAGCTCCAATCTGGGCGGCAAGCTGACGCCAGCACAGTCCAAGGATTTTACGAGAACCGAATTGTTTATTGTTGAAGGGGACTCCGCTGGCGGCTCTGCGAAGCAGGGACGGGATTCGAAAATCCAGGCTATACTGCCTCTTAAAGGGAAACCGATGAATCCGGAAAAATCGAAGCTGGCCGACATCCTGAAGAATGATGAATACCGTGCAATTGTAGCGGCGATCGGAGCAGGAATCGGTACGGAGTTCACCGCCGGGGACAGCAATTATTCGAAAATTATCATCATGACCGATGCGGATACGGATGGCGCTCACATTCAGGTGCTGCTGCTTACGTTCTTCTACAGGTACATGAAACCGCTGATTGATGAAGGCCGCGTCTATCTTGCGCAGCCTCCACTATATAAAATCGCAAGCAAGTCCGGAAAGCTGGAGACGGTACGGTATGCTTGGACAGAAGGGCAGTTGGCTAATTACTTGAAGGAATTCAAGAACTATGAACTTCAGCGTTACAAAGGATTGGGCGAGATGAACCCGGAGCAATTATGGGAAACGACGATGAACCCGGAAACACGGACATTGCTGCAGGTACAAATCGATGATGCTGCCAAAGCGGAGCGTCGTGTGTCTACGCTGATGGGGGATAAAGTAGACCCTCGCAAGCGGTGGATTGTAGAAAATGTCAACTTCGCGGAGTTTGAGGAATAGAAGGTGAAGGAATGAGTTTATCGGAGCAATTTTTACCGGCTTATCTGGAAGAGGTCGTAGGTGACCGATTTGGCCGGTATTCCAAGTATATTATTCAGGACCGGGCGATCCCGGACGTCCGTGACGGCCTGAAGCCCGTTCAGCGCCGGATTCTTTATGCCATGTACGATTCGGGTAACACACCGGATAAACCATATCGTAAATCGGCGAAAACGGTCGGGGATGTCATGGGTAATTACCATCCGCACGGGGATTCTTCGATTTATGAAGGTATGGTTCGGATGGCTCAGCCTTGGAAGATGGGGCATGTGCTTGTAGATGGTCACGGAAACTGGGGCTCCCAGGACGATGATCCTGCAGCAGCGATGCGTTATACCGAGGCCAGATTGTCGCGGATTGCCATGGAGCTGCTTCGGGATATCGAGAAGCGGACCGTGCTGTTTAAGGATAATTTTGATAACACGGCTAAGGAACCGGTTGTGCTGCCTTCACGGTACCCAAACCTGCTAGTGAACGGAGCTAGCGGGATTTCCGCAGGCTTCGCGACTGAAATCCCGCCTCACAATCTGCGGGAAGTGATCGATGCTTGTATTGCTGTCATGCAGAAGCCGGAGATTGAGCTGGCCGAGATTATGACCTTTATCAAAGGTCCGGACTTCCCGACCAGTGGAATCATTATGGGCGGCGAAGGCATTTTGGATGCCTATCGGACAGGCAAAGGCCGCGTTTATCTGCGGTCGAAGACGGATATTGAATCGCTTCGCGGCGGCAAGCAGCAGATTGTCATCACGGAAATTCCTTACCAGGTTGTTAAGTCCCGGCTTGTTACCGCTATGGAGAACATACGACTGGAGAAAAAGGTCGAGGGCATCGCCGAGGTTCGCGATGAGAGCGGAAGGGAAGGACTTCGCATCGTCGTTGAGCTGAAGAAGGATGCCGACGCAAACGGGATTCTTGCTTATTTGTTCAAGAAGACCGATCTGCAAGTTACGTACAACTTCAATATGGTTGCGATCGTGAATAAAACCCCTCAACAGCTGGGGCTTAAAGACATGTTATCCGCCTATATCGAGCATCAGCGTGAAGTCGTCACGCACCGGACGCAGTACGAGCTGGAGAAAGCAGAGGATCGGGCGCATGTATTGGAAGGCCTGGTGAAGGCATTAAATATACTGGATGAGGTCATTGCGGCGATCAAAGCGTCCAAGAATCGCCAGGATGCCCAGAACAATCTGCAATGGATGTTTGGTTTCACGGAGCGACAAGCCGATTCCATATTGACTTTGCAATTATACCGCCTTACGAACCTTGAAATTCATTCGCTGCAAAAAGAGCTGGACGAGTTGACGAAGAAAATCGAGGGCTTGCGTGCGATACTGGACAGCGATAAGAAACTGATTGCCGTCATTCGCAAAGAGCTGCTAGAAATTCGCGAGAAGTACGGCATCGACCGGCGTTCGGTCATTCAGGAAGAAGTGGAAGAGATCAAGGTTAATCTGGAAGTGCTGGTTAACGCCGAGGACGTGCTCGTAACTCTGTCTAATGAAGGCTATATAAAGCGTACCAGCATGTTATCCTTCACCCGAAGTGGCGGTGAGCTGGAAAGCTCAGGCGTTAAGGAAGGGGATTACATCACCCGACTGTTTGAAGTCAATACTCTGGAGAATCTGCTCATATTCACGAGCCGTGGACAGTATTTCTTATTACCGGTTCACCAGATTCCGGAATACAAATGGAAAGATGCCGGTACGGCCATCGTGAACGTGATTCAGGTGCCGAAAGAAGATCACATCGTATCGGTCATTCCGGTTTCGAACTTTGAAGAAGAGGGCAAATCCCTTGTGTTCGTCAGCCGCAAAGGTCAGGTGAAGCGCACAGAACTCAAGGAGTATGTCACCAAGCGGGCCGGCGCTGTTGCGGCAGCCAAGGTTGCTGCGGAAGATAGCATTATCCAGGTCGTCGTAAGTGATAACAGTAAAGATATTGTGCTGATCTCGAAAGAAGGGATGAGCATCCGGTTTAATGAGCAGGAAGTCAACGCCATGGGACGCGTATCCGGCGGGGTCCGGGGAATCCAACTCCGTGACGGGGACGAAGTCGTTGCAGCGTTATGGGTGGAGAACGATGAGGGTGAAATTTTAACCATCACGGATTTTGGCTATGGTAAGCGCAGCTTGGTGTTGGATTACCAGACGCAAAGCCGCGGCGGAAAAGGAATGGCTACGTTTGAGTTTAAGGAAGGCAAGCGGGTGAAGCCTAACGGCAGCGCCATTGTCGGTGCTTTCTATTGCCGTGAACCGCTGCAGATTATGGCGTACAGCGAAGACGGGCAAGCTTATCTGATTCAGACGGAGAAAGTTCCGATCGCGGAACGTAAATCGATAGGCAAGCTGCTTGCCGATGTTGGCAAGCAAGGACAGATTGTCGATGTGGTAAGTCTTCCGCATGCGGAGTTAGGCAAAGAAAGTTAAACAAGAATGAATGAACATCCTTCGTTTAGGTAGTTTCAAGTTTGTTGTAAGATAGATGGATGAAAAGCACCTTCGATGATATTTGTCGAGGTGCTTTTGCTATATTTTGTGTTTGCGTAATATTTGAACTGTTATTTATACTATTTGACATATGTCCGTCCATGTCGAAGTGAGGTGAACCTTGAAAAACGCCGTCATATAAGGGCTGGCGGGTTTTGTCGGTTGGTTGGAAATTATATTTTTTAACGAAAAAAGAAGGATATTAGGAGGTTCCCCGCGAAAAGTTAATCCTATAAACTATTATGGAATCATGACTTTGGTTCAAAACGAAATCCATTCATCGAAGTACAGTGCAACATCCACGGATGGTATCCGATGTTTGATCATGACAGACATAATTGAAGGGACGGGATAAACATGCATACTGCCGAATTCGCCAAGGTGTGGTCCAAGCTGGCTAAGGACTATAAGCTCCATATGGAAGCCGGATTAGCACCGACATTGACGGAATCGCAATTGATGGTGCTGGAGGTGCTTGCTGAGCTAGAGCGAATGAAACCTTCCGATTTCATTCCTTACCTGGCTACAAGTCCGGCAGCCGTGACGATGCTATTGGACCGGATGGAGAAGAATGGATTGATCAAACGGGAACGGGACGAAAATGACAGACGGATCGTCTGGGTGACGATATCCTATAAAGGGCGAGAGGAATATACGCGCGGGTTACAAGTTAGGGATGAGTACCTTTCCCAAATTCTGAATCGTATATCCTCGCATAATCAACAGCTGCTTATCTATCTATTAGGGAAGATTAATACAGCTCCAAAGGAAGTTCTGGTTGAGGCGTGAGTTCTTGATGCTAACGTTGACGTTGCAAACGTAGAGAAGCCCCCTGGGCGACTGCATACGGCAGCTACCTTGGGGGCTATTACATATCTTCATTCTATTGAACATCAAGATCATGGTCACACCACGATTTCGAATGTTCACAAGACGTAATGGGATTACTTAAGCAACCACAAAGCCGCGACGTTGGAGGGTTCCCAACCAGGTAGGGGGGTGTGGGCTTGGCGGCACTCATCGGTATTGCCTCCATATGTGACTAAATCAACTAAATAATGTTAAAATATAAAAGTAAAGGGATAATATAATATCATTGAGGGATAGAATATTACAATATTTTCCACGATGAAACAGAGGCATGAAAAAACGAAATCCAAGGATGGATTTCGTTCAGATTGTCGAGAAACCCTGTACTTTTTCAAAGTACAGGGTTTCTCACATTTCAAATGGTCACTTCAAAAGGGGAAATGGGGGATTACCCCCTG
>NZ_JBMOSM010000015.1:0-123605 GCF_049316025.1 Paenibacillus sp. NPDC058898 | reverse complement strand
ATATAACTTGGTGTTTGTAAATGACTAAAAACATCTATCGAGAGGATTCCAAAGGAAACAGACTGCTCTTAATGGAGACTTTTCAGACGATATCAACAGCAGGAGCTTTGAGATGCAAAGTTTCTTTATATCAATTAAGCTAAGCGGCTGACCCATAAGGTCTTAGATCTTGCGGAAGGCCCCCTTCTTGCTGTTAGAAGACACTCCATGTTACGAATCATTCCTCCCATCGCTGTTGCCCCGCATTTCTTGGAATGGTTCTGAGCAAGGATGAAATGTGGTGGCAAAGGCAAGCGCTGACACTTGTCCGGAATCGATTCGTCCTCTCCGCTACGCCGTGCAGATTGCTTACTTTTAGACGCAAAGAAACCGTTCTTTGGTAAAATGGAGGTTCAACCCAAACCATTTACGAAAGGAACGGTTTCTTTTGTACATTCAACATGCCATGGGGCAATTCTAAGATATCCCTCAACAATCTACTTTAAGGACGACCCCTTGATGGGTTATTTCATTGTATTCTTAGATCGAACTTCGTGAAGTCCGATTCATTCCGGCCAAATCCAATGGACCGGTACGACTTCACGCCTTGGCTCGTGCGTACCGGACAACTGTTCCGACAGCAAATCGACGGCACGCCGGCTTACTTCATCCAATTGCTGACGGACGAAAGGAATGCCTTCGATATCCGGATCGTCAAAAGCGGCTAGTTGCGGTTCGTTCCCTGCTCCCGTCCTCATTTCCCGAATGGCATAATGGGTATAGCGGGCCAATTCCGCGTTAACGGCAAAGACGGCCGTGATATCGCTCCGATCACGCAGAAAACGAACGACATCCCGTTGTCCGTGACCCTCTGCTATAGTTTCCAAATCCAGCATGCACCATAGTGTCTTGTCTATAGGCAAGCCCTGTTCCATAAAAGCGGCCTCGAAGCCTCTGGCTCTTTCGTCCGTAACCGAATTTGTAATTTCCGGTGACAGGAAGGCAATGCGCCTGTGTCCCACCGCAAGCAAACTGGATATAGCTTCGCGAACGCCTCCGTAATTGTCAGAGCTGACGCTGTACGCTTTGATCTCTTTCAAGAAACGGTCGACAAGCACCAATGGAAACCGATCGAGCGACAAGCGTAGAATTGCATTATTGTAGCTTTCCTGCTCGACCGGGAAAATGATAAACCCATCGACGCCTCGTTCTTGGAACTGCTTGATCGCTCGGTATTCTTCCTCTTGCGACTCGCGTGTAATGCGGATCAACAGGTCATATTCCCGCTCCGCACAATAACGCTCCAGACCATCCAGCAGCTGCTGGTCGATCTTGGTTTTCATCGTTGGCAAAATAATCGCGATCGTCTTTTTTGTGCCCGACTTAAGATGTAGCTCTTTCAGAATGACCTGCTCCCGAACGAAGGTGCCCTTTCCCCGATATCGCACTAACAAGCCTTCCTCTACCAAGCCGTTGAGCGCGTTTTTGGTTGTAATCTGGCTTACACCGTAACGCTGAGCCAAGTCCTTCTCCGACGCTACCAAGGCGCCTGCTTGCAGCTCGCCGCTCTGAATGCGCTGGCGTATGTCGTTCTGAATTCGTTTATATAACGGATGCTCCATGTCTGACCTCGCTTTTTACGTCAGTCCCCACTGAAAAATAATATATATTTAGTATATCTTAAACGATATTAATTGCGATACAATCCCTTTTAGAAAGCGCTTTCTAATTCGGGTTGGGAGGTTAATTGCATATGATTCGAAACAAAGGCTTCTGGAAGAAACCACTTGCTTTCGTCGTCATGCTTGCGCTTGCTTTAACGGCAATTCCATTGTCACCGGTTCATGCCGCTTCATCAGGCATGGCGTGGGCTTCGCAGCAGATTGCCATCTATACGCCGCCATCGGGAGGCGTATGGTATCCTCGGCTGCTCAAGCTTACGCCGAGCGAGTGGCTCGTATCCTTCGACACCAACGCTGGCGGAGGCAACACGCGCATTGTGGTCTCCCGAACGCAGGACGGCGGCTATACATGGAGCGCTCCGATCACAGCTGTCTCAAGCAGCGCCGGCAATGTGGGGAACGGTCAAATGTTAAGGCTGCCAAGCGGGGAAATTTGGTTAGCCTATCGGCAGGTCGTACAGAACGGCTCGACCTATGACATCCAGCTTAACGTCAAGCGGAGCGTCGACGGTGGTTACACCTGGAGCGATTTGCCTGGCGGATTGGTCGGGAGTTCAACCGCCTCCAGCTTTAAAGGTTTGTGGGAGCCGCATCTAGACATGATCAACGGCACAATCTCGGTGCTTTATGCGGACGACAGTCCGGCTGCGGTCGGAACGACCGGGCTGCAAAATTTGTATATGAAGACCTGGAACGGAAGCGGCTGGGGCAACCGCATCACGGTTAGCGACGGAGTGGCAGCCAGCTCCCGCGACGGTATGCCGGTCATCACGCGAATGAACGACGGGCGGTATATAACCGTATTCGAAGCCTCGGACGTTGCCGGCCACCCTTTTGTCATCAAGTATAAAATATCGCCGGACGGCTTTAATTGGTCGGTTCCCCGCCAAACGATGTACGTGCCCAGCGGCAATGGCAAAAAGGCGGGTGCTCCGTTCGTCGTGAAGCTTGACGACGGCCGTCTTATGGCCGCATTCCAGACCGATGAAAGCAGCGCCAATACGGGGGATCCTTACACCTCGATGTTTACGATGATCAGCTCCGATAACGGCGCGTCATGGCAGTACAAAAACAACGTTTTTCCGGTATCCGATACGAAATCCTCCAACTGGAATGCCCTGATGACCATTGATTCGACCCGTGTCGCAGCTGTCACCAGCGCAACTTATCCGGCAAACGGCATCTATCTGCGCTTCGGGCATGTCGTGACACCGCCGCAAACGAATGTCGTTAACAATCCCGGTTTTGAAACAGCCAATGTAGCGGGCTGGACGACGTACGGCGATGATTACCCGAAACGGATTCTTATTCATGGAGCTAATGACGGCGTTGGGCTTCCCGCTGCCGAAGGCTCTTACTTTGTCGGTCTCGCGGGCACAAGCGGACCTTCGACCGCGTATGTCGGACAGACGATTAGCGGTCTCGATAACGGCACGTATACGATGCGCGCCCGCATGCGCAGCAGCGGAGGCCAGAACAGCTGTGTCATGGAAGTGAAGGACTATGGAGGCAGCATGCTTCAAACCGGGTGTCCGGTGACAACAGCGTGGACGTCTGTCACGATATCCAATATTCAAGTGACGAGCGGCAAGGCGACGATCGGATTTTACGTATCCAATTCGTCCTCTTCCCAATGGGCGGATATCGATCAGGTCGAGTTCTTCCGGAACTAGTAGGAGTATAACCTCCGGCTAAATGAGGCCTCTCCACGATAGAAGTAGGTTAAAATGCATTAACATTGTTGAAACTACTTTATTCCAAGGCCGTCCAAAAGTCATCATAGATGGCAGTGGACGGCCCCTTTCATTTTAGTCAGCAAAAAGATTACTTCTTGCCTTTGATTATGGTCGTTGTATGCAAGATCATCACTTGATCGCTTTCCTCACATCTCTTCAAACAAGACCTCCGATACAAGAAACGCTGTACCGTCGTATTCGTACCGCAACCGGACCGCGACCGGGAATTCTCCAGGCGAAACCTGAATCGGCACCGATGCGTATAAGGTGCCTCCCTCAACGTAATAACTAACTATGTTGCCAACAGCGGGCTGATCCAGCCAAAAACCGGCGTCTTCCTCCTTATATTCAAATGTGCGAGTTACCCCGTCCAGCATGAATTGAAAAATCCGTTTTCCCGCTTCTGCTGTCGCCTTGTAGCTTAGTTTGGACTTTACCGAAAGCACCGGATCGGCTGACATCACCTCTCTAAAACTTTCTGTTAGAAGTTTCAACTCCGATTCTCTAATGCCAGTACCGTAGCCGGTTGTCAAAATGATAGCAAGTACATCCTCCTTGTTATTCTTTGCAGGCAGCAATGCAACGTCTGGATAGTAGGTTTCGTTGCTCACATTCTTCCAATCATGAAAGGTATGTTCCGTGTCGCCATACTGAACGTGGATGGAGCGGATCATCCCTTCTTTTTGTATCAGAGTTCCGGTCATCTTCAGGCCAATCTCCGTATCCTCTCTTAATATCACGGTATTCCCCTGCTCGTCTCCAACCTTGATTCCATCCAAAGGTGCTCCCGTTTCGTCTATGTCGATTTGCTCAATAAGCGTGATCCTGTGTGAATCGTTACGAATAGTAACGTCTATCGTTTCCTCATACTTCATCGGAATCGAATCACGCAGCAGCAGATGAAGTCGATATACGGTTTGCGCTTCTTCTGCGTTTATCTCCTTCACGTGCACTTCATATACCCAAGGGCTGGACACATCATAGCGGTCAAGCGGCCATTTCACCTCAGGATGCTCCCATATATCCGGCGATGGGCCGCCCCAGATGCCAAGCTCTCGCAGCAAGAGAGCTTCGGTCAGTGTCACGATCGTGCGGTCGTTAGCCTGTTTGATCTCATTTTTCGCAAGGTTCCACCAGTCGAAGTCGCCTCCTGTTCCAAGCAGGATGCTGGAAAACGTTCCTCCCCCCTGTGTGCCTGGACCTGGAGCTACCGGATGGGGAATAGATGGGGGCTGGTTTCCGAACCAGATCCCACCCCCTAACAGAAGCAGTATCGCTGGAATGATGGCTACAGCAGGTCGTCTCCATCCACGGCTGGTTCGTTTCATTTCAACCACCGTAAGTCTTTTTTCCACATCCTCCATCATGTCAGCTTTAAATCGCCGCTCCTTAAAGGGCGGTCCAGCCAGTCTCTTATTCCAATCCGGCTTCCATTCATTCATCGTCGTTCGCTCCTTCCCATCTGGCGGCAACCTTCTTTTTAGCTCTGTAAATTCTAGACTTTACCGTCCCTGGCGAAAGACCGGTAATGCCGGATATTTCCTCTATGGTTAGCTGAAGATGTACACTCAGCACGAGGGGGTCTCGAAATTTACCGGGCAGCTTTAGAACCTCCTGCCACAGCTCATCCGCCTCCTCCCGTTTCAAATACTCCGACTCGGCAGATGGCGAAGACATCGTCCCGTTCAGCCCATCACCCGGCGATCGCCCGATCAGCACCACTCTACGCAAAAACGCTCGTTTCAGATAGGAAAGCGCTGTGTTTCGGGTGATTTTGAGCAGCCAAGTTTTGATGGAAGCTTCCCCGCGAAAGAAGGAAACATTTTGATAAGCTTTAATAAACACATCCTGCGCGATATCATCCGCTGTATGTGAATTTCTGGTGATCACGTAAGCATAATTCCAGACATCCTCACCGTAGGATTCCATTAGCATCCGGATGTCCGAAATATTCAGTTCCGCAGAATGCTGCATCTGCATCTCCCTCAAGCTGTTCGCCCCCCTTACCAAAACAGACTCCATACGGTCGATGAAAGTTCCCGAAATCAAATGAATAATATCCGGCAGCTTAATATGTAATGGTCGTCACCTTGACCGATTCTCCTCATGAACTAAAAAGGACACCTGTTTAGGTGTCCCTCTGTTTATTTTGTCCAAGCGGGTCAGACCTGCTTATCTGCGGCGATCAATAAGAAAATGGGGCGTCTGAATGCATCATGCCATTCTGGATCCTGAAGCTGCTCGTGTTCTGGCTTAAGCTCAGACATTTCCCTAAACTGGAATCCTGCTTTCACTAACGCATTCATCTGTGTGGCTATATTCCGATGGTACTTGGTGACTTCATTGTCAAGAAATCTAGTTTGGCGTGCGCCTTCCTCATGATAGTGATCGATAGGCCAAAATAACTTTTCCCCGTCCGGGCCATAATACCAATCTTGTTCGGGCACAGCAGTAAACACGGGGTGTTCAACTGAAAAGACAAACGAACCTCCAACCGTTAGACTCTGATACACCTTTTTACAGATATCCTCGAAATCACGAATGTAATGAAGTGCAAGCGAACTAATCACGACATCGAACTCGTTAGCAGGGTAGTCAAAATCCTCTATTGCGGCCTGCACATATTCTATATTCGTGTCATCGGTCATCAACCTTGCCCTCTCCAGCATGTTCTTTGAGATATCCACTCCGACCACAGACCGTGCATGCTGTTCTCTTGCGTACCTGCAGTGCCACCCGAATCCGCAGCCGAGATCAAGCACCTTTTTGTCCCTAAGTTCCGGAAACATCGATCGAAAGGCACCCCATTCTCCTGCTCCCTCTAATCCTTTGATTGAACGGGGAAGTTGATTGTAATTCTCGAAAAATCCTAGATCATCATACTTGTTTTGCTTCACTACAATCACCCCTTAACGTTATTTTATAATTCCCCCCCATTATATTTGACCTGTTTTCATTCCTCAACGTCAGTCTTGTTTCTGCTTTAATTGTGATCATGGATCAAGCACTGTAACCCAAAGCGTTTATTCTATGTGTTCTTCATCAAGACGCAAGGTGAACACAAGTGCCCACTCCGTTTTTCTCAACGATTCCGTTGAAAGATCCGCTGTATGTATTTTATTGGTACTTGTAGCATGCATCCCAAATACATGCACGGGCTGGTCTATCGTAAACGAACGTGGACGCATATCCTGAATCAAACCGTGTGCTGTCAACTTTTTGTCCCAAGGAATAGTAATGGTAGAAAGACTTGATCCCGTGTGAGAAGTGGTGTTGACTTTAATCTTGCTGAACTCCTTTTGACCCTCTATGGATTCCGTGTCAACGGATACGATTAGTTCTACTTCGTTGCTGCCCTTTTGCTCGTTCGAACTGTAAAACAAATCTCCGATCGACCCTGCCGAATCTACCTTCTGCCCGTTCTTCCAAATATCGATGTCCAAGCTGACGTTAGGTTTATTTCCCTCATACTTTAATTTAAATGCACCCGTCATCGGACCGAGAAATAGCTTAAACTTCGCTGCGTCCCCTTGGAACAAATCCACCGGTGTAAATTCGATCTTGGAAGATGTCGAATCGGTCTCAGGTGAGATCTGTTCCTTAGTTCCTGCAAAGCAACCCGTTAGAATCATGAAGACGATTAATATACACGCTTTTAACCTCAATTTACTACCTCCATTAAAATAAGCTATCATGTTGCTAAAGTTGAATATCACAGCCATCAAAAGGCAAGCCTCTTTCAATCAGCATAACAGCATGGTTGATTGCATTCTGTTGGTTCTCTGTAAGGCAGCTCTCATGCCCATTCCATTCACTAAGCCACCAGAAGAAAGAACAAATATTTCTATACTCCATAAACATGGGGATTGTTTGTTTCCAGTACTCGGTGAGATGGTGTTCCTTCTCGTAACCCATGAGGAATTCACGCAAGAACCGTTGGGCAAACCTGCTTTTTGTGACACGATCTTCTGCATGCACTCCCCACCAAACGGCATGAGTGGCCGCTATTGCAATGTCTAATGAAAACCAGCCATAGATACTATCATCAAAATCAAAAACCGTTATTTCACTGTTGTCGATAAAAAAATTATAAGGATGGAAGTCATGATGTATGAGTCCAAACGAATCGCAACACCTAGGCAGTGAATCAATCGTACTCTCCATAGAGATCAATTTTTCAAGAAGTACATTGAAACTGCCTTGCTCCAGATGAGGATTATTGATGCTTCTTCTGCTCCAGCTGTCTCTCTTCACAAGGATGTCTGATGCTTCATATGATTTCGATAGCCTATGCATCCTTCCCATGGTTTCTCCCCAATTTCTGAATATCTTCGGGCCCCATAGCTGTTCATTGTGCTTATCAAAAAAGCGACCTGCAGCCTCATGAAAAGCAGTTGCTATATACCACTTATCTTCATCGCAGAATATGGCCGTTAACTCATTATTACATGTTTGAATCGGTAATGAAGCACGTACTCCGTTCTTCACCAAGTAATAAACCCAATCTACCTCCGCCCTTATCTTCGGTACATATTCGTGTGATTTCTGAGATAAGCGCAAGATATAGGACTGATTGTCCTTCGTAAACCGATATACTTCATTGGTTGAGTTACTCAGGAAGACTAACGTTCCTACTTGAAATTCGAAAGATTCTGCTGCTTTAAGCAATAGCTTCGAGCTTGCCATTCAGGATACCTCCATCTTTTTAAGAGTCCTATAGACCAATAATTATAAAAGCCGCTCAAGCGAGCGACTTTGTATTGATTACTGTAATCTCGATCACGATTATGTTTTCATTCGAAGAGTATTCGTTAAGAAGTTTGTGCGACTCCTGTTTTGGAATTATTAACCAATCAATATAATACCACTCTTCTTATGATTTCTGAAGATAACCCTTCGCGAATGCACGTGAACAACTGCATAAGTTCGTTTATTTTGGTGCATTGTAGTAATGCAGAGATTACAAAGGTCTTACTACAAAATGGAGGGATCGTTTTGGCGAAGAGCAAACAGCATCAAGAAGCACATGGGATCGGACAAATAGAACAACAGCTGAATGATCAAATGGAGGCTGCCGAAGAAATTCAAGGACCATCGAAGCTGGATCGAGACATACAAAAAGCCTCTCACCGTCAGGCTGATCCATTGAAAGATCTTTCGAAATAAGGAGAACTGTCATGAACAAACAAAGAGCGATTGAAATTTCGGAATCGGCCATTATGAAAAATGTCACTTATCAGGATACCCCTATCTTTATACAGCATGTCAATGAGGATGAAACCGCTCGGGTCTATCCGATCGGAAACTCGGAGCAGGAAATGACCGTCCCTTTATCCAGTCTCACCGAGCATCCATAAGATAGAAACACTCACCCAACCTTAAACAAAAAATCCCATCCAATTTCGTTGGTGGGATTTTTTATTGTTAAAACGAAATATGATTCAAGTAGCACAAGCTATTCCTTTATTTCAACGATGCCGGTACCTTTACCCCGAGGAGTTTACCCCCCGCTTGGATGATGATCATACCGTTTGTCTTTAGCGTCGACTCGTGTAAATCTGCACCCGTCGTTACTCTAAAAATCGGCAACGTCGTCAACATATTGATGCCGAGTAATGTGCCGTTACGCTGCGCCCGATATAACCCTTTCCCATATACGTCAATCTGCGCAACAGGTGCATCGCCTCTCCAATCGACATGTTGTCCGCTCGCCAGCTTGGTGCCGGCCAGTTCACCCGTCATTCGGTCTTTGAAAATCAACCGTTCCTGAACCAGTCCGATCAACTCCCAGTCGCCTTCGTAAGGGCGGGGAAAAGTTCGCAGAGGAGCCTCACCTTTCTTATAGGTGTCAAAATTATATTCGGCCACCTTATTGCCCTGATCCATGTATAACTTCCCTTGGTTTATAAATAAGCCGCCTCCGCCGTACTCATATGGCGGATCCCCCGGCATTTTCCAGCTATATTCTCGGCTGCTCTTCTTTACGCCGGTCTTAAGGTTATACACATTTACGATCCATTTGCGGTCCGGCAGCGACTGATAATCAGTCAGCAATGGAGAATAATAGTCAACCGAATACACGAGACCGTTTTTAATTTGGAGCGCTTCTCCCTGACCAAAATGGTCCCATAACTTCTTGCCCGTCTTCTTGTCATAGGCAGTCAATTGAAGAGAAGTGAGCGCTCCTTGTATATAGAACGTCCGAAGGATTACTCCATCCGCCTCCTGAAGATAATCAGTGCCATGTCCTTCTCCTGACGGCTCGTTCGTTTTCCACCGTAACTTTCCTGTGGCTGCATCAAACGCGAAGGTACTGCTCCCTTTTATTGCATACAGCGTATCGACAGTTGGAACCAGCACTTCCGTACGAAGCCGAGTATCCATGTAGATGGATGTGTTCGACTGCCATTTCAATTTGCCTGTCTTTGCATTCAAAGCGTATGGCATCTGATCTCCCGATAGGCCATAAATAACGCCATTATGAAATACAACGTAAGGCTTCAGGTCCTTACCGTAACTCCATAACCGCTTGCCTGTACTCGCATCGATGGCAATCAGCTTTTTCCCGGTGAATGCGAACACCTTGCCATCTTCAGCAATCGCCTGGCGACCCAGATAATTCTCGTCATCCATATCCAGATAGTTGTCCACCTTCACCGTCCAAGAAGGTTTTACTTCTGGTACTTTGAAGACTGAGGAAGGATACCAGTTGCGTAACGAAATATCGGCTGCTTCTGCATTCACTTGCGAAGGTGGTACTGCCAACACGCCATGGACAGTAAGTAAGCCCACGGCAATACTTGCAATGATAAGCCGGAGTAGTTGACCTTTGAGGAGTTTACTCCATCGTTTCATTTCAATTCTAAGCATGAATAGCCCTCCCATTTGTTATGGCTTCTTGCTTCACGACAAATACAACGCTCAGAGAAGGCATAAAGTTCCAAGCGAACTATAAATAATCTTTAAGTTCCCTTAAGTAATTGCCTACATAGAAAACTGTTTATCATCCCAAAACGGGAATCAACCCCAATTCGCATTGGAGAAGATTCCCGTTGGTTAAAATTTATTATTCCAAATAGCTTTCGGCAATTTTCATCAAAGTTTCTTTGCTTACTTTATTTATGTCCCCACTTATAGTATAGGCGTATTTTACCTTTTTATCTGGGCTCTCGTATACCCATTTCAGCTCGTGACTCTGCGAAGGACCAAATTCTGTATGCAGCATTTCTACTCCCTTCACTTGAACCTTCTCCTGCTTAAATTCAACGTTCTCGTCAATATACGTTGTAGGGTTGCTCTTTCCACTCAGATTAGTGATATTAACCCCGATTTTATCTTCGCCATTTTGATACGTAGCAAAGAGTAGGAAAAACTGATCTGTCATTTCAATCGGCATCATGGCATATCCCTGATTGGATTCTTCCGCCTGCTTTCTCAGCTTTTCTGCCATTTTCTTTTTTTCTTCCGGAGAAGGCGGATTTACTTCCTGAACATTTTTAAAGAGCACGTCCGCCTTTTGGAATGTATAATTTCCATTGACTTTATCTGCGATCTTAATGGATTTATCCGTAATCTTATCGCGCAATTGAGTAAGATTATCGAAGCTAGTCACCTTCGTTCCCAGATCTGTCTGATGATTCGGGTTATTGGCAGCAACGTAGAACAGCGCGGCTTGTCCGTTCTTTAACAACTTCTCTTTAAGATCATAAAACGCTTCGAATCGCTCTACGTCATCTTTCGATTCTGTTTTTTCGTACTCTTTGGTCGATTTAGTCTCATATACGACTTCGCCATCCTTGTTGTTCAAAGAATGATACTGCACGGCCGCATAACCCGTCGATGCCATTAACATCATACCTACAAACGCAGTTAAAGCAACTTTATATTTCACAAAAAACCTCTCCTTTTCTTTTGGCTGAGCATATAGTGTATTCATTACTTTTCCTGTCAGGTCGACGTCGGGAATGCGCGGGTCATCAAACAGTTTTTTCAAATCCCGTTCCCTGTCCATATTCATACATTCCCACTCCCTTTACTTGAGCATAATACTTTCGAAATTTTGCAGATGTACGTTCGTATTTTTTACGAAGGCTTGCGCTGTTCTTGCCGAGAATCAAACTGATCTCCTGGTAGCTCTTATCCTCGACACAACGTAAGATTAACAAATTACGCTCTTCCGCCGATAATTTCGCCATGGCCTGATGTACGGATTCATCAAAATAGTTGGCTTCAATATGCATATCGACATCATTATTTTCTTTATCATCCTGGTAAAAGAAAGGTAAATATTTCACCAGCTTTCGCTTACGGATGATGTCAATACATTGATGATAGGCTATCTTGTATAACCATGCGCCAAAATCCATCTCATATTGAGTATATTTCCGCAAGCTGCGGAATGTTTTCAAAAATACTTCCTGTGCGTTATCTTCGGCCTCGGCATGATTACCCAGCATATGATAACAGTAGAGAAAAATCGGTTTTTGATAAACCTTCATGATTTTCTCGAATTGTTCTGTCCCCCCATCCAACACATCTGCAATGATCTGACTTATCTCCGCGTCATTCAAGCCCTCTCCCCCCCTTTCACTCTATACAACGAACAACTCGACCCATAATGTGACAGCACAATAAATCACTACAGTCTAAAACGAACTCCTCAAGTAATTTGTTCAGGTGGATCGCCATGTTCTGCACAACTGCTGCATCAGAGCTGCTTCTCTGACAATCTGCATTACAGGGCCTAATTATGGTCGTTGCGCCATTTTGAACACTAAAAAAGCTTGGAATCCTTTTTCAGATCCCAAGCTTTTATAAGGAATATTATCTTGTCTTACATGTTACCGCGTCGCTGATAGACTCGACTTATAAGCTCTTCAATGATTTCATCCGGTGAGCGGTCAACCATCCAGGTTTGACCATACATTTGCAAAATCTTAATGACTGGACAGTCTTCCCAAAATCCGATGAACTCTTCATTGAGGTAAATCTTCTCTACGACATGCTGATTCATCTCGTTCAGACACTCTTCCAATACGGATTTCGCAGTGGGGTCGTTGATCCAATCGCTAACCAAGCTGAATTTATGAAATGATACTTCTTCCTTCCCAAAATCACAATACAGTCGCTCCGTGATTCTGATATCACGAGAAGAGCTGCCGAGTGCAATTTGGAAATAACCACTCTCCGCTACCCAGCGGTTATATTTGGTGTTGTAATAAGCAAAGTCTCTCTCTTCAAGTTCAAAGACAATCTGCTGTTTCTCCCCAGGAGCCAACTCGATTTTAGAAAATGCCTTCAATTCTTTCTCTGGACGTGTCCATGTGCATTCTTCGTCGTGGACGTAAAGCTGAACGACCTCTTTCCCTGTTCGGTTTCCGATATTCTCCAGCCAGAAAGAGACTGTGATCCCTGTCTCCGTTTGAGCTACCTTCATATCCTTATAGGCAAATGAAGTGTAGGATAAGCCATGGCCAAACGGAAACTGTGGAGCGAGTTCCTTCCTATCGTAGTATCGATAGCCGACGAACAGCCCTTCTCGATAATACAGTTTGCCGTTTTCACCACGGATCCTCATATGTGAAGGATTGTCAGAAAGTTTAACTGGAAACGTCTCGGACAGTTTACCGGAAGGACTCACCTGTCCAAACAAGATTTCAGCAATTGCTTTACCCATACCTTGTCCGGACAGCCATGAGTGAATGACAGCGGGAACATGCTGAACCCATGGACGCATCGCCAAGGCTGAACCACTGCTGGTCACCACAATACATTTAGGTTGTACGGCTGCAATCGCTTGAATAAGCAGAATCTGCTGTTCTGGCAAATCAATGCCCTTCAAATCACGCATCTCGGACTCGGCGTACTCAGGCTGGCCAACGAATATAACTGCAACATCCGATTTCGCCGCCAATGCGACACTTTCCTTGATCATCTCCACATGAATGGAGTCATCTTCAGGGTAGCCCTGAGCATAACTCATCTCAACGGAAGCTCCAGCCAACGCCTTCATTTCTTCAAATGGAATATCAACGCGCGTCGGCGTTACTTTTGCGCTGCCTGCTCCTTGAATTCTAGGTTTTTTGGCGAAACGGCCGATAACTGCAATGGAATGGGTTGACTCTGCATGGATCGGAAGAATGCCATTCTCATTCTTTAAGAGCACAATGCTTTCTGCTGCAGCTTTTCTCGCAAGATTGTGGTACTCCATATCAGATACCGGAGCCGATTCTTCAATACCAGTTACACGTTCTACGAGTTTTAGTATACGGGCAACGCTTTTGTCGAGCTGCTCTTCTGCAAGATTTCCGCTCTCCACGGCTTTGATAATCGCATTCGTGTTATAACCGGCTGGCCCCGGCATTTCGAGATCAAGTCCTGCTTTCAGCCCACGGATCCGATCATTCACAGCTGTCCAGTCTGAGATCACGACGCCCTCGTATCCCCATTCTTCTCTCAAGATATCATGTAATAAATGCTCGTTCTCACTAGTATACGAGCCATTAAGCAAATTATAGGAGCACATGACGGTCCAAGGATCCGATTCTTTAATAATTCGCTCAAAGGCACTTAAATAAATTTCGCGCAGCGTCCGTTCGTCCACTTCTGAACTCGTCACCATTTTCTCGAATTCCTGATTGTTGCAAGCAAAGTGTTTAAGCGAAGCGCCAACTCCTTTGCTTTGGAGACCATTGATGAAAGCAGCGCCGAGTTCGCCTGTCAGACAGGGATCCTCGGAGTAATATTCGAAATTTCTTCCCCCAAGCGGAGTCCGCTTCATGTTGATTCCTGGGCCGAGCAGCAATTCTACTTCCATCTCTTTGGATTCATTACCAAGTGCCTCCCCAACTTCGTGCAGCAGTTCAGGATTCCACGAAGAACCGATAGCGGAGCCCGTGGGATAGCAAGTTGCGGGAACATTCTCTGTCGTGATCCCCATTTCATCGTCACTGTTCGTTTTTCGAATCCCATTCGTTCCGTCATACATATGAACCGGCGGAATGTCAAGTCTCTCGATCCCTTTGGTCATCCACATATTTAATCCCGCGCACAGGGATGCTTTTTCAGTAAGTGTCATTTCCTTTATCAATTCGTTGATCGATGCTTTCATTTGTATCCACCCTTTCATATCAAGCTTCTTCTTGTAACTCCCGCTCTTTCTTCAATTCTTGCGCATCGTACAGTTTAAAAAACGGAAACCATACGGCGAACACAATCAGCAAGACAACGGCGAGTAGAATAAGTCCATTGAATCCGGACATGAGGTAAGTTGATATACCGATCGGCGTATACCACAGCTGGAAGATTTTACTTGGTATTTGTGCAAATCCCATATCAAGAGCTAAGTAGACGATAATGGGCGTAATGAGACCATTAATCCACATAGGCACCATCAATAGCGGATTGAAGGCAACTGGCGCTCCATACACAACAGGCTCGTTAATATTAAACAGGGAAGGAATTAATGTTGCTTTACCAATGGTTTTCAGCTTTTTGGATCTGGCAAACAGGAACCAGATAACAAGCGGCAATGTTGCACCCATCCCTCCGATTCCAAGCCATCCGGAGAAAAATGTTTCAAATGTATTAATGTTGACAGGATCCAGTCCCTGCGCAACCAATGCGGCATTTTCCTCAATCGCCGGAATCCATATGGCATACCATATTGGCATCAGAACCCACGGGCTAACTCCGAAGGAATATAGTACAACCCCAATAAAGTTAAATAGGATAAACCCGAACAAGCTTTGCCCCATAGCATTAATAGGTTCAAACACGCTCACAATCAGTCCAAAGATGTCAAAGTGGAGCTGATATACTAGAACCCAGCCTATGCCCATGATCACGGCAATCGGTACCAGGAAGTCAAACCAATCCATAATAAACTCTGGCATGGATGACCCTTTTTTAAAGAAAGAAAACTTAGCGCAGACATTCATGATGACGGCGATGAAGACGCCTACAATGAGTGCCGTAACCATACCCGCAGGACCGAAACGCTCAAGAATGAACTGAACGGTTCCGTCTTCGTTTACGACGGGATTAAGCAGCATGAGGAATAAGGATATGCCGGTCATTCCTGCGAGCAGCTTGATTTTGTGCCTCTCCTTTTTCTCCATAACCGTATACGGCGTCAGAAATGCAATAAACAAACCGAGAAGGCCAAAACTGAATGTTGTGATTGGCGTCAAATCCGGCATGCCAGGAATGAAGTCTTGCAAAATTGAGATCAAAGTAATAATAGAACCGATAAAAATCATCGGGATGGCAACCATAATGGCTTCTTGTATTGATGCTATCCAAATGTTATTTGTAATCGCATCCAATCTTGGCGCAAATGATTCCGTCATCCATCTCATAAAACGCTTCATCTGTTGATTCCCCTCCTGTAATTCTGTTGTGCACATAGCTATAGTATAGGTACTTTTGTTAACGCTTACTCGTTGTAAATTGCCTCGCCTATGGGCGTTTTTTGTCCAATTCTTATCCTTAGATCCGGCTAATGGCATCTACTTGGAATCGACAGCAAAAAACACCCCCTCTCATGGAGGAGGTGTTCTTGAAGATTGTGTTTAGAACTGTTTCTCTAATGTGAGCAATAGCACACCATGCGGTGGAAGATTGATTTCTTTCTGCCAACCTTGATCCTGTATTATCTCTGTCCGGATGACCGGGCCGCTTCTTCCGTGAAGATACGCAAGTTCCTCCTCCGTCAAGATTTCGGGTGCTCCCATGCGAACCCACTCGTCAAAAACGGAGCCATGATCCCGGTCCATCTGATAGGTTGTGCATTTATAGGTTCCCGGTAGATGAGAAATATTGATTTGAAACACCTTGCTGCCTTTCTCTTCGAACACGCTGTAACGGTTATGATTGGACATCTCCGACCAGTCCCCGCTTGAAAACATATGATCTAAATGGACGTAATGATACAGCAGAAGTTGTATGCTCCCGTCTTTATTCTGAGTACCTACATAACCATCACCCTTAACGATTATCTCTTCACCCAGTTTCTGAAGAAGCTCAAAGGCGTAATAGCTCGGCTTCTTAAGTCCATCCCGATTCATTAAACCAAAACCTCCATAAAACGGAGAGGATGGAACAAGACTTTCCTCAAACACATCAGTGAAGCACCAAAAAGCCATGGCCTGCACATCTCCCAGTGTATTCATCGCATGATACATCACGAATGGGGCCATAAACATGGTATCGTGTAACAGATGCCGGTCATAGAGGGAAAAGTTCCATTCGGTAATATGCAGCTCCAAATCACGGAAAGCGGCAAGCTCCATTTTTTCCTGCAGTCGATGGATGCTCTCTTTATAAAAAGTTGGAGGCATCATTTTCGTTAACATATTCTGCTCCGCTTTGAGCTGAGGATACTCCGAATAGATATGAAAAGAAAAGAAATCGATCGCTGCATGATGCCTCTTGCAATATTCCATAAACTCCTCGGCCCATGTGTCGTTCCAAAGTGAACCATAACCTAAAGCAGGTCCGCCTGTTTTTAGTTCAGGAAGAACCGACTTGATCACTCGAATGGTAGATTCATAAAAGGAGAAGTATTCCTCTTTGCTTCCTGCCCAGCAAACGCCTGATAAATCCGGTTCGTTCCATACTTCAAAGTACCATTGTTTTACTTCCTCGGCCCCGTAGCGATTTAAGCAATGCCGAACGAACTCACGAACAAGCGCCTCCCATTTTGCCTGATCAGCTGGAGGGGAAATATTCCCTTTCCACCAGAATACCGTTTCGTTGGAACGGCTGAGCAAGGTCGGCATAAAGCCTAGCTCCACAAACGGCCTGATTCCCAGCTCAACAAGAAAGTCATAAAGCTTGTCAACATAAGCCCAATTATAGACCGGAGTACCGTCATCCTCTTCGTTGTATACCATCATCTCATCATTAAAGATGCCATGAAAACGTATATATTCAAAAGGAATTCGTGCTTTAAGCTCGGAAAGCTGCCGACGCCAGTCATCGCGCAGCCCTTCAACTGCCCTGCCCGCTGTTGTGGTAACATTCCAGTGCTTTTTGTACCCTGTTGACAACATTCCCGGCTGAATCCGAATTTGCTCCTGATCCGTAACAACCGACGTTAGAGGGTTCACCCTCTCCTGTTCTTGATCCGACTTCACTTCCAGATATCGATATAACGACCCCATCGCATTGATCGTATCTAATTCATAATAGTCCCCACTAGAGGACTCTTCATATGTAAGCGGTTTTCGATTAGGCTTATCCTGAAGCGGAGCAGCGGCTTCACGATACGAGCTTGGTGTACAACCGTACTTTTCTTTGAAATACTTATTGAATAGCTTTACGTTCGCAAAACCGCAATCCATCGCAATTTCGGTAATGCTCTTTTCACTTCCGGAAAGCTCCGACTGGGCCTTCTCCAAACGAATCAGCGTTAAATACTTTTGGAAAGGAATACCGATTTTATCGGTGAAAAAGTGAGAAAAATAATGCAAACTTAAGTGTTCTTGTTCCGCCATCGTCTGCAGCGTAATCTTCTCTTTATAATTTTGATCGATATAGGTAAGAACCCGATTCAACCTTTTATAGTCATAACTCTTGCTGCCATCTTCAGCTTCCGGATTGATTCCTTCCGAAAAATATCGCAATAAATGCCCACATAAGGTTTGCAGCCTTCCCATCGTGTAGCTTCGATAGCCTGGAGACTTCTTGTTCATCTCCCACACCATCTTTGCAAGCTCTTGCTTGATTGTGTCAAATCGGAAACCGATCGGCTCAGCCTCTGTCGTAGAATTACAGGAAATAAAAACATTATTATGCAGCCACTCCGGGCCAAATTGAAGCGTTAATAAAATATTGTCAGGGCTATTCTGTTCAAACTTATGGATCGACATGCTGTTCACCACAATGACATCGTCCTGATGCAGGGTATACTGCTTCTGGTCAAGATGCATGATAACAGAACCTTGGAGAACATAGACAATCTCCACCTCTTTATGCCAGTGAAATGGAACCTGCTTCACACTGTTGACAAACAGCTTAAAAGGCATATCATCTTGATGCTCGATAAATTCATAAAGGTAACGCATATTGGGCCCTCATTTCATATGAACTGAAAACGATATATCTTTATTGTACATATCGAACGGATGATAAAGTGACTCATAGATTACAAATATCATCATAAATTATAGAACCTTATCATGATAGCATGTATAGTTTACGACTTTTACATACATTAGAACACAGGCTATCCGGAGCACTAAATGTTATTATACTAGTTTAGTTTCATTGTAAAGAAAGCTGATGCCGATTAGATAAAAACCTAATCGGCATCATAGTGTCCCGTTTCTTGAAAGGATGTCTGTAATCCTATGGTTCATGACTAACAAAGTGAAAGGCTGCCCAAATGGCAGCCCTTGTGTCTTAATCCAAGATTTCACTTGATCGTGGTTTTAATGTATTCATTAATCTCCGTTAATGATAAGAACAGGACGAATGGCCGTATCCGAATGTTCCTTGGTCGCATAATCTGCACCCATATCTTCATCTAGACCGACGATGCGGAAGCTTACGACTCCATCCGATTGACTGTTCACAAATGAAGTGACATCAAAGCTCACATAGGCACCTTTTTGACTTACCGTCACGGTCCCCAATGCAGACCCGGCTTCTGTCGGCTGGTTCGTTGCGTTGATCGACGTTTCAGACCATGCATCATTGTTGATACCCCTGGCTTCCACTGTATAGGAGCTCGTATTGCTATGAATATTGGTTACATAGATTTTGAGAATAGCAGAGCTTACAGACCCGCTTAATGAGGTAGTATCAAATTTCAAGTATCCTGCTCGATCGTAAGAGGCATTAGAGGCGCGCAGCTTTACAGTCATCGTATTCTGGGAGCCATATTGATCCCCGGCATACGTACCGCCACGAACGAAGCTGTCCTCGATCGCTGTAAGTTTGACAGGGTTCACCGTATCCCCGCTAGTGGTTGCACTGATTTCGTTGCTTGCAGCCGAGACGTTGCCGGCTGCATCTTTCGCTTTAACCGTAAATGTATAGGTCGTGTTGGCGTTTAGCCCGCTAACCGTCGCTGTCGTGTCGGTAACGATGGCAGCCAACGTGGCGCCCTCATAAACATCGTAACCGGTAACGCCTACGTTGTCCGTTGCAGCCCCCCATGAAAGCGTAACGCTGGAGGAGGTCGTGTTGGTTACTGCCAAATTCGTTGGAACCGTTGGTGTCTCCGTATCCGAGCTGCCCATAGAATCTGTTCCGTACACTTCAAACTCATATAAGGAATATCCGTAAGGGGTGCCTCTGGCCGTGCCGTACATTCTCACGTATCTCGCATTTCGGTTCGAAATGGCAATATCATCTATGGCGCCATTCCCGGTTGTTGTGGAGAATACATCCGTCCAATTGGTAGGTGTCCCGTTATCGACAGATACTTGAATCTTGTAACTCTTCGCATAGGCTTCTTCCCAATTTAATTGGATTCGGTTGATGTTCTTCACTGCCCCGAGATCGACATAAATCCATTGCGGGTCAACGCCTTCTGCGCTTGCCCATCGCGTTGCCAGGCTGCCGTCAAAAGCTTTAGCAGGCTCAAAGCCCGAGGCTTCGCTTGAGCTTGCAACGGCCATCTTGTTCAAGGCAAGATTCGGGGACGATGTATCGTTATTTGTTGTGGCTGTCACTGCATTGCTTGCGCCCGATATATTCCCGGCGGCATCTTTGGCTTTGACCGTAAAGGTGTAGGCCGTGTTGGCGCTCAAGCCGCTGATGGTCGCATTCGTTCCTGTAACGGAAGCCGCTGGTGCTGAGCCGTTATAAATCTCATAACCCGTAACCCCTACATTATCCGTAGAAGCATTCCATGAAAGAGAGATACTGGACGAAGTCTTTGCAGTAACCGCCAAATTCGACGGAGCCGTTGGTGCTTGCGTATCTACTGGGTTGCCTCCCCCTCCTGGCTTCCACCAGTTACCTGAAATGAACAGCATGTTTAAGAGGGTGAAGCTGTCGCTGTAATAGCCGGATTTATGACTTTTCATCCAATCCCAGCCGCTATTGATCCAGGCCTGGTTGCCGCTATTCGGGGTTCCTGCCGAAATAAACGGAGCCACAAACACACCTTCCGCCCCGCTTGCCGATGGAGACACCGTTCCGTTCAATTTATACCCGTCTTTAATATTGTTAGGGTTGCCGCTCGTCTTTCCTTTAATCCAGGAAGCCAGTTTATCGGTGATCGATTTAGCTCTCGTTTCACCATAATGCGCATAATCCATCACAATCCTGAGTGGTACCCGAGCGGCATTATAATTGTATTCGTCCGTTTCCGGGAACTCTTCCAAATAATTTCGTGGAGCGGGCTTTGGAGGATTGTCAACGACAAAATCCGAAATCAACCCCGTGTTCGGCGAATAGGAGGCGCTGAATGAACTATAGACGTTGTACAGGTTATTGATGACATTCAACCACGTTGAATCACCGGTAACCTCGTAAAAAGCTCTTAAATGGCTGAGCATCCAATCCGAAGGTCTCGTGTTCAGTGCGCTTTTGCTATCCCAATCGCCCAGATTTAACCGGTTGTTAGTCGTGACATTGCTTTTCTTGATTCCATCCGTAATCATTTTTTTGGCTTCCGCCAAATAATTGATTGTACCGGAGGAACCCCATTGATCATGAGCAAGAATGAGCGAGTAAGCGATGTCCAGATCCCCGTCGGTCGCCGAGTAGAAATCTCCCTGCGCGCTTTTGGAGTCCGCTACGACCCAGCCCATCAGGTTAGGATTTCCCTTGCTTTTATAAGCTCTGGCCGTTTTGAACAGGCCGTCGTAAATGGTTTTGGCATTCGGATCATAGCCTGCCATTAACACCGTAATGAGCATGCCGTATCCTTGACCTTCGGAAGAGCCCAACGCCTTATACCCGCCAGGTTCTCCTGTAATTTCGCCTTTCACATAATATCCGCCGGGCAAGGAGGACAAGTTGTTCTTCAAATAGCTGGATTTCCATGAATTATAGTAAGCGATAACGTCTGCATTCAATTGCGACTGCGAGAGATGATTAGGCTTCGTAATTCCAGCAAAGTTTGCTTGCTGGGGAAATGGCTTTTGCTCGCCTGCTGCATGGGCTTTTTGTACAAACACCGGTGAGAGAAAAGTCGACATCAAAAGGACGAGGCAAAGTACGTGAATGGACCATTTTTTATACATTCCTATTCCTCCTATTGGATTGGTTTCGGGCATCTTGCCTGTGACCATGGTTACTTCTAAAAGATAAGCCCTGCGTCATTGCTGATCATATCGCGGGGATCCGTATCGCTGCTTGAAGCAGCGGAACCGTACACCTCAAACTCGTCCAAAGAGTACCCGTAAGATGTTCCTCTTGCCGTGCCATACATCCTTACATATCTGGCATCCCGTGCTGCGAATGAGATTTCGTCCATCCCTCCGTCACCGGTTGAAGTGGAGTATACCTCCGTCCAATTTACAGGCGCTGCCGTATCCGTCGACACTTGAATTTTGTAGCTTTTCCCATAGGCGTCTTCCCATATGAGTTTGACTTTATTAATGCTTTTTGAACACTCGGTATAAGCAATCCCCCTTTCACGGAGTTACAAAAACCACATTCTGGGATGTATACAAATTATTGTATGGTATCTTAGTTCTAATCCCATTTCTCAAATTCGGAAAGGGACTAAATTAAGGTGTATTGTTGTTTTTTTAAGGTTGTCATGTAATCGGCTATGAATTTAGCTCAAGTAGGAGGGACACTAGTGTACCCGATCACATAGACCTCGGGTCTGGATAACGGATAAGCAAAAAGCGCTGTTATCAACAGGCTTACGACGGTTCCAACCAGCGTGGTCAACTCCATTCCTTCACCATTTCTATCTCTCCCCCTTTGTTAAAATAAAGCGTCACGTTTATTAATGCGTCTTACTGCCGAATTTGCTACCAGGATGAGCACTAAACAAACGACGGATTGATAGAATCCAGCTGCTGTCGACATGCCGATATCCCCGGATTGAATCATGGCACGATAGACAAAGGTATCGATGGTATTTGTTGTCGGGATCAGAGCGCCTGTATTCATAGGAACCTGATAGAATAATCCGAAATCCGACCGGAGAATGCCGCTGACCGCAAGCAGAGTCATGGTGGTGATGACAGGCAAAATAAGCGGGATGGTGATCCGGGTCATCTGCTTCCACTTGGTTGCACCATCAATCGTGGCAGCTTCATAGTATTCTTTGTCTATTCCGATAATGGAAGCAAAATAGATGATGGATAGATAACCTACGTTCTTCCATGCATTGACGATGACCAGGATGTAAGGCCAATACTTGGGTTCTCCATACCAAGACACCGCCTCCGAACCAAACCAATGGATTAATAATCTGTTCACAAGACCGCTATCCACATTCAAAAAGCTGTAGACCAGATAGGCAACCACGACCATCGAGATGATATGCGGCAGCAGGAATGTGCTTTGATAGAACCGGCTGATCGCTTTATCCTTAATTTCATTAATCAGCAGCGCTACCAGTACGGCTAAAACCAGGTTCAGCACAATAAAAACGAAATTGTACAGGAAGGTATTCCGGGTTGTTGAACAGCTTGCAGCCATTCCAAAACGCACGAAAAAGCTGTTTAAGTTTTTTAAACGCAAAAAAGGGGGTCCCAAAAGGTCCTTTGACCTGGGACGCCCCCGCTGTCTGTTGTTTGACGCTGCGCGTATGAATCTCTCATTAACAATGAGGTGGCTCGTTTAGCAAAGTCATACTTGATTAATATAAAATAAAACATTTTCATAGTGTTTCATAAACCTTTTATAATTCGTTGTTTCCTTCAGTACAATTATGGTTGGATAAGCATTTACTTTGCGTTGTTTTAGTGTAGCTAATACTTTCTTCTGTTCGATGCAATAAAATTCGCCTTCTTTATATTGAATAAGAAGTGGTGGAAGAGTAGCTGAGTCTGCTTCATCGGTACAGTCTTTCCCGGGCATGATTCCATTAAACTCGATGAGACGCAAAGGAAATTTAACAACACCGAAATACAAATACTCTTTTCTCATAAAATCATGTGAACTAGGAGCAGCATTTCGGGAGTGGAGCATATAACAATGAATCCATTCTTCGAGCATTCCGATATTCGCATACTGTACAGCAGATCGTACAGTTGGAGCATAAGTGAATTGTTGGTCATTTTTCTTCGAATAAATGATTTTCTTAATGGAATCCAAAGATAAAAAATACTCATCCGCAAGTTCCGAAACCGTTACCCCATTGGCATACTTATTGCGAATCATAATATTACGCCTTTGTAATTGATTTCGGTAACCCGACTTCTCGCCCCAACCCCTTTTTTCCTCTCCAGTAGGAATATAAAGAAGTTTTCCAGCAGCGTATTTCTGAATTTCTTTCAATAACTTCTCAGGTATGATATCGCTGGCATTTTCATATTTCATAGGATCACCCTTTATAAGGCGTATATTCGATCCTTCAGTTGACCGATAGATTTCATAATAGAATTGCAAGATTCTATGTCATCGATCGACGCATGCCACCGCAAAACATCGATTCCCTTGTAATACGCCATACATAAAAATCGTTCTTTAAAATCCGGTATGACAATGTTCCTTTTTTTGCAATACTCGAATAACAATTCAGGTATGTTTAAATAAGGCTTATTTAAGTCCATAATGACAAAATCTAAAAGGAAATCGCATATGCCGGATCTGCTCCAGTCTGGGAAACCGACCGTCGTTTTTCCATCTGTGATCATTATTTCAAAAAACGTATTATTATTAACTAAATAACGTTTGCCTTCACAATAATCAATTCTAGTGTCCATTTCCATCAAGTATTTTTCGACAAAGTCACGATCTAAAATCGTTGTATCAAAGAGTTCCTTCCAATTATACCAGTATCCTTCTTTATCTTCTGCAAATGTGTCGATTAGAAATTGCCTGCAGGTGCTATACTCTGTTTTGCAATCCTCGTTGAACTCACCATAGCCTTCTACTCCTGCTATATCCGCTGCACTAATTTCCAAGACTTTGTCAAAAAACAACTCGTAACAATCTGCAAACTGAATTGGGCTTAATTCATCTGCGACAAATCCATTTGGTGTCATACTTACCTGATCCGAAAGCATGGACTTAATTATACTGTCTTTACTCATGTTCATATCTCCTTTACATCAACAATGGTTATACACATCAGCTGCGCACCTGATATGGGGTAATGATAACATTGGCCATGTATCGGATATAGGCAACGAATAGGTTTAGTCAACTTTACACCAGCCTCTTGTGATTACCTCAATTCTAACAGTACAATTTACCCTCAATCATCGTCCACTGCACTTGATACCTTTCGTCCATCAGGACGAGATCCGCATCGTATCCTACCTCGATTTTTCCTTTGTGAGATAAACCCAGAATACGGGCAGGCGTAGTTGAAGCCATGTGCACGGCGTCCTCCATTGAAATTCCGTTAGCCACGGTCAGACGTAACGCTTCATTCATAGTCACCGTGCTCGATGCTAAAGTGCCATCCGCAAGCCTTGCAATCCCCTCGGAAACGGTAACGTGATGACCACCAAACATATAATTGCCATCACCTAATCCCATCGCCTGAAGTGCATCTGTAATCAGCACCATGCCTTCAGGCCCTTTGAGACGGTGCATTAATCGGACAATGGCTGGATGAAGATGGATTTGATCGACAATCGCTTGCAGGCTGACATGCGGTTCTTCGAATGCGGCTACTATCAGTCCGGGGTCTCGATGGTGAATCGGTCTCATGCCGTTAAAACAATGGGTTACATGACTCGCACCGGCTGCGAAAGCCAGCTTCGCTTCCTCGTATGTGGCATCGGAATGGGCTACGGCAATCACAACATCCTGCTCTTTCAGATAGGATATGAGTTCCAAGCCTCCAGGCAATTCTGGTGCGATCGTAACCATTTTAATGAGCGAACCCGCTTCTTGAAAAATTAACTTTATTTCTTCCAGATTCGGGTGGCGAAGATATTTCTCGTTTTGCATCCCTTTTCGCTTCGGATTCAAATAAGGTCCCTCCAAGTGAATGCCGGCAATCTTTGCCCCTTGTTCTCGTCCGATTACAGATTTTAAGCTGCGAATCATATTGAGCAGATCCTCTATCGTCGAACTCACGGAAGTCGCCAGAAACGAAGTGCATCCGGTTGCAGCACAAGCGCGTGATACTTCTTGAATGCTGTCCTCGGTTCCGTCCATCATGTCATAGCCATTGGCCCCATGAATATGAACATCTATCATCCCGGGTATGAGCCACATTCCTTTGCCATCAATTAGTTCAGCATCAGCTTCGATTGTTTCCAGTTCTTGCGTCGCTTCTATTCGCTTCAACTTCCCGTTCGCAATCCAGACGGTTGCAGAAGGAAGTATTTGATGAGGCAGGTGAACTTTGACATGTTGAATGATTTGGTTGTTCATTTCGACTCAACTCCATCCTGTTGGTTATGGGTCTGACATTCTATAAGTGTAATATTTTTGTGGTCTAATATTTCCTGTATTTCAACGGGAATCGATTGATCAGTTACAATAATATCCACGTGATCAAAGTCCAACTTGAACCTCGATTTCACCGCGAATTTGGTATGATCCGCAACAAGTATGACCTGATCCGAGCGCCGGGCCATTTCCCTTTTCACCCGGACATCTTCTTCATATGGATAATAGAGTCCGTCTGGCTGGATTGCCGTCGCACCGATGAACGCTTTATCGGCACGGATTTCACTGATTTTATCAATGACGGAAGGACCGTATAATAATCGATTTTGGGTATGCAGATAACCGCCGAGCACGTAGATGCTCAGATCTTCCCGTTTGGAGAGTATCCCTACATTATCGATGGAATGCGTAACCGCTGTTATCTCTCTCGCTTGAATATGCTCCGCAACAAATTGAACGGTCGTAGATACGTCCAAAAATACCGTTTCGTGGTCCCGAATCAGTTTAGCGCCATGCTCGCCGATCACGTTCTTGCTCGTCGGCTCATCAATCAGTCGTTCCTGGTAAGAAGTAAGCTCCTTTTGCAGTTCAGGCAAGGCCACCCCTCCGTGCGTTCGAACGACCACGCCTTCTTGAACTAGTCTGACAATATCCCTGCGTGCGGTATCCCGCGACACTTGAAAGAACGAGCATATCTCACCAACACTCATCGTTTTATGCTGTTTTAAGTAATCCAGGATGTTTACTAAACGTTCCTCTTGGAACACATCTTATCCCTCCTTGCTTAAGTATTTTCATTCCTTTAATAAGTATATATAAGTAATTCAAAATAAACAATAAGTATTTGTAAGTTTATTATTATTCTTGTAAAAAGCAAAAAAACCACGATTATCGAGGTTTTAAAAGTATACATATGTTAGTCCTATGATATTTTCCATTCCGGCTATCGCACCGTGAGTCCATTTATACTCTTAAATAGGATGAAGACAGGCCGCTTCTTGCACAGAAGCAGCCCCCCCTTACAATCGAACATGAGCGCCGTTAATAAGTAAACGATTGATTTACAGTGCCAATCCGTGCGTTTGCATATTGGATATCATTACTTCTCATATTTTCAAACGCTTGCACTGCTGCATTGGCAACGTCAATATCCTGTGCGCTTGTTCCTCCACTTACACCAATGCCACCGACAATCCTACCTTCATGAACCAAAGGAATTCCTCCGCCGAGGATAACGACTTTCCCCTGATTCGTTGTATTAATTCCGAAGGTTGCTCCACCAGGAAGCGCGGATTGCGCTAAATTCGCTGTTGGCATTTGCAAAGCTACACTGGTCCAAGCCTTACCTATGGCAATATCGATACCTGCTATTTTGGCATTGTCCATCCTATAGAAAGCCATTAGGTTTGTGCCCTCATCTACGATCGCTATGTCCGAGTTAAGTCCCATTTGTCTGGCACGCTGTTCAGCAATTTCCAATAACTTCTTCGCAGTTGTTAAAGTGAGTTTATACATCATAGCTCCCCTTTACTAAATAGAAATACTGCATTATATTGTCATATGCCTATAGTGGTGAATTGCCCAATACCAGTACTTCCGGAATGAATGCTAAAGAAATGTCTTGGATACCCATTCAAAAAACTTTTCCTTCTCTTCAAAGTGCGGATAATGCGCAGATTGATCAAACGCGATAAACTCCTTCTGATCGGCTCCAAGCATATCGAAATATTCTTTTGCTGCATGAGAGGATGTCATATAGTCATAATCGCCCATGATAAAGTAGCACGGTATTTCAAGTTTCGTTACAAGCGTTGGCAACGGATGTTCTATAACCTCCTCCAACAAAACCTTTTGAGAAAAAGATATCCCGACGTTATATCGAATGACGTCCATTAAGTTATACTCGCTGCTTAATAGCATTCCAAGGCTATTGCCGTCGGGGCTGTCAATAAGTCTGGAAGCTCCGCCATATTGAACGACATAATTTCGGGGAGTGAACATTTCGCCCTTTTTGATTTTATCGGTTAGGCCTTGCAGATATAAGACGTCTTCCGCGTTGCCGGCCTGATGAGCTTGGCTGATTAAGTAGGTCAAACTGTCCATCTCGCTTGTTAAGGTATCCCCCATCTGGCCAATCCCGACATAAGCCTCATATTTTTCGGGAGCCTTATGGGCCGCCTGTGCAGCAATATACGTACCATAAGAATGTCCAATGAGAATTATCTTTTCTTTGCCCAGACGTTCCGAAACGTGATCCGTTAAAGCCAATAAGTCATTTACCAGCAACTCCGATGAAAGATTAGCGTAATCCTCAAAAAAATGATAGGATTTTCCGCTGGCTCTTTGGTCGTAATGAACAACCGTAAACCGGGTTTCCAACAAGTCTTGATATGCCGCGACATAAGGGATTTCCGGAGCTCCAGGTCCTCCGTGGACAAATAAAATAACGGGATTGTTCTTGTCATCGCCGCGTATCATCAGTTCTTGCTTGCTTCCATTGATCTCTACTTGTTCTAATATGCTAATACTATTTTCGCCTTTGATGGACGATGTCCATGTAGGAAAAATTAGGGCTATTATGAGTAGCCCTATTAGTGTTACCCCGATAATTCTTAATATTTTTTTCAATTTTCTCATGGTCTTGGGACACCTTTCAGCTTAAAGCTTGAAGTAAATTGCGGAAGATCCAATGTAGATTTCATTACATCTCATTGTACCTTAGGCTCGTTTACTCCAAATCCTTCCTGAGACTGAATTGGACCTAGACCCTAGTTGAAGAAATCAGCGGCATTTGAACATAGCTAATAACAAAAAAAGCCGCTGATCTTGATACAGATCAGCGGCGCAGAAACTACCAGGAGGATAGTTCGGTCCTTTTCCAATTGTTTTGGGCAACGCAAACATATACATATTGGTCGTCCCAAGAGATCTGTCCTTGGCTGCATGCAGCAGTGGACGAAGCGGGCGTATACTTTTCGCGAAGACGCAGCATATCCCCGTTTATATCGAGCTTGGTGTCGGGTTCATTCGTGCCAATTCCGATATTGCCGTCACTGCGCTGCACGGTGAGTGGGGAATCGAGAACTTTGCCGTCATCTCCATAACGGACGAACTGCAGGTTGGCTCCCGCATTGTCACCCGATTCCTCTAAACTGTCGGCCCGTACGGCCCATCTCGGTGTCGTCTCATTATCCTTGCCGGCTGCACTTAACTGGATATCCCGGTTCGTCCCGCTTTCGCCGGCTACCCGCAAGATACCACTCATGACATTGAAATTGGACGAATGCGTACGGATCTCGCTTACGTCGGTGTCAAACGGAATTTCAAACCGGGTAAACAACTGGTTGGGGTATTGACCAGTCGGCGACATAGTCGTCTCGAACGAGATATGCTTATGATCCTGCTGCTCCGGATTGTTTGCCTTGTCATGGGAAATGATCGCCGTCTTGTCCTTGCCATTCTCGTCAACCCAGACAATCGCCGGCTTGGCCCTTTCCGCCGTCCATTGCAAACGAATCAGATCGGACTGATGCCCTTCTTCCTCGATCCATTTCTTGTCGGTGGATAAATGAAGCCGTTCATTGTGCGGTATGCGTATATCGTCGCCGTTTTGCTCGGATTGTCCAAGTGTCGTTTCCACTTCCTTTTCCTGATCCGTACAACCCATGCCGAGCAAGAAGATGCTCACCATTATAATCATAATCGTCCCTAATAATTTCACAGTGTTTCCCTCCATTTATCGGTATGATTCGATTTCATTCGTGTTTATGTACAAAAACACTTTGACTGATCGTATTATATCCAACCCCCAGCGTACACCCATTTCATCAAACTTCCCGAAAAAATGATTCTTTTCGTCTATAAAGTTTTGTCGGAATTCGTCCGAAAGGTGTGCTTCGGTTGGTCATACAAAACAGCCCAAACTTTCATTCTTTTGTAGGCCCAGCAAGAGGGACTTTTGGGCATTCGGTAGTAACTGGTTCGAGCTTAAAACATGAAGTCCTAGTCTTCCAAGATTAATCGATATCGCTAAAACAAAAAAAGCCGCGATTTCCGCGGCTTTCAATATATGTGATTAATAAACTTCATAATTTTGTCCGGTTTGTGCTCCTTCTACGCTTTTTTTGAAAGCAAGGGCTACGCGACTAGCAGGAACTGCTTCAAAGCCCGGAAAAAACTCGCCATATTTTCCAAGTGATTCTTGTAAAACATTAGGGCTAACACTATTTATACGGATTCCCCTAGGCATTTCAATGGAGGCGGATTTAACGAACGCTTTAACACCACCATTGGCCATGGCCGCTGATGCACCTTGAGGAATGGGATCATCCATCATGATGCCCGTTGTTAAAGTAAAGCTTCCGCTGTCATTAATGTAGTCCATTCCCAAAAGGACTAAATTGATTTGCCCTTTAAGTTTACTTTCAATCCCTATTTCGTTTAACTCAGGCGTTAATTCGGTAATAGAAGCAAAATGAGCACCGCCTGTTGCACTAATGACTGCATCCACTTTCCCAACTTGCTCATACATGTTTTTGATGCTATCAACCGATGTAATATCAACCATTACGTCTGTTCCGTTTCTTCCAGCACGAATAATTTCATGATGTTGTCCTAGTTCTTTGGCGACTGCTTGTCCAATCGTACCGCTTGCCCCAACCATGATTATTTTCATGTTTGCTCTCCTTTCCATCTACAAAAAACCTTGCACCATTTGAAAATATCCATTCAGCGCATCTTAAAAACCATATTTATATTAACACATCATCGATAAGACATAAAAAGTCGCCTCAATGGGCGACTTTCTATTCGTAGATGTTTTTCCTGCAAAGAATATCTACTTAAACCGATTCTCTGCTAAAATCAAGACCATTCACCAATGACCGCTTGTATGCGCTGCTCCACTTCCGAACGCTTTTCTTCCGTAATACTTCCCGCTTTGGCTTTATTCAGATGCTTGAGCGCATCACTCAGATGCTTCACGGCCTGATCTTTCTTGCCCTGTTTATGCTTTAGCTCTGCTTGTTTCAGAGCATTGCCGATCTGCTGGCTAAGCGGATGGCTGATATCACCCTGCAACTTCCAGGACTGAATATCGTCCATCAGGGAGCCCAGCCTATCCGGTGCCGCCGCATCAGACACTTCAATCTTCATCAGCTGCGTATCGTTCGTGTAGTAAATGTTGCCGTCGTGTCCCAAATTCACGTGCTGGGATTCTGCCAGCGTCTGGTAATCCATCGTTTCCGGATTGACCACGGTGACATGACCGGCAAGCGTCAGATACATAAGGCCGTCCTCGCTCCAGCGAATATATACCGGACGCCAATTGCCGTATTTCTCAACACCTTCGTAAATCGTTTTGCTTTTTACAATTTCCTGGGTGTTCGGGTCTACGGCGAATAGCGTTCCGTCAAAAGCCGCCCACAGCAGCCCGTCTGGACCAAAACTCGTACCGCTGATGATATGAGGCGTGGGAGAAGCGCCTTCAATGGAAGGTACCCATTCCTTCTCCACTTTGCCGGTCGCGATGTCCCAGATAAACAATTTGGCCGCCGGTTCTGAAGGAGTGATGCCCAGTCCGCCAGCGACGGTGGTGGAACCATAGACCTTGCCATCTTTCACCGCAATGCCGACAATCGACTGATTGTTGATGACGTTCTTGTATTCGGTATAATTGCTGCCGTTGGCCGGATCATAAATGGTTAGGGATCCACCGAGTTTGCCGTAATCCGGAATGGTACCGATAAACAGCTTGCCCTCCGCGGCTCTCATGATGAACGGTCGATCCTGGCCGGTAATTTTGAACAGGCTCTTACGCTGTGTCGGATTTTCCGTATTGTATTCAAAGATATCCGCCCCAGGATAAACGCCCATATACATCTTGCCGTTCATGGACACCATCCCTTCCGACTGACCCATAGGGAAGTTCTCGAAGGTTCCTGTCTCAATCGAATACGCAGACCCTGTTCCGCCAGGGTATCCGCTAATGAACAGACGTCCATCCGGACCGTTCTCCATCGTCTGGACAGGAATCGGGTTGCCTTTCACCGGATATGGAATCGCCTTGACCTGTTTGGTCGTAAGATTCATGAAGGCTACGCTGCCGCCGAATTGAACGGTTGCAAGAGAAACACCTGGAAGATCCGGATCGTTTGGAACCTCAACCCAGGCCGTATTGCGCAGGAACGTTCCGTACACCAAACCGGTGTCAACAGCAGCAAGGGTATTCAAATCCACTTCCATCAAATGGTTATTCTGCACGAAATAGATTTTATTGCTGCCTTCCGGTCCGTAAGAGAGACGAATGCCTTTATTGTTCAAGTGGTATGTCTCGCTCCACTTTTGCAGATCCAGATCATAGAACAAAAGCGCGTTGTTTCCTTTGCTGATGCCGGCAACCAAATATTTGCCCGCAACATCCAACTGGTTCACCATGCCGATGTCAACCGCTCCGTTGTAGCTCGGAATCTGGATGGTCTCCTTCTCGCCAGACTCCACATTGACCTTCACAATGCTGCCTTCTATCCCGATACCGATATATAGGTATCCATCATGATACGCAGTGGAACGACTGTAGCTTTGGCCCGTGCCTACAATGCCGTAGTCCTTCATCTCCCTTGTAGCGGGATCGTAGCGGCCCGCTTTCGCATGGGGATAAGAACCGAAGTAGACCCGGCCCTGCTCATCATGAGACAAGCCATATACGACCTGCTCACCGATGCCGCCCAGAACTTTCAATTGTTTAGTCACCGGAGAGTAGGAGTACAGTGTGCCGTTCCCCCCGATATACACCGTCCCGTCAGGGGTCGTAATATGCGTCCAAGAGCTTTCGGATCCCGTTAACGGGTGCGTGCTCAGCACTTCTTTGGTTTTCAGATCAATGACATGAAAGATAGCCGGCTTGCCGGATACCGTTGTATACATAACCTCGCGCCCGTCCTGAATTCCAAATGCCCCGTCATAAATCGCAACGCTTTGCATCGGAGATCCCAAATCGATAGGATTACTGTAAGTTTTCCCAATGTCCGCCGAGGCACTTGTGGGGAAGAAAACCGCAGTCAGTAACGTGGCACAAATCGCGAAACACAGGCGTTGGAGTGCCTTCTTCACGTGAAGCCTGCTGTGGGTTATGTTCATTAATTCATCCTCATTTCTATTATGGAATGTACTGTAAATCAAATAACTGTCCGACCTGTGCAGGTAAACTTGATCGTTTTACCAAGTAAGGATCGCGGCATCCCTCCCCGACTAAGAATGTTGAATCATGAAGTCCTGGTATTTATGTAGTTCATATACTCGCAAAGAATTTAGCATATCCCCTATATAGTGTCAACTGGTTCTTATCTGGTTTTTATCTTAGAATGATAAAATCGTTCAGCCTCAATTGAAAACTTGTAAATTCGAGAAAGTAAAAAAAAAAGCCGTGACCACGGTGGTCACAGCTTATGAATCCATTTGTCTCTTGTTGTTTTACTTCCTAGCCCGGACATCAGCTCTTCCTCATCGATCAGATAAGAGAAGTATTGCTTCAACTGCTCGCGGAACAGCAGCATCTCATCCAGGCTTAGTCGTATATCTTTGCAGGTCTTATATAGATGAGCCATTTCTCGGTGCAGGTTGAGACGGGAGGGCCGTCCCTCCATCTCCGGATCCACATTCTCAGTAATATAGCGGTTTGCTGGTAGGCTGTACGAATGCCTGCGGATGTATTCCTGCACCTCGTTAGAGGCCAGGAAATCGGCAAAGCTTTGGGCCAGCTCCTGCTCTTTGGAGTGGGCGCTTACCCCGATCCCGGTGCCCAATAGCAGTGTTGTTCCATTATCAAAATGCGGAAGAGGCGCCACGTCATAAGTAAAGGACGCTCCCTTCAGCTGGTTGAGCAGATAATACGTCGTCAAAATGACGGAGACCTTCTGCTCACGGAACAGATTCTCCGCTTCAAAAGCGCCTTGAGCCAGCGCCAACGGGAACATGCCGTCCTCGTGAATCAGCCCGCGGAGCCAGGACAAACCCTCGATCGCCCGGCTCCATGACGAATCAATCTCCGTATCGCCTCTATTCTGCATGAGGAAAATGGGCCATCGGTTCAGTGAATACAATTGCAGGGCCAGACTGTAACGTCCGGGGCTTTTCAGCTCCCTCAGCATTCGCTGAAGATCGTCCCAGCTCCAACCACTGTCCGGCTCAAACTGTCGTTTTTCCCGAAGATGCTCCTTGTTGTAGGCTAAAATCACGGGAGAATGAATGAACGGCTTTGCCGCCAGCTTGCCTTCGGCATCCACGAACGGAGCATGCAAAAAAGTGTAGGTTGACGCATAGGGCTGCTGTGAGAGAAACAGACCGGTACTTCCGCTCTCCTGGAAATGCATCATATCCTGCATGTTGACGGACAACACGTCCACAATGCCAAGTCGCATCAGGTTCGCGATGCTTTCCGCATGTTCATACGGCAGGTCCACGATTTCTACAAAAATATCCGGGTGCCGTTCCTGGAACAGGGCAAGTAGGGCCTCCATTTCCGCCTCTGCATATAGAGAAGGATACATACCGAAACGAATCTTCCGGACTTGTCCGGTAGAAGCAACCACTTGGGTGCCCACACGGGGCACTTTAACGATCAATTCTTCCTGAACCAGCTGATCCAGCGCTTGCCGGACCGAATTTTTGCTTAGACCGTACAGCTCGATCAGAGACATTTCCGACGGAAGATAATCGCCTTGAGCGTAAGCGCCGCTTTTAATTTTTTGGCGCAGATCGGTGACCATGCGCTTCATTTTATTTTGAAAAGTATACCGGTCGGATTTAGCCATATGTGTCCACCTTTATTTACCATAACTGGTTTGCTACATCAATCCATTCTTATAGTATACTCACTCTTCAACTCGTTTGGCAAAATTAAATCCCATGAAAACTGTACCTGGGCAAATAATCGTTGAATCAACAATCAACAAAAAAGGATTTATTCATATCATCTCGAACATGATATTTCGGTGCATGGATTGCTAGGTTACATTGGTTACAATCCCCTATACTCAATCTTGAAAGGATGGTCTGTATGGATTGGCTGGATCGTATGAACACCGCAATGGAATATGTAGAAACACACCTGTCTGATACGATTGATTACGATATCGTGGCTAGAATTGCCTGCTGCTCAACATACCATTTTCAACGAATGTTTCCATTCATAACAAATGTGTCGCTTTCAGAGTATATTAGGCGCAGGCGGCTCACCCTTGCCGCATTTGAACTGCAGCAGAGCGGTACAAAGGTCATCGACATCGCTTTAAAGTATGGTTACGAATCGCCTGAGGCATTTTCTAGAGCGTTTAAAAAAATGCACGGTGTGATGCCAATGTCAGCGCGCGACAAAGGCGTTACCCTGAAGGCCTATCCTCGGTTATCCTTTCATATTTCGATTCGAGGAAACGAGAAGAGCAGCACGAGGGTCAATCTCTCATGCTGCTTTCTCTCGTCCTGCCTCTAATGCCCTCTACGCTTAAAATAATAAACGATGCCCAACACATTTAATAATCATCCGTTCGTCTATGTACGCGATATTCGCGGTTTTTTAACGAATATGTTAGTAATTAGATACAATGCTTACTCTCCAACCTTAGAAGCGGGCAGTTTTACAACAGCTGTAAGTCCTTCCCCTCGATCACTCTCCAGAATCAGTTCTCCCTGATGAGCCTTGGCAATCCTCTCCACCATGGGTAATCCCAGTCCATGTCCTTGACGGTTCGGGCGTGTTCGTCCAGAAGTATAGGGAAGTAAAATCACGCCCTTTAGTTCTTCTTTCGGGATGCCTTTTCCGTTGTCCGATACCACAAAGCTATAAAACACCCCGTCTGCCGGACCCGTTTTCAATTCAATTTTACATCCGTCCGGATTATGCCTGATACTGTTCTGTACCAGGTTCGTTATCGCCCGATACAATAGACGTTCATCCCCGCTCACGATCAGACTCTCGTCCATCACATGAAGAGAAATGTCATAGCTCTCATCGAGGCCGTTGTTTAAAAAGTCGGATACGACCTGTCTAGCCAACGCGGAAAGACGGATCGACTTCAACTGTAATGGCTGCATATCGTATTCCAGCATCGATACCAAATTCAGATCACTCACCAAAGATCGCAAGCGTTCCCCCTGGCGACGGATGATTGCAGCCTGTTGTTTATGCTCAGCAGACAGTTCCGGCTGGTCCTCCAACTCGCTCGCATAACCCAGGATCATGGATAGCGGTGTCCGGATATCATGGGAGATGCCTGCGATCCAGTTCGATCTCGCAACGTCCCTCGCTTTGAGTGCGTCATTCTTCTCTTGGAGCATCTGAGAGGTCGAATTGATGCTTTGGGACACATCATTGAATATCCCCCCGGTATCCACCTGGACCGGCTCTTCCTTGGAAAGAGCATGGATACCATGAATCAACGGCCTTATTCCCCGGATGACCCGCGTTCCAATTAGCACGGAAACCAACAGTGCAAGGGCTACATTTCACAACAGTAACAACAAAATTCGTACAGGTAGGGACCTTAGCCACTCGACCAAGAAGTCGATTTGATATTTTCCGTAGGTGTTTTTGGGATATCCCAATACCAGCAATCCATCTTCTCGTTCCCATACATATACGGGGTATTCCATTAGATAGTAGCGGGAGAACTTGGCTACGTCCGTTACATCATAGGACCTTGGAATGTCCTCAGGCAGTCGTTCGCTCCACTGTACCTGCCCATCCCGATCCATCAACATGGCCCAAGTTTGGTGCGTATCCAGCAGTTGAATCCCCTCATGGCCAAGCACATAGTTTCCCTGTTGCAGAACCAATTCGTTGGCCAATTTTTGCACAATTGCTTCAGGGGAAGGCCCTTTGTGGTTTTCCTGGAAAATCAATGAACCGAGTAATACCAGATTGAACAGTAACAGAAGAAAGGAAACCAGAATCGTCGAACCGACAAACCGCCGTAATATCCGGATAACGCCATCCATTATCGGGACTCCTGTGTCATGAGTTTATACCCGAGTCCACGCACGGTTAACAAATACACCGGATTTGATGGATCTTCCTCGATTTTCTCCCGAATGCGTCGAACATGCACCATCAAAGTGTTCTCATAACCATAAATCTCATCACCCCATACGGCTTGGCATAAAGCGTCACTGGTTACGATCCGGCCCTGATTCTCATACAGCTTCATCAGTATGGAGTGCTCCTTAGCAGTCAACGGGAATTCTTTGTGCTCCCTTAGTACGACAGCGCTATCCAAATCTACCGTTAGAGCACCTAACCGAAATACAGGTAACCGTTCTACGATGTTGGAGGCATAAACCCGCTTCAAAATAGCCATCAGTCGGAGAATAAGCTCTCTGGGCAAAAAAGGCTTGACCATATAATCATCAGCGCCCAAGCCTAGCCCGAGCAGCCGATCTTCATCTTCACCTCGCGCAGACAAAAACAGTATAGGCATGTCCGTAAACGACCGGATGGATGAAAGCAGCGAAAAGCCGTCTCCATCCGGCAGCATGATATCCAATATGGCCGCATCTGGCTTCTCCAATCTACATACAGACAGGGCATTCGAGAAATTGCCGGCAGTATAGATCCGGAAGAAGCCTTCTCTTCGTAGGAAACGTTCAATCATTTCCCGTATTTCAGGCTCGTCGTCAACAATCAGTATTTTTTTATTCTTTATCAAGTCCATTTCATATCACCCAATTTAGTATACATGACGAATGCATGCAGCCGATATTTTCCTAATCTATTTAAGGTAAATGTAAGGTTAACTTCAGCGGAACGCAAGAATCCTGTTCTATAGTGACAACAGAGACCTTTATGAAATGGAGTTGAAATCAATGTTAATTACGTCGCCCCCCATCGTGGAGACCCATAACCTGTCCAAAGCTTACAGTGGTACACACCGTGTAAACCAGGTGAATCTAACAGTGCAACCCGGACAAATCTTCGGCTTCCTGGGCCCGAATGGAGCTGGCAAAACAACCACGCTTAAGATGCTGCTCGGGCTCATTAAGCCTACCGAAGGCAAGGTCAAAGTGTTTGGCAAAGACTTGGACAATCATCGCCCGTCCATTCTGAACCAGACCGGTTCCCTGATCGAATCTCCGTCATATTACGGCCATCTGACAGGACTTGAGAATTTGAAGGTCATGCAGCGTCTCCGCAGCGTCCCGAGCAAGAATATAGACGAGGTACTCCGAATTGTAAGACTCGAAAACCATAAGCATAAGAAGGCAGACCAATACTCTTTGGGTATGAAACAACGGCTAGGCATTGCCATGGCTTTGCTCGCCTTTCCCAGCCTGCTGATTCTGGATGAGCCAACGAACGGCCTTGATCCTGCGGGTATCGGCGAAATCCGTGAGTTAATCAAATCCCTCCCCGGACAATACGGGATTACCGTGGTGTTATCGAGCCATCTATTGTCGGAGATAGAGCAGATTGCAACATCCGTAGGCATTATCAATGACGGTAAGCTGCTGTTTCAGGGGACGATGCAGAACCTCCAAACCAGCAACAAAGCCACCATTCGTTTCAAGACAACGGACCCGACAAGAGCGGCGAAGATTCTGCTAACCCAAGGATATTTACCCAAAATCCAGGGGAAACAGCTTGTGTTTGAACATCTCCCGGACGAGGAAGTTTCACGCATAAATCGGGTGCTGGTGGAACAAGATCTTCCCGTCATCCGGATTGAGGAGCATAAAAAGAGCCTGGAAGACATTTTCCTTGATTTGACCGGAAGGGAGCGGAGCCTATAATGATTGCTCTATCACTGGAGTATTTCAAAATTCGCCGCAAACGGATCTGGGTCATGCTTACGCTGTTTCTTGCTGCAGAGATGGTCTGGGCATCCATGTCCATGAGTATTTCCATTTCAAGGAGCGCTGCTAATGCGAGTTGGGAAGCCTTGATCTTCAGCATCTCTTCCATGAACGGTCTGTTTCTTCCTATTATTTCAGCTATTGTGGTTTCCCGCATTTGTGACATGGAGCATAAGGGAAACACATGGAAAATGTTAATGACAACCAATATAGGTCGGAATCATGTCTACGCTGCAAAATACATATGTGCGAACAGCCTGATCCTCTACGGTATTATGGCGCAGGCAGTTTTCATCGTGGGATTCGGCAAATCCAAAGGCATTGGCGGGAGTTTACCGCTTTCCCTGCTCGTCCAATTTACCATCGGAACGATGGTAACAACATTCGTCATCATCGCTCTCCAGCAATGGTTGTCCCTTACGGTACGGAATCAGGCTTTCTCCTTATGTTTGGGCATGCTGGGCGGCTTTATCGGAACGACATCCGGGCTATTTCCGTCCGGCATTCGTCACCTGTTTGTTTGGTCCTACTACATGGATTTAAGTCCAGTTACCTATGTGTACAGCTCTACTTCAGGTTCATATCTATCCGGCACGCTGCCTGCTGGATTGCTGATTGCTTCTATTCTTCTGGCTGCGGTTTTCTATTTTGCAGGGATCATTCACACTTCAAAACAAGAGATCTAAGGAGGAACCCCATGTTAAGGAGCATTTCCGCCGAATGGCTCAAACTTCGACATTCCCGCATCGGCCTGGTACTGGCGATACTGCCCGTATTCAGCCTGCTGATCGGATGCTTTAACTTTTATTTCAACCAAGCGGCCTTGCAGAACGGTTGGTACAGCCTGTGGACACAAGTCAGTTTGTTTTATGGAGAGTTTTTTCTGCCCATTCTGATTGCCATCTGCTGTGCCTTCGTATGCCGATTGGAACATGCAAACCGTAACTGGAATATGGTTCTTGCTTCCCCGATGTCCATCTCCAGCCTGTTTGTTGCCAAATTGCTTACCGTCAGCCTGCTGATCTTCGCGGCCCAGACCTTCTTTATGTTCATGTACTGGGCCGCTGGCCGGTTATTCTCCATTCCGGGTCCGTTCCCGATGGAAACCCTAGTATGGAGCCTGCGCGGATGGTTCGCTTCCATTTCCATTGCGGCACTGCAGTTGGGGTTGTCCATAAGGATCAGAAGTTTCGCTACGCCTATCGGTATCAGCCTTTGCGCCGTTTTTCTGGGACTCGGCTTGTATGTGCTGAACTTTGGCATGCTGTTTCCCTACTCTTTGTTGACCATAGGCATGGGCGTCCTGAGTCAAAAAGGACTAACCCTTGCGGAGAGCCTCGTTTTTATGTTCATGAACAGCACCTTTATTCTGCTATTCGGAGCATGGTCCATCCGCCGCTTGAAATACAAAGATATCGCTTCATCCTAAATTCATAGAGAAAAAGGAGCATTGAATATGAAAAGATCATTTGCCATCCCCGCATTTTGAATTGCAATTTTTGTGATTTTTATGTCAACTGTCCCATTGACTTCAAATCATCTGACGAGTAGAAACATCTACTATACTATCGTGGATCGGGCTTTCCACAGCATAGGGAATAGTGACTCATATATTTATGTAATGGTTGGATATACCAAGGAAGGGAAAGCGAAGGAATTATCCTTCTCTACCAGCAAACCGATTCCAAACGGAGCTTATTTGAGGCTGTATGTCTCAATCATTCGAGGTGTAACTTACTGGGAAGAAGTTACGGTAGACGAAATGCCCTTCTTAACGAAGACATTATTAATACAAAAAGCCGCTGATCTCATTCCAGATCAGCGGCAAAGAAATTTACCTATTTTGCTTCCTCTTCATAAACAACAACGGTCTGACTTTCTGATTCCCACTTGACAGTTGCATTCAATGCCTTATCTTTTTCAATAATGGCTTCATGTTGTGTTTGTTGGTCCGTCAGCTTGGCCGCATATTCGGTAAGCAAAATATTTGCTAAAACGGGCGCCTGCCTGTTTATCTTCTACGTTTTGAATAGCATTTAACAAACCTTTGTATCCTTTGTGCCCATTGTTCTTGGAATCGGCTTTATCGATGGAGGTGGGGTGTTACCCGGTTTGGTTGGAATTATCGGGTTAGAATGAAAAAGTCGCCCAAATGGCGACTTTTCTTGCACATATATCGATTTTTTTCATCTGCATTCATATTTATAATAATCTTGTACATGCACTGATTTGAATCCAACCGACTCGTATAATCTAAGAGCATGGTCGTTTTTCGTTTCGACTTCTAAGTGTACCGTATATCCGGCGGAGCTTTGCTTTTTAACGACTTGGCGAAGCGCCTTTCTGCCTATTCCTCTGCCCTGATATTCCGGCAAAATGGAGAAACCATAAATCCATGCCTGCCCGTCTTCACGACTCACCCGAAGTTTTCCAACCGTTTCTTCCCTTACATCAATCATAATCATATCTGTGTTATCCGCGAAATGATGTCTTTCCATCTTTCTGGCGTCATCATCGTCCAATCCGAACGCCGTCACGGACAAACGAACGCTCATTTCGAAATCCTCTTCGGTTGCCTGCCTCAGAAGAATATCGTTTGTCTCCTCCAGCGGCGTTTCGCTCCACTCCATTTGATGCTCCGAGAATGCATATTCAGCACCTTGTGTATTCAAAAAGAATTTTGCCGCATCTGATCCCACAGGCGCGTTCAACAAGATTTTCTTGTATCCATTTGATTTTACTTTTTCCATCGCCAGGTGAAACAACCGCCCGAAATGCCCCTTTCGACGTTCACTTGGTTTTACCATGCCGCATACCTCGACAGTAGAACCAAAAGCATACAGACCTAAAAACGCTATAAGTTCGCCGTTTTCATAATGAAAAAAATCAAGCGGCTCCGTTTGGCGATCTCTTAGCATTTCCCAGTTAAGCTTCAGTTGTACATGATCATGAATTTCACACTCTTTTTGCAATTGTTCAATGTCTTGTAGTTGCTGTGTCGTTAACATATTTTTCTCCTTTTAACTGTCGCATCAATAAAACTAAAGCTATAAAAATTCGAAACACCTAGCCGGGAGACGAACATCATCTGTCCGTTAAGTTCTACTTTACCATACTCACATGATGTGAGGGCATTCATTTGACTAGACAAAGAAAAAAGGACTTGTGGCTAAATGCCAGCAAGTCCTTCCCTTATTCGACACTCGTTAATCCAAGCCTTTTGTCTCCATGGCGCGCCAAATCACGGTAATCGCTTCTGCGCGGCTAGCATGAGATTTGGGTTTTATCATGTCGTTTGGATAACCCTTCATGATTCCATGATCTACTGCAATCATCATCGCTTCCTGTGCCCAAGCTGCAATCTTATCCTGATCGGTAAAGATTTTGTTGGTACGCGCATGGTCCAATTGAAAAGCTTGAACCACCATTTGTGCCATTTCTTCGCGCGTAATGAAATCGTCGGGGCCAAAGGTAACCGAATCGTATCCTTGAATGATTCCGTAATAATACGCTGTTGAAATGGCTTCCCTCGCCCAATGATTCGTTGTATCGGCGAACTCCTTATTACCTTTACTAGTGAGCCCCAATGCATGAACCAGGATTGCTGCTAATTCTGCTCGGCTAATCGTACGATCAGGTCTGAAACTTCCGTCTGTATAACCGTTCACAACGCCTTTTCCTGCGAGTTTCTCAATGTTCTTTTGTGCCCAATGACCCTTCACATCGGTAAACGTAACACCGATTTCAGCTGGCACTATCGTTCTCGCGAAAATCGCAAATGAAGTAAAGTGGTCGGTTGTACCACTTATAATCCCCTCATCCCAGTCAATGTTGACGTTATCCAGCGCTACCCATTCCTTCGTATCTTCGTTAAACTGACGGAGTTGGAGCACGTGAAGGCCTTTTTGTATGGCGTTGGCGTCAAATTTCAAGCGGATGGTTACCTCTGTATCGAATTTTCCGGATACATCTTTCTTGAACTCCACGATTTTACTAGCAAATTGTTCTCCTGCGGATAGGGAAAATTCTTCATCATCTAGAAGTTTTAGATTTATGGATAAATAAAATGGCCTCTTCAGTGCTTTAGCAGGAATGAGAATCTGCCCACCCTCAAAAGCAATGGTTCTCCCTTCCAAGCCTACAAGAAAGGTGTTGCTCGGCAGTGAATATATATGGCTATCGTTAGTGAGATTTGCATCGCTTGCTTCACTCGTCGTCTGGGTTATCAAACGATATCGGCTGGACGTGACGTTAACCGCATTACCTGTTTGGTCCTGTGCTCTTACATGCAAGTACCAATCACCGTCAACACCACTTTTCATAAGTGTAGCCTCGTTCACAAATGGTCTCCAGCCTGTAGCTGGCATGGACGAATCGGTCGTCCAATGAAACTCCAGCGAGGCTTTATCTATGCTGCTTCCTGAATCAATGACCGTTACCCTCGGTGTTGCCGATGTTGCCTGCATTTCACTTCCATTAGGGTGAATCGTAATCGATGGCGGCGTATTGTCGATTTTCACCGTGATGTCCAGGAATAACGTATTGCCCGCTTGATTGGACGCCTCAAAACGAATGTTAGTTTCGCCTTCGCTCGATATTTCAATGAGGGCCTTGTTCTCGTAGGCTTGTGAAGGCCCCCCGTTCAAGGTGTAGGTCAGATTAGAGATCTCGCTGACTCCCGATTCGGCATAGACGCTCAAGGTTACGCTCGACCTAGCCCATTCGCCGCTCGTATATTCACTTCCGTCCGCCTTCACTAGTGTAGGCGTCAAAGTTATACCCGTTGTGCTGATGCAGACTGTACGTCGTTCAATCGATTCATTGCCCACTGTATCGACGGCCTTGAACGAAATTGTATGAACACCTTCATCACGAAGGACGATATCTGATAAATAAGAACTCCACGACACTCCGTCATTTAGCGAATACGTAAATGAAGTGACGCCAGACTCGTCAGATACTTCTGCACTTACGTTAACCGTTTGATTGCTCCACGTGCGATCAACATATTCCATTCCATCCGCCGTGGTCATCGTAATGGAGATGGATGGCGGTGTATGGTCAACGGGAAGGGTCAGATTGTCGATGATTCGATCCGTTAAACTGAGCAACGCATTGTTTGCGTGGTCGGAAATATTTCCGGATTGTTTATCGTAGGACAGGAGAACCTGTTGATCTTCTTCAAATGCTTTATCTACATTAAAGTCAAGCGTATGAGTTCCCGATCCGCTCACCCGAGTAATAGTAGCAGGCCTCCCATCCGCTGTAATTGTAATACCTCCGGCGTCAGTGAGGGTGACTTCTTCATCAAAGGTCACGATGACGTTATTCGGATGCTCACGTTTGATCTTCGCACTGGTGACGGTTGGTGGAGCAGCGTCCCATTCCAGGTTCGCTGCAATTCCTTGTAGAACAGGAAACATGGCTCCCTCCTGTAACACCCATATTCCGCTGAAGTCCCACTCGGTATCGAAGAGTGCATGCTGTTTCATTTCCGACGTCACCCGCGGTTCACCTTTGCCAGTATCAGATTGTCCGGTCGTTTCCTTATTATAGAAGCTCGCTGTAACCGTGCCGAATTCCCGTCCGACCAACCCGCCGACTTCGCCGCTGCCGGTTACACCGCCGACGGCATAAGTGGTCCTGATGTCACCGATATTCCTTCCCACGAGTCCGCCAACATCGGAACGACCGGAAGCGGAACCGATTGCGTACGAATCATTGACCTTGCCGCTCTCATTCCGCCCCACGAGGCCTCCGACAAAATCCATTCCGGTAACAGTCCCAGCGGCGAAGGACAGGTTAACTTGGCTATTCATATCAAGGAGTCCGACCAACCCGCCGACATTGAATTGACCATCAACTTGACCCGTTGCGTACGCCTTATTTGCCAGACCCGCATTCAAGCCGATCAATCCACCGATATGGCTGTTTCCGCTAACGCTCCCGGTAGCATACACAGCCTCAGTAACACTCCCTATGCTGTTCCTTCCGACCAGTCCACCGACTTCGTTCATTCCATTGACCGTCGCAGTCGAACTAGAACTGCCGATCATTCCGTCGTTATTCCCGATCAGACCACCCGTCTTGTCTGCTCCGGTAACATTCCCTGAAACATGGACCTTCATAATCTGACTGCTGGGGCCGTTCTGTCCCGACAGCATGCCTGTCTGAAGGCCGCCGGTGACATCCCCGTTCTTTAAATGAACGTCTCGAACCTCACCGCCAGAAATATGACCGAACATACCGACACTCAACAAACTGCTCCTGTTGATATAAAGGCCCGTAATATCATATCCTTGGCCGTCGAGCGTACCTGTGAACGGAGTGCTGTCATTACCGATTGGTTCAAAGCCGAAACCGTTCCCTGTACTCGTCGCCCACATATCGGAGCGACTGTTGTCAGTGAACGTTGTGTCGAAATCAATACCCTGCGCCAGTGTGTAATTCGCTGACAGATCCATGGCCATCAGTTGCAGTTGATGCGAGTTCCCAATTGCGGCCGACCATTCGGAGCGAAGGAATGGTCGTGTCGAGTCTTCGACCATAAACCAGTCATTGTTGAAATCCCAGCCCGAGTAACTCGATGGGGTTAGTGCATGTGCGGTAGTGAGGCCGGTCGCTTTACAAGATCCGTATGTATCGTATCCGCAGGCGTTATCCAAGCCGACCGTTTCGGCATCCCAGAAACTGTCGCTAAAAGTTCCGCTATTACTCCCAACCAGACCACCCACAATATGATCGCGCCCGCTGACGCTGCCAGTGGCGTATGACTGAATGATCGATCCGTGGTCCGTGCTGCCCACAAGACCGCCGACAGCATTCCCGCCATGTACAGCTCCCGTGGCGTATGACTGACTAATGAGAGCAGAAATATTATAACCGACCAGGCCGCCGACATGTTCAGCGCTCCCGCTGACGGCACCCGTGGCGTATGACCGGAGTATTTCCCCACCTTCATTATCCCCTACTAACCCTCCGACTATAGAGGTGCCACTGATCGTACCGGCAGCATAGGAGTCACTCACCGTCCCGTCATTACGCCCTGCCAAGCCACCGACATAATCGGTACCGATGACGGCACTCGTAGAGTAAGAAGAGGTTATTTTACCATGAATGCCATTATATCCGACCAACCCTCCGACGGTGCCCATCTGGCTTCTAACCGTTCCGGTAACGTAGGACTGCTCAATCGTTCCAGTGTTACGCCCTGCAAGCCCGCCTACATGGTTGTTTCCGATGATCGAACCTCCTTCGAGAGCGATATGGTCTATCACCCCGTTGGAGCCTACCATCCCGAATAGGCCGACAATGTCAATCTTGGGCTGATGAATGGTCATATTACGGATGACATGTCCAGCTCCATCAAAGACACCGGTGAACGGGCTATTCCCGTTTCCGTCGTTGCCTATAGGCATAAAGCCAGCCCCGTTACTCCAATTTGCTGTCTCCGAAGCATCGATATCCGCTCCGAGCTTGTAATGAGCATTCAAATCATTACGCACGGCGTTTAATTGATTTAACGTTGTAATGACGTAAGGATTGTTCGCGGTCCCATCACCGGACATTGCATCATTCGAAGCGAATGCTTGAAACGGGATGATGCCTATCACGAGAAATAATGCCATCGAAATACAGAAGATGCGTCTCATCTGATCTTTTCTTCCTTTCGTTATTCAGTTGTCACGATGAACATTATATTGGATTTTTCGATAGTTCGAATCTAACCCCGGTTATAGGCCCGGTTATACTTCACACATTAAAAAGAGACCCGCCATCCGGCGAGCCTGCTGTTGAAACTTCTGTGTTTAACCCTGAAACTCTTTACCTCTTTTAATCGCCTCGACTCGGTTTTTCACCTGCAGCTTGCTGTAAATGCGATTGATATGTGCCTTCAAGGTCCCCATTCCGATGCCAAGCGTTTCAACGATTGCCGGATTGTCCATCCCTTCCTCCATATAACGAAATATCGTATATTCTCGCGGTGTCAGAAGCTTTTCTAATGTTGCTTTGCCTTGTACCGGAGATCCGGCTGTTCCTCCGAAAGCGGACAATATTCTCCGCACATAGGCAAGTGAAGGCGCATTTTTATCTCGAATATTCCCTTTTTGACGATGTTGGACATATTCCGCTAGCAGCTCTGCTACCAGATGGCCTTTATCAACAAACACACGGATATAATCATCAGGCTTCGCAAATGTAAGCGCCTCTTCCAGCTTGAGCAGTGCTTGTTGCGGCTTATCCCTCACCTGCAGCATCATCGCCTGGAGCACTTGGATCTCCAAAGCGTCCATCGGACGATGGCCTTTTACCGCAATTTGCAGCAATCTCTCAGATAACGCCCATGCCTCCTGAGTGTTGCCGGTCTCCACCAATACTCTAACAAGGAAGATATAGACGAATAGCTGATATACGGATACCGGATCATCCGACGAGACCTTGTAGCGATCCTTCCATTCAATAGCTGCAGATAAGTCTCCAGAATCCACTCGAAGACGAGCCATTTCGACATCCAGCAAGATGGGGGCTTCCTTAGCGCCATCCTCAATCGCCCTTCTATAGGCTTCCTCCAACCATTTTTCGGCTTGACTGATGTCCTGCCTGGATTTGCTGATACGTGACATGAAAAGACTCGCGGGAACGTATACCTTCTCTGGTTGATAATGCGCCTGACTCGTGCCTTGTAAGCCCAGCTTCAAGTAAGCCTCCGCCTGCTCCAGCTCGTTGCGTTCGTAGAGTAATTCTCCATAACAAACAACGACCGAATCCTGCAGGTCCATTGGCTTCATGAACTCGATCATGCTCAAAAAGAAGGTATCCGAAAGGCCTCGAGGCAAATGTTGGCCGCGCTTGCCATTGTATGACCTGTAGATAGAAGGAGAAAGTGGCATATGAGGAGATGCAAAGATCAGATCCGTTCCTTTAGGACTATGCTGAAGTGACAGATGGATATACTCCAGTCCTTTTATCATATCCATGTCATATTGGGTCGCTTTAAAATTCCTTACATAATACAAATATCCCAAATAGCGATTATTCTCTTCCGGGCTCCAGCTTGCTGAGGAAGCAGCATAATGCTTTTCTGCTAGCTGTAAATACCGTTCCGACAGCTCCAGCTCCTGGGACCACAATAACGAAAAAATGTACGAAAAATAAAGGTACGGATACTGCATAAGCAGTTCCTCGGGAATCGCCGACAACCACACCTTCATGGTCGAAAATTCCCTGCGGACCATCAAACTTCTCATCTGTTCTAGCAGACGTATCGCTTCCGAATGATAGGCTCCGGCCAAGTAGTAATCTATCGCTTCTTCGAGCAGTCCCTGCGATTCACACCAGGCTGCAGCCGATTGGAAGAGCACATTTGTCCTCGCAGAATCAAGGTGTCGCTGCTGCTTCAGCAAAAACTCGCCGAATACATGGTGAAATCGGAACCAGTCCCTGTTCTCATCCAGCGGGATGAGGAACATGTTGCGTTTATCCAGCTCCGCTAGCATCTGTGCACCATGTTCGCCAGCTACAACCTTACATAGCTGACCGTTCATTCGCTGTAAAATCGAGACGTTCAACAGAAATTGCCTTGTTGGCTCGTCCAACGATTCAAACACTTCCTCGAATAAATATAGCTCGACGCGTTCCGGATTGGAATGTACGTACTTGAAAGCTCCCATCCACTCATCATCATGAATAGACAACGAGATCAGCCTAAGTCCTGTCACCCAGCCCTCGGTTTGAAATTGGATTCGTTCAATCTGCTCTCTCTGCAGATCCCTCTTCTCAACGTTTTGGAAGAAATTCACCGTCTCCTGCAAATTGAAACACAGCTGCTGGGTATGGATTTCCTGGATCCAGTCCCGACTAATCCATCTCGACTTTAGAAATCCATGGATGCTTCGACTTGAGAAACAAAGATGCACGTAGGAAGGCAAATACTCCAGAAAATAAGAAACGGACGCCTGGATATCCGTATTATGTATGACATGCCAGTCATCCAATATCAGAATAGTCGGCTCATTCAGGCTGTTCAATTCATTTAACAGAGCAACTATAAATGGCTCGTATTGGCCCGGGCTTAGCATTGCGTTCGCGGCACGAACGGAGTCTGACAACCTGCCGATTGCCTGTTCGATCGCTTTCATGAAGTAGTTCCAAAATCGGATGAGGTCATTATCCTTGTCATCCAGCGATAACCACCCGACGGGTAGGTCCAGTTGTCTGGCCCAATCACTGACCAGTGTCGTTTTACCATATCCGGCAGGAGCCGTCACGAATGTCGCCCTGCGGTTTAGTCCCGCATTCAATCGTGCAAGCAGCCGGGGACGCGGCACTGATTGATAAAGGGGCTGGGGCAGTTTCAATTTAGTTGAAAGCAAGAAATGGCTTTCCTCTCTCTCTTGTATCATGCAGCCTCTTTTCGTTAGCCTCTATCGGCCGTTTCTTAGGTTTTGTCAATAAAAATTTCCAGAATCAGGGGATAACCAAGTATATGTGTGACATGTTTTATAAAATGAAGGATATCTAAAATTCAGATTATCTTAGTTTAAGAACTTTTGCACCTGTATTTTGGGAACAACTCGTTTTCTTGATAGAGTCGATACTTGGAAATCACTCAATATGCCATCTAAGTAAAGCAGCATGGACGATTATGAATGGGTTGATCTTTGTGATGGTCGCGTGAATCCGTTTTTGCCGCCAACAAACAGCCCCCATTTTGCTTAAGCAGAATGAGGGCTGTTTACCTTGGATTCTCATTTATTCAATCAAGCCAAACTCTTCATATACCTTTCGAGAAACAACACCATTTGGAATAAGGTGATGATCCCTCTGATATTTCTTAAGTGACTCGGTTGTATTGAAGCGGAACTTCCCGTCACATTCCCCATTGTAATATCCTGCACTTTTTAGACGGGATTGAATAAGCTGCACATCTCCACCAACATCCCCTTCAGCTAAATCCCTCGGATTTTGATTTGTGTCTCCAAGTACATGACCGTATATCGTTACTTTGGTTCCAATCGGAATTAATTCGTACAGTTCAATAACATCCTTATTATGCATCCGGATACAACCATGGCTAAGGTGTTGACCAATTGAATAGGGCTTATTCGTACCGTGAATTCCAAAATTCCCCCACGGTACATTTAATCCTATCCAACGTGGGCCAAATGAGGGTCCCCAATTCGTTCCTTTATATTCAACTTTAAAATCTCCCACTGGAGTCGGAGTTGACGGATTGCCAACAGCTACAGAGTAGGTCTTAATTACTTGCCCATGTTCTCGTACAAGTAATTTGTGACGTTCGGGGTAAATTGCAATCTCAAGATCGCTTTGATCATGTATAATCGGCAAGACAGGAGTAGTTAAATGAAATACTCCTAGGATTGCCAACATGATTAGAATTAATTTTTGATTAGTTGGTATCATGTATTTTCACCAAGTTAAGTTATTTTTCATATTGATCAAACATCTTTAATATTTAATCAATCACGTCATTTTATACAGTTCATTTTTGTCGATTCTCCTCCTTCGATGACAAAACAAAAAAATCTAAACAAAAAAAAGACTGTGCATAGACAGTCTTTTTTGCTGGTTCAAATCAATTATAAATTGAGCCTGAATTTACTGTTGGCATCATAGAGTTATTTTGCATCATGCCTTGGGTGTTCGAGTTTCCGTGACAATTATTGTACATTTGCTCTAAATCGGAATCGCTGAGATTGGGATGCATTTCTTTCATGAATGGAATCATGTCTTTAAAGGTACTTGGAGCTACCTCCGAAGCATAGACCGCAGTTCCGATGCCAAGTGTCAAAACAGCAGCACCTACTATCGCGATGAACTTGGAGTTCATGATGTTCACCTCCTTTCAAGACCTTCATGCCCAGTAAGATTCAATCTTGCTTAGGATGATTAATAAAATAACCTTCATAGCTGGCATGTTCCTACTGATATTCGGGTCAGTAATGACTCTTCCTTTATCATACATATTAAATGTGTTGAAGCTGTGAAGATATCATAAACGTCACTCTCCCTTATGATTTCTTCACAAGCCACCTGATCCAGGAATTGGTCAGGAACAACTGAGAGCGTTTCTGGTTCAGGCCTATAAGGGCGCCTTCGATTCATAACCAACCTAAGTTCGGTTCTTTTTTGGCACTCAAGTTTCTCCAGTGTGCGGGATGCATTATAAAGTCTGTAATTAAACCGCCCAAGCTCGATATTGGATAAGAAAAAAAGCCACCCAATTGGCGGCTTAAGCATGCATATGTGTTTATTTTCGATCATGATTCGTACCGGTTTGGGAATATTCTCAGTTACTTGTTTACGTTCATGCTAACTGCTTCAGTTCACATTCTTCTCCAGCGCATTATAATGTCATGGCGTGTCCATACTTCGCAAGGAACGCTTCCTTCGCTTTGTAATCCTTCATCATGCTGCCAACGAGTCGCCAGAAGGAGCGATCATGATTCATGTGAATGAGATGACAGAGCTCATGAATGACCACATAGTCAATGACCTCAAGAGGCGCCATCGCGAGACGGTAATTGAAGGTAAGATGCTTAGTCGAGCTGCAGCTGCCCCACTTCGTTCGCGATTCTTCAACGGTGAAGGATTTAGGCGTAACTTTCAACTGCTTCTGATAGATCTTTATCCGTTCCCCGATCACCTTCTTACAGCTGGCGAAGTAAAACTTCTTCAGTTCATGCTGGAGCGCTTCTTCCGTAAGCCCATGCGTTTCGATTAACTCATCAAGCGAATAATATTTGCCAAGATGAAGGAATTTGCCACTCTCTTCGTATGCTCTGACCTTCGGAGCAGTTCGAGCTTCCTCAATCGCTTGCAGCTGTTTCAAAATTTTATCCCCATACTGCCTCACTGCGTTCAGGACCACATCATCACCTGTATGATTCGGTGCCTTCACCGTAACAAGCCCTGAGGGATCAATTTGGATTGAGATCTTTTTGCGTGGGCCATATTCTACATGACATTCTATTTGTTGTTGTCCTAGTTCAATTTTCATATTCAACTTCGTTTCTAAAAGATTTTATCTTCATTGTAGCAGAATGGAACCGAATCCTCCTCTATTTGTGGTAAGATTCAACCTGTTGCGTGTTTTATGGGCTCGAATAAAGCACACTCAAAAAAATGCAGCTATATTTTAATATGGGATAATATTGCTGATGGTTTCCGGCCTGTGATCAGTTGTTGCCCATCCGTATAGCCCTCCTCACGACCATCAAGCTCCTGTATGAGAACAGAGCGCCAATATCGGATACGTTCTTGGCGTTCTTCATCCGCAATTGCATTATGCAGTTCTTGCGGGTCATCAATCAGGTCAAAGAATTGCTCCTCACCCGTTTGGGAGAACCAGATGTACTTCTCCTTCCCATCAGTCACCCAGTGATTCGACTGCATTCCTTGTGCGTGCTCGCCATGCAGATGGTGGCGCCAAGACCGAACGCTTTGCCCTTCTTTCTCTTCTGCTGAGGCAAGTCTCCAGATGCTTTCTCCTTCGACTGTATCCGGTATTGGCACGCCAGCCGCTTCCAGCAGCGAAGGCATGATATCCCGCATCTCCACCACTTGATCCGACACCATGCCGCGCTGCAAGCCTAATCGGTTGCCCGGATCATTGACGATAAACGGTACATGGGTGCTCCCTTCATACGGAAGAGACTTCCGGAATAAGAGATGGTCTCCAAGCAGCTCCCCGTGGTCCGATGTAAACAGGATGACTGTGTTCTGCAGCTCGCCATATTCATTCAACGATTGCAAGAAGCGGCCAATTTGGTGATCGCTATGCGTGATCAGGGCGTAATAGGCAGCCATCGCTTTACGCAAGCGGCGTTTCGGTACCAGTCCCCTCCCTGTCGTAGGAGAGTACCCAGCCAGATCGGGGTCTTCCGTTTGCGCCCAGTCACCCACCGGCGGCTCCGGAATATCGGCCTCCTCATACAGATCCAGATACGCCTGCGGAGGATCGAACGGCGGATGGGGCCTGACGAAAGACATCCACAGGAAGAATGGCTTCCCGGGATCTCGGCGACGTAGAAAATCAATAGACTGCGTGACCACCCAATTCGTCGGATGCAGCATTTCTGCCAAATGCCAAGGACGGGCGACGGTCGATGCGTTGCAATCCAGACCGAGATCGATCATATCCGCGCCGGGCACCCTCTCACGGAGCCATTGCAAGTAATCGTCGACTTGATCGTAATGATCCTGCATTGGAATACTGTGGTAATTGCGGTTGTGATGCAAGTAACCGTCGTGAAGCATGACATTGTGGAACCCCATCAGATTCCGTGCCGGATAGACGTGCATTTTGCCGATACACTGTGTATGATAACCGGCACCGGCCAATTCCCCAGGCAGCGTTCTCTTATAATCCCATGGCACGCAGTCTTGATAGCCGACACGGCCATGAGCCCGCTGTGATTGGCCGGTGAATATGGCTGCCCTTGCAGGTACGCAAGTCGGTGTGGCAGAATAGGCACGGCTAAACCGTACACCAGTCCTCGCAAGCTCGTCCAGATTGGGCGTCTCAACGACAGGATGACCCGCTATGCTGAGACAATCAAAACGCATCTGATCGACTGTAATGAGTAGAACATTTGGCCTTCCTTGGTTTTGACTTGAATTCATCACGTTCCCCCTCCCAACTACACCCCGCGAATTCTTCAAAATTTGGTCAACTCCACTTTTATCGGGACGGCACCCACTGACTAATAAGTCATCGCAGTTACCCAAAAACGAGATGTTCTATTAAAAGTATTCGTCCGAAATCATTAATATCCTTTTGTTGAAATCCTAACGTCCCTGTTGAAGAAACCGTTGATGAGATACCTGAAAAAAAGTAGAAAGGAGCCGCAATCGTACGACTCCTATCATTTCGTTGCTAGCAAACTACTCCTTGATCCATTGAAGCTTTCGCATCCTATTGATTCAACACATGCCGATATGCAATAAGTGAAATCCATAGCGCAGCCGCTATCCATATTACAATAATCATACTACCTGCAAACCAATTTTTCGGTTTACCGCGCTTCATCCGTTCCTCGGCTTGTAGTTCATGCTCTTGGACCACGGCTTTAGGTATCATTTTTAATGTGATCGCAATTCCAAGGGGGACTAATATTACATCGTCCAAATAGCCGAGTACAGGGATAAAATCCGGAATCAAATCAATTGGACTAAAGGCATAAGCGACAACACATATGGCAAATATTTTGGCGTACCAGGGAGTCCGATTATCCTTATAGGCAAAATAAAGTAAAAAGATCTTTCTTTTTAACATCCAAGCCCATTTCTTTATCCTAGCTACCATATCCGATCTCCTACAAAACATTTTACTTCATATTACCATGCAATCCTGTCCAGCAGCTAACTGATTTCTACTGGTTAGTTAGGTGGCTATGACTGCAAACTCCTGGTCGTTATAGCAAAAAAGCCGCCAATATGACGACTTCGTAAGGACTTTGCTTATTCGAGGCAACCTTGGTCAGTTCTAGATGCACCGCCATCTTTTTATTGATCAGCATACATCGAGTGACAGGCTTTCGATCAAATGCAAGGCATGCGGGCACCACTCTTCAACCAGTGACTCTTGGCTTTGTCGGATCGCAGTTCGGGTTCTGTATTTCACCCAAAGCAGCCAACTTGGACAAATAGTAACACTCTTCACGATACATATGATCCGGCATCAGCGGATTAATCCGATCCAGCACCTCCCCGCGCAGTTCAAAATCTTCGAGTTCCGCCAGAAAATGCATGAACACTCTCATTTCAAGATCTACGTCAGCATGGAATTTGCGCAGCGCAGGGAAATCTTTTATATGGGTCCTTAAATACCCCGTCATTTCTACTGCCTTTAGATAAAAACCTTCAAAATCTTTCTGAAACGCCATACTTTTTGCAATTAACGGCTTTTCAACAAAATCTAGATCGGCCGCTAGGCTTGCTGCATGACCATATGCATCCTGCAGCCACAACATATCATAATGCAAAGGATGGAACAGAGGTACGCCCTTACCTTCTTGTAACGCCTGTAGTATCCGAAGATATTCCTCCAATTCATTGACCATATGGTTGACAAAGGAAGGTGTCAGGAGAAAATCAATTTTGCCTGCAAGCTGTCGTTCCAGCAAATTCAGCTTGAACTCTCGCAGTTCATAAGAGGCTTTATAGGCATCCTTCGTCAGTTTCTCGATGAATGTAGTGGCATCGGGTCGCCGCGACTCCCCAAGCAGCATATCAAATTTAGCCATTAAGGACTCGGCTGTGGCGATATCCCCTTTTTCCTTGGGTGAAAGCGCAGTAAAAATAAAACGACAGTGGTCGCCAAGAATCTGTAACCAAAACCGGTGTTCATACAAGGGATCACTCATTGATCAAGCCCCTCCCAATAGCGTTATTCTCAGAAAATATATGCTACTGACAGCCGAGTAGAACGCTGAAGGGTTAATCGAACATTACTCGTCGACTCGAGCATCACTTCATGAAAAATACGGGACAAGAAGTTTTCTATTGTTTTCGTAAAGCCGGCTCACGACTGCATCTCGTTTTCGATCCGTTTCATAAAGTCTTCAGCCGCGCTGTATCCGAGTTGTTTAAGATACCAATTGTTGGCCGCCGCCTCGATCAGACTGGCAACGTCGCGTCCCGGTTGAAGCTGAACCTCGATATGCGGAATTTGAATGCCTAAATACTCTGTAAACTGAGGTACCGCCTCAAGCTCGTTGTTTAGGGAATTTTCCCGCCAAGGCGACAGCTCAATATCGAGCACAATTCGCGTCTCGTCCTGGAACGCCGTGCGTCCGTATTGACGAACGACATTAATTAAGCCGATGCTGCGCAGCGCCAGAAACTCGCGTGTTGTCTCATTATGTGTGCCAAGAAGTGTTGAAGGGCCCAGCTTTTTAAGCACCACAATGTCGTCAGCCACAAACCGGTGACCACGTCTGATCAAGGTGTGGGCTGTCTCACTTTTGCCAATCCCGGATTTACCCCGAAGCAGGATTCCTATGCCCGATACATTCACACATACCGCATGGATCGACATCTCCGGTGCCAGTGTCTTCACCAAATAGCTGTCTAACTTAGCGATAAATTCCGTTGTTGTCTCTGTCGTCCGCAATAATGGTATGCCCTCTTGATTACAGAAGAGCGTCAGATAAGGAATCTCCTGCTGTCCTGACGTGACAATAAAGCACGGCGGATGATATTTGACGATATTCCCGATATGCAACTTGCGTTCTTCTATGCTAAGCGTCAATAAATAGTTGATTTCTTTGCGACCGAGCACCTGCACTCGCTCCATAGGAAAAAAATCGAAATACCCGACAAACTCCAGCCCAGGCCTATGCGTCTGTGGACGGGTAATCATGCGATCCATGCGATTGGCTCCTGCAAGTACTTCCAAATGAAAAATTTCCGTGAGACTTTGAACGGTGATCGACTTCATGTTGTTCTCCTCCTGCGGTTGCAGTATGTATTCGGATATATTCAACGAGCAACAAGTATTTTCCTGCCTCTTTGTCTCCATTTACGAGACACCCACCCTTCCGGCTAATTTAGATCCAGGACGACCATGACTGCCTCCAAACATGAGTTTACATCAAAAAAAGTCGCCTATTTGGCGACTCTTGTGAGTATATAATGTGATCATTATCGTAGGCTTGCATGGCATCCATCTACAACAACTCAAAGGTAAGGTCCGGTGTGCTCTCCACCTTCACAGGCTCCATGGATTGTTCATGATATCCCATTTCCAGAACGGCAACGATCCGTTCGCCATCCTGAACACCAAATCGACGGGTGCAAGCTCTATCATAAATCCAGTCATTCATCGTCATTCGCACATGGAGCATGTGATCCTGAGCGAGCAGACGGAAATTCTGTATGAGGCAGCTTGCTGCTGCGTAATCTTCTTCTCTTTTATGAGGATCCTGATCTTCCTTAATAACCAATATCAGATAGGCCGGAGCCTGATCCTGTAAATCAGATAACATGTCTGTGTTGCCGGAGCCAATAAATATAAACCGCCAAGGTTCCCGCATTCCGTCATTAGGAGCCCATACAGCAACATTTAACAATTCCAGAATATGATTTTCGGAAACAGGTTTAGCGCTATAACTCATCAAATGGCCCCTCCTCGACTCGATATCATTGTCCATTTCTTTTCAGCTTGTGTACGTGCTCTGCCTCTTGGGGCCTTATCGAAGTATCCGAGATGAAAAATACCAACCAGTCTCTCATTAGGCTGCAGCTTCAACAGCTCGAATAATTCTTTGCTCTGCATCATCGGTTCTGTATCCCACAGCGTACCGAGCCGACGTTGCCAGGCAAGAAGCTGAAAATTTTGCATGATCCCGCAGACCGCTGCATAATTCATATCTCTTTTCCTTCTGTCCGCATCCGTAGAGGCAATGATGATGAGATGGCCAGGTATATCGGTGACCCTCTTCCGAACGAAATCCCGAACCTTTTCCGGCAGCCATTTGACCAGTCTGTTCTTCACCAGCGGTTCCAGCATACTGACAGCCAAACGTTCCTTCGAATCCGCCGTCCCCGCATACACGCTTCGGAAGGCCACTTCCTCTGTGGACGGATAAAGCTGCCGCGCAGCGTAGAGTAATTCGATCACCAGCTCCTGGTCCACGGGAATGGAGTTAAACTTGCGGATGCTTCTTCGTTCTCTGATCGTCTTCACGAAATTCATGCATTCAACCCCCAGCCATTGCTCGCTTGAATAACTCTTCAAGATTTCAAGTATCGCATCGGCGAACATATTCTTAATGATAAAAGTCAACCAAATCTCCAAATAATCGCTTCATAAGATCAAGCTCGGATTCGCTATATCTGTCCAAAAAATCGATCATCCTCTGCTGCTCCTTGATATGGAGCTCATCATGAATAGCAAAAAGCCTTTTCCCGGCCGCTGTTAGCCGGAAGTACACTTCTTTTTTGTTATCATTGAGCTGGGCCCTGCGAACCCAACCCGCCTTCAATAATTTATTGGTTATCTTGGAGGTGTTCCCTTTGCTCAGGTTCATCGTTTCGGCAATGGAAGTAACATTAATCGGTTCTTGCTCACCAATACACGCAATGGTATGTAGTTCCGTTATGTTTAGTGTGGATTCTATCTCTATTAGTTTCCGGAGATCTTCGATAAAAGCGCTGCTTAACCGGTTCTCATATTGTTCTTTTTGCTGCAGAAATTGAATGAAATTTTCATGGATAACGTTTTTTATTTTGCTCGTACTCATGATTATGCAAGCTCCTCGACTCATTGTTTTTTTCATTATAACCAAAATTAGTTTCGCAAGAAACAATATGAGCATACCAGGGAAGTTACACCTCGGAAAGTTATGATGATTTCAGTTTTTCCAGTCCATATCGCCCCCTTCAGATCAGAATATTGTTTCCATTGAATAAATAAATAATCAGTAAAATGGGAAACGAATCGAAATAACACAGAAATATTCATTCATATGAAACAATTCTATTTTAAGGTTATTTTGATCCGATGTCAATTCCGTCCATTCTACATATCAGCCTTTAATGCAGCAGGATCTTCGCCAGTAGAACGCGTTTATGCCTTGTGCTTCTAGCGGAGCTTCTAGCGGAGCTTCTAGCGGAGAAAAAAGACAGCTGCGTCATCGCAGCTGTCTTTTGATAATGAGCAATAATGGGCTATTTGCTTGTCTTCAATGCAAGCGCAGGTCTCGTTAAGGAATAAACGGCGCAGATTAGCGACACCATGACAATTCCTCCACCTACCCAAGACGTACTGGATACGGTACCTCCCTGCTCTAACACAAGGCCGCCGATAGCGGATCCCAGGGCAATTCCGATCTGCAGCGCGGAATTGTTGAAACTCTGCTGGATATCGGACGAGCCCGGATCTACTTGAATCAAGTAATTCTGCAGCGGAGGGGCCAGACTCCAGCTTAATGCACCCCATATCATCATCACGACCAAAAATACGCCGATCGAGAATGTGGAGAACGGTAATAGGAACAGCACCAACATGAATGATGTAATGATGATTACAATGCTCTTATGCGACCCCAGCCGGTCGGCGAGTACGCCTCCAAAGGCCCCACCGCCGACTGCGGATAGTCCGAACAGGAAGTAACAGATGCTGATCCAGTATGGACTCAGCCCAAGTTCGGATTCAAGAAACGGCGTGAAGTATGCATAAATCGTGTAGTGCCCTGCAAGCATGAATAAGGTAGCGAGATGCGCTCCGGCGATTTTCGATTTGCCGAGCGCCTTGATCTGAACGGATAACGGCGTGACATTTTCAGGCTTGATCCGATCCAGAAACATATAAATCAAGATCATGGAGCCAATCGACAGAATGCCGATACCGAGAAACAGTACCCTCCATCCAAAAGCTTCACTAATCAAAATACCGAGCGGCACGCCAAGCACCAACGATGAGCTGATTCCCATATAAATAACGCCTAATGCTTTCGCCCGATGTTCAGGTTCAACCACCTTGGCGGTAATGGTCAACGATAACACGATAATCAGCGCTGTGCTCATGGCAGTTAATATTCTAGCAGCCAATAGCATCGTAAAATTCGGGCTTACATAAGCCAGCAAGTTACCGATAAAAAAAACAAATAAGGAAATCATATAAAGCCGTTTCCGCTCCACTCTTGCCGTAAGGGCAAGGAGAACCGGTCCTGCTACCGCATAAACTAGGGCGAACACGGTAATCAGCTGCCCAGCCGTGCCGAGTGAAATATGCAAGTCATCCGCGATGAGCGGCAGTATTCCGCCAACAATAAGTTCAACCAACCCGACGGATATCGTCGAAATCGCTAGAATTAATACTTTCAGATTCATCTGGAATAGAATCCCCCTTCTTCGATGTCGTATTTGCCTATAATCAACAAAAAAAATCCTGATTACAAAAAATGAGAAACATTTTCTGTAATCAGGATTTTACGGTTCCTGGTAGAGACCCTCAGACCATATTAATGAGGTTATACATTCAAATATTTTATTAAGTTTCAAAACAATCGTTGTTTAATTTATCACATCCGTTACGAAATATCAAGCTCCCAAGCAGGATTCCAGCAAATCTCCCACAAATGTCCGTCCGGATCGAGAAAATGGCCGGAGTAGCCCCCCCAGAATGTGTCTTGTGCTGGCACGGTTACCGTTGCACCCGCCCTTCTGGCTTGCTCCATCACCTCATCCACTTCTTCCTTACTGCCGACGTTGTGACCGATGGTAAACTCTGAGGAACTCGGAGGGGACAGAGGAACATTCGCCTCAACTGACAGATCTTTGCGATTCCATATCGCCAGCTTCACGCCCGCTTGCAATTCAAAGAATGCTACAGCCCCATGCTCAAATTCCGTCCCAATGATCCCTTCGGTCGGGAGTCCGAGTCCATCGCGGTAAAACTTCAATGACCGCTCCAGATCATCGACGCCGATTGTAAGTACGGATATACGTGCTTTCATTATGGCATTACCTCCTATGCATCATCGTTACCTCATACTTATTTTCGTCGATGACTCTATTGAATGATTGTAAAAAACGGACAACGTGCTTCTACACATCAACAATTCCATCATTGATCACTTCAAAGCCTGTACGGGTGACATGCCATATAAACGCCTGAAGTTGTTAATAAAATGAGGCTGATCATAGTAGCCGTATTGGGCAGCAATATCAGGAAATCGGATCGGCTTGGCCTGATGTAACTCCTGCAGCAAATTTTGAAAACGAATGATCTCCGACATTTCCTTCGGACTGACGCCGAGTTCCTTCTGAAATGCTCTTCTTATGGTTCTCTCGCTATAATTAAGTTTTTCGGCCAAGGCACGAACCGTTATTCTTCCTTTAGCAGCGTACAAATACTGCATGCCATGCTCTAGCAGCGGCTCGGAACAGACGTTATTCTGTCCTAAGACGCTCATTAAAAACCTTTCAACCACATCCATTCGGTTGGCGGAATCCAGTGCTGTGACCATTTCCTCGTTCAGCTGATTCACATCCAGCCCCCAGGCTTCCTCTAAAAACACAGGACCCTCCCGGAAATCGGAAGCTGGATAACGTATGAATGGGCGGACGGACTCCGCAAAAAAACGGACACCGAACAATGACTGATCCTGCGTCAATCTCATGGCTTCATAAGATGACATCAGTCCGGTAATAAAGCCGGAGGTTGAAGCATCCCGTATCTTCAGATTAAATATAATATCGACGCAACCGTCAGGAAGAATGCGATGAAGCGGCTGCTGAAGTGGCGAAGCTGTATAATCCAAGGTCCAATAACAGGCCACATAAGGACTTAATGCCGGGCTTGGCAGATATTCGTGATAGGTGTAAGAAGAGTCCGGAGACGGATTCTCTATCGTTGGAGCTTGTATAGGGACATAGTTCCGCAATGTGTTCACCCTTTATTAACGTTGGATAGCGAATGACTCAAGTAACTAACAACTGAATTACAGCATTGATTAATGCTGCCCTGCTTGAACCTGGAGGTTCATCACATGACCGTCACGTGTCGTAGCGTAAACCTTCCAATCCCCCGTTACTCCGCTCCCATCATTCATGACAAATGTTCGGATGCCCTCCCTGCCGGCTTTGACATCCATATATCCGAATTCCTCCGTTCCTCGGTAGACATTCAGAATCACTGTGCCCGAGCTGTTCCTATTACGAACCTTAACGGTTAATTTTTTTCCATTATTTGGTACGGCGGTAAACGTATTCTCGTATGCTCCGATACTTTGGTACTTATCTAAGTCTATGAATTGTACCTTATATGGAGCATGGCTTGTATCGCCCTCAACTTCCTCTATGTACGATACAGGATGTTGAATGTGTTCGCCCGCACTCTGTGGGAACAGCGCCAGCCCCAGGAACATGACAAAGGAAACTCCAAGCCATTTCATTACGACTTAAGCCCCCGAATAAACTTCCCTATACGATGTGCCGCTTCGTGCAAAGCTGGCTCTTCCTGCACCAACGCGATTCGCACATAGCCCTCTCCTTCGGAACCGAAAGCATCTCCAGGAATAACCGCTACGCCGGTTTCAAGCAGTAATTCGCGGGCGAAACGGCGCGAGCTCCATTGAACATCACGAAAAGCTTCAGGGAGCCGGGCCCATAGAAACATCGTGGCCTGAGGCTTAGGTACAACCCATCCTGCTTCGGCAAGTGATGCCACGAGGACATCACGCCGAAGCTCATATAGTGAAGCGACAGCCTGTTCCTCATGGCCAGATGCCATGGCTTGACGCAGTGCATGGACAGCCGCAATTTGTACAGGCTTGAATACACCAAAATCAATATTGCTTTTGTACTCCCGCAGCGCGCCCACTGCTTCCTCATGACCGGCAAGAAAGCCGATGCGACAGCCTGCCATGTTAAAGCTCTTCGAGAAGGAGTGAAATTCTACTGCGATGTCGATCGCGCCGGGAACCTGCAGAATACTCATGGGGCGATAGCCGTCAAAACCCATTTCGGAATATGCAAGATCATGAACGATCAGTACGTCCCATTGTTTTGCCAACCCGACCAATTTTTCGAAAAAAGCATAATCAGCCCGGACCGCAATCGGATTCCCCGGAAAATTCAACAGAATGAATGTCGCTTTCGCCCAAACCTCCTCCGGAATGCTGTCCAGATCCGGCACAAATCCAAACTCTTCCTTCAGCGGAAGATACCAAGGCCTAACGCCTGCAATCGCAAGCGCTCCGGCATAGATTGGGTAACCCGGATTCGGTACAATGGCCACATCTCCCGGATTACATATGGCCTGAGCCAGATGCGATAATCCATCCTGAGATCCCATCAAGGCGAGTATTTCGGTATCGGGATTGACACTTACACCAAAGCGGTATTCCATCCAAGCCGCTGACTGTTCTCGAAACTCCGCGACTCCTCTAGTACCTGGATATGTATAGTTATCTTCTTTCAGCGCTTCTTGGCTAAGCACCTCACGGATATCCGCAGAAGGACCACGGTCAGGGCTGCCGATGCTCAAGTCGATAATATCTCTTCCCTCTTGAAGAGCCTCTTGTTTCCACTCGCTGACCTCGGCGAATATGGAAGAACCAATCTGCGATAGTTTGTCTGCACGCCATTTGCGTTTTGAAGTTTGATTCGGCAAGATATCCACCCACTCCACTTTTTCCCTACATTATAGCATGAAGCTGGAGGTGCATCGCTTTAAAATCCTCATCTCAGGCTTGACTTGAAAAGCCTTTCATAACGTAAGATCGAAGCATACAAAAAGAGAATTCAGGAGAAGAGACAACCATGACCAGAACACGAGAGACCATCTTTATTATCGCCTTTACTTTTGCAGCCTTTGTACTTGGTACTACCGAATACGTCATTGTTGGATTATTAAAAGACATCAGTGTAAGTCTCAGCATTTCGCTTGCTGCTGCCGGTGTCCTCGTATCCAGCTTTGCCATTGCTTACGCCATCGGAACGCCGTTTGCGGTCACGCTGCTTGGACGTATTCCTCGGCATGTTACCATTCTGACAGCGTATATTACGGTGTTATTGTTTAATTATTTGACCATCTTTGCCACCACGTACCCCGTCATGTTATTCATTCGCATCATCACCGCGATTCTGTGCGGATTAACTTTATCGCTGGCCATTGCCGCAACAAGCGAGCATATGAGCGCTTCCCGCAGGGCTGGTGCGGTTGCCTGGATCATCGGAGGTTTCTCGATTGCGAATGTCCTTGGCGTTCCTGTCGGAACGCAAATCGGCCAGATGGCCGGATGGCAAACGGCTTTCATTGTTACATCATTGGTCGGGATCATCCCGCTAGTTTTGATGATGGTTGTCATGCCCAAGAGCAATACCATTAGCGTAAGCTCCATGAAACAGCAATTTGCCTTGTTCAAGAACAAGCGGATACGACTTGCCTTCTTCATTCCGGTCCTTGGCGTAGGCTCTGTATTTATCGTATACACGTACATAAGGCCGCTTTTAGAGAATGTAATGGGAATTCCGCAGCAATGGATCAGTACCGTTCTGCTGGCCTATGGCGCCTTCACCATTCTTAGTAATTGGCTCGGGGCCAAGGTAGCGCAAGGAAATTCAAGGGTAAAATTGAAAGTGATTTTCATCATCCAAGCGATGATTATGATGGCGCTTGCTCTTACCCTATCACTCCCGTGGATGGCCTTAATGTCGTTAATGCTGGTCGCCTGCTTCTCCTTTGCGCTCAGTACCGCCGTTCAATTATACCTGATTGACCTAGCGGATGAATCTTCAGCCGGCTCCAAGGACTTCGCTTCTACACTTATGCCGGTCGCATCCAATCTGGGCATCGCCGTTGGTTCTCTACTGGGCAGCCTTGTCGTGGATAACGTTGGTCTCGAATATCTGCCTTGGGCTGCCGTTGTGTTCGCAATCGGAGCATTTGCCGTTACCTCCCGCTGCCATCAGCTGGATCAAGAGCATATGGGTTTAACGCCTCTGGCATCGGCAAAGGCTTCGTAGAACGCCCTTTTTTCAATCCTTCTCATTCTTTTCTATGGTCGACAACCAGACCATCGTATCGGGATGGGAAACATTCCAGATCAGCGTTCATTAATCGTTAAATTCAAAAAGCTTACCCGTTATATAACGGCGTAAGCTTTTTGTTTTACTGTTATTCAGTTTATCAGGCATGCTTGAATGACTGTCGACTATATGCCGGTTAGCCGTGTACAGATTTCCTTATTACGATACCGCTATCCAGCATTGTTAAAGTCCATGGATTTGCGATATTTGAGGACACTGATTCCGCTATTTCTTTGGTTTTACGCTTTTCGTAGCAATATGTGGACAAGAGATCCGTTATTGCGGGATCTTTAGGGGCTGAATCCGTTATTATGGTGCAATAACGGATCCTGTGTCCGCGTGAACTCCATAATGGGCTGATTTCGGCAGATTAGCGGATTCTCTGTCCTCATGATCTCCTAATGGGCGAATTCCAGTATATAGCGGAGTTTACTCTGTCTGCATGTGCTCAATATAATCCGATCCCGCGTATAACAGATACTCTGTCCTCATGATTTCCATAATGAGCGAGTTTCAGCTTATAGCGGAGACTACTCTGTCTGCATGTGCCCCAAAGTAAGCCGATTTCTGCAATATAACAGATCCTCTGCCCCCATGATTTCCATATTGGGCGAATTTCAGCATATGACGGGACTCTTCTGTCCGCATGTGCCCCAAAGTAGGCTGATTTCGCCGAAATAGCAGATCCTCTGTCTGCATCTGCCCAATTTGTCCGATTTCTGCTTATAATTGTTATTCAGTTCAGCAGCGATAACCGTGTACCGAATCCCTCATTATGATTTGCCACCCGGCATCGTTAATGTCTATCGAGTTTCGATATTTGAGGACACTGGTTCCGCTATTTCCTTGTTATCACCCATTTCGCAGTAATATGCGGACATGAGATCCGCTATTGCGAGATAATTGGGGGATTAACCCGTGATTGTGGTGCAATAGCGGATTCTGTGTCCGCATGAACTCCATAATGGGCTGATTTCGGCGAAATAACGGATCCTCTGTCCCCGTGTTCTCCATAACGGGCGAATTCCAGTATATACCGGAGCCCCTCTGTCAGCATGTACCCCAAAATAGGCCGATTCCCGCATATAACGAATCCTCTGGCCTCATGATCTTCTAACGGGCGAATTCCAGTATATACCGGAGCCCCTTCTGTCCTCATGTACCCATAACGGGCCAATTCCCGCATATAGCGGTTCTTCCCGCGTCGTCCTACTGTTCGATGGATGCCTTACTTAGGCAACCATCTCCCGGCATACTTTCGCACATCGGAAGCATGCTTCAGCACATTCCTGGCAGTGCTTCATGTCATGCTTCTTACACTCGTTGCCGCATGCTTCACAGACATCGACGCAGATCCTGCATATTTCTGTGGCATACATACTGTTCGTGGACATCGCTTGAGCAGCAAATCCGCAAATATCCGCACACTGCCGGTCCAAGCGAATGCATTCTTTCATCATCGCCACATCATGTTCGTCCAAACATGCGGTGTAACAATGGTTACAGGCTATCATACAGCGCAAGCATTCCTCGATACATTGTTGAACTTGTTCATGTGACATCATCCATTCTCCTTTCGGTCTTAGCGCTCATAGGATTACCTTTTTTCAAGGTTGTATGTAATTAACCATAACTTGTGAAGATAATATGAGGATATTTTATAGAGTCGAGATCATTGGTGCGAATAGAAAAGACGACTGCGCAGCAGTCGTCTCTTATTTTTCATGATTGCCATGAATGGAACATTACCCGTAAATATACGGTCGAGTTGAACATTTATAGGAGATGAATTAAGTTAACCAGCCTTCACATGAATCCGCCAAACTCTGCAAATCTTGAAAGAACATGCCGGCATGGTAACCATCACACACAGCATGGTGCACCTGCAATGAGACTGGGAGCAGAATACGGCCACCCTGCTCGATATATTTTCCTCCGGTTATGATAGGAAGAAGATAGTCTGCTTCATTGACAATGTTTAGATTAAATCCGCTAAAGCTTGCCCAGGGTATCATGGATATGGGAAACGTGTTCAGCGGTGGATTCTCTTTAACGAAAATCCCTTTTGCATCCCGATAACGCTCCATGTCCTGCTCGTAATGATCGTGAAATCGATAGAAATCATTCGAACATGCTGTCCATAAACAGGAGAAGGTATGGTCATCATTATGGAAGAAAGTATAGCTTGGCGTCATCCTATCCCAGTAACCCAATTCCCCTTCGGGACTATAGGACGTTTTGAATTCGACCCGGTTATTGACAACCCTGGTAACCATATAAATAAAAGCAGGATAAAGCTTGAATCCATTAGCTTTTAACGAATACAGCAAGCGAGTAATGTCGATATCCACGGTAATGCTAAAGGTACACTTATTCGATCGATAATGCTCGTAATAAGGTTTTCTCGTCCACTGTTCAACATCTATAATATGAAATTTCATCGTTTATGCCCTCCTAAAATAAAATCGTTCTATTTCAGGAGGGAATATCCACTGATCTAATCACACGCCATCACTCCAAAGTTTCCGTATTAGCAGATTTCTGTTACACCTTCGAGTTTAACTGATTCTGCCCAGTTTCATTATTATAAATGATACAGCAAGAGGCTTCACTCCTCAAGCAGCTGCTTAAGTCGTAAAGCCTCTATGTCATCCAATCTTAATGAAGAACTTAAGGCATTTGGGTAAACAGCAGGTTTACTGGCAAATTGCTTCCCGGCGCAGCCGTCAGCATGATTTCAACCTTCTGTTCGTAATCGCCTGTACGGTAGAGGACTGCTTGCTCGCCGGGAGCTACCTGTCCAAGGGAATAGATCGGTACAATCGTTCCATTTATCATGGCATATCCCGAGTACTTACCGCCCCGTGGGTTAAACGAGATCAGGGTATCCGGCGCTACGCGATCCAAAGTGATTTTATACAAGACACCAAAGTTACCCGTGTTGTGCGTAATGTCTCCAACCATAGGGTCCATACCTTCCAGGTTAGGGTCATCCTGATTGTCTCCAAGTACAAGACGTTCGGAATCTGCACCTACCAGTTCGGAATAACGGATGACCCGCGTCGAATCCGGATAGGTTCCCCGGTTGTGAACACCATCACGATTCAGGATCGGCAGCGTGCTCAGAACCTTCAATGGATCGGATTTCTCATCAATCATCACAACATCGAACTGAATCGGCAGGTCGCTGTACATATCCGAGTATAGGGAGATGACATGTCCTTGCTTCATTCTAACATCGCTCAGTTCCGTCATGACCAGCTTCTGTTCACCTGGTGCAAGCGTTACTGAAGTTCGCTTCGAATCGTCCTGCATGGATTGGAAGTAGTTCAGCACAGACTTCTTGCCTGCTGCCGTTGCGATCGGCGACGGGCCTGCAAATCCCAAGTAATCTTGTCTGAGCGTTACCGGAGTGCTGTTCTTGTTTGTTGCAATAACGTACATTTTCACATTTTTATTCAAATTGTTCACATGGTGAATCATAAAGCGCATATCGCCAACTGCCGTCTCTTGGTACACAATGCCTTCGGTGTTGACGGTTTCGGGACTGTTACTACGAATCAAGGTGCTTGGCTCGTCGTAAAATTCATAATTGATCTTCGCACGTGAAGTTACATTACCAAGGAACGTGAATTTCTCCCCTTCCGGGATAAAGAGCATATTGAAATCCTCTTCTTTATATAACGTTTCGTTTGTCACGTTAATCGTCGTCTCGTAGGTGGAACTAAGTCCCTTCTTATCGGTGGCCGTTAACTTGATCGTATAAACACCCGGTGTGAAGAAAGCATACTGTTTATTCTCCCACTTGTACGTCAGATCCTCAGGCTTGTCCTGGTCATCAGTACTTAGGTTCGTATAGGTAATCAACTCACCCATTTTATACTCGGACTTATCGGTCTCGAACATGGCAACGGGAGGTAGATTCGGCTGAATGACCGTAATCTTTTGGCTATAAGGCTCGCTCCACGCTCCTGTAGAATCCTGAACCGAGTAAGTGACTATGTATTCGCCTGGTGCATCGAAAATATCCTGTTTGCCTTCCCAGCGCTCGTCGATGATCTCACCTTGTACATTCTCCAGCTGCGGTGTATAAGTCACTGTTGTTTCTCCTGCAAAAATCTCTTTAGGTCCCACCGTAAACTTGGCTACGGGCTTGGTTTCCAGATTCATGATGACACGTTTGCCTACATTATCCGCTTTATATTTAATATCCAGCGCTTGGGTTATAGCTGTCAGCGGAACCATGAAGGTGCTATTCGTCTGGTAGGAGGTTCCCTTCATCTCTTTCGTCACGCCATTCACGGTATACTTGCTGCTGTCTGTTTTGAAACGAAGCTCAGTGGTTCCTTTGGTAATGACGGTTTCTTTGGTCTTCTTATCGTAAGTGACCTTGAAACCTACACGGTCCACAAGGGCACGAATGGGAACATAGGATACTCCCTTTTTGACTTGCATCGGCTGTGGTGCATTGTAGGTAACGCCGTCTTGTACCATTTTTGTACTATTAAAATATAGAATAAGTTCTTTACCTGTTACGGTTTGTTGGTTATTCTGGTTGCTCGGCTCTTCCGTAGTTGTTGCCGGATCTTTCACTTCGCCAGTTTCCTCAACCGGTACTTCGGTTGTTCCTTCTTCATTCGGCACTTGAGACCCTTCAGTCACTGTCTCTGTCTGAGTGGTTGTCTCTGTAGTATCGGTTGTTTCTTGAGCAGCGTCTGTACCCCCGGATTTTAATGCTTTGGTTGCCGCAGCGTTTTGCTCGTACACTTCCTGGGTGACTGACTGTTGTGGCTTGTCTGCGGTATTTGCATCCGCGCTCGCCGGATAAGCTGCAGCTAATTGGGCAACAGCCAATACGGTTAGCAATGATCGTTTCTTCAGTTTCATTCCATAACTCCTTCTAATCCTTTTTTGATATTTATTGAGGTCATACTATTAGACGCAAATTTTGGTAAAAAAGTTTCTCTGATCTGTTAATAATATTTACGATGATATGGAACATTGTAAAACCTATGAAAACTCCCGCAACAGCACGATGGCCGTAGCGGGAGTTAAATATATATTATTTCACGATAGATGCTCCTGCAAATTCGTAGCCGCAATCATCTTTTTCCCGCTCCGATCATATCTCCATAGATGAACACCTGTGTCGCCAGTCGGGATATGAATGTCCGTATGATAAGGAAGATTCAAGAAGCTTCGGAATAACATCGAGATCATCCCGCCATGGGAGACAATGCATACTCTTTTCAAGTCAGGCTCGCAATGGATTGTAGTAAACAGCTTGGATATGAATTGTTCGGCTCTTGCTCTGAACTGCACTTCAGATTCTCCACCTTCAATCGCATCATGCCGCTTTCTTCCTCCAACAGGCAAGGGATATTTAAGTAAAGCCTCTTCTCTTAACATACCGGCTATGACTCCATTATTTTGCTCCATTAAATCATCGTCATAGGTAACGGGGACTTTTGTCGTTTCAGCTATTGCTGCCGCGGTCTGCTTGGCCCGGTTTAACGTGCTGGAGAAAATGGCATCCACGGTGTATTCACGATGAATCCACTCCGCTAGGAGCCGCGCCTGCTGCTGGCCAAGATCCGTTAGTGCATAGTCAGCCCGTCCTTCACACCGATTCAAAATATCCGCTTCCGATTGTCCATGCCTGACGACCAGAATCTCAACCATGTCTTATCCCCCCTTTTTTCACGCTTACGGCTCTATAGCTTATTACCAACCGCAATCCAGCGCCCGTCCACATCCTCAAATACAAACTCATGATTGTTATAATCCGTCGTCGATAAGGCTCTGACAATCTTCACGTCCAAATCGATAAGCTTTTGCTGGATTTCCCGTTGTCCATAAGTAATAAAATAAGCATCATACCCATATCCGTAACGAATTCGATTCGGAACAACCTCAATATCAGTCTTCGTTAATACAATCTCAACAGCGTCCTTGTATAGGCACACATGTGGTTCTGCTGCATCAAAATAGTTCACAGCACGGAACCCGATTCGCTCATAAAACTCGCTGGTTTTCTCGAAGTTAGACGTCGGGAAAATTTGCAAGCAGTGGGAAAACCCTTTACTCATCTTTCGATCTCCTGTTCGAGCTTATTTATGATCCTTCTCATTACCACGCTTAAATTCCCGATCACTTTAGCCATAATTAGTTGGGCTCAGTCGATTGAATTTATTCACATTGCCCATCTTTTCATACTCCTCTAGATCGTAATTCTACGGTTTATTCTTTAATTCACGTATATCTTTGATCATGAGATCGAGTCTCTCAATGATTCTCTCGTCATTATCCAACTTCTTTTTGAGTCTGACCTCAATCACAATGAGTTCAATAATAAGCACCACGATAAGAACGCCGATGATCATAGCCCGCTCCTTTCTGAACCTGATACACCAGTTCCAAACAGATGAACGATCGCCAGGTAGAATGGGTACAACCCCAAAACTGCAATGGCAATGAGTCCTGTTACAGGATTCGGTTTGTCTGCCGGATTCATAATAGGGAACCATGCATACAAAAAACTCGATATATTTAATCGAATGAGGAAGCTCATGTTCACTCTCCTGAAACTTATATAACTGTAGCAAATTGTTGGCATGGTGCTTTAATGTTTTATTTAACCAGCTCTTTAATCAGATACAGATTCAAATCGTCATCCGCACATACCATGTCACCGGGCACCACAGGTTCATTGCTGTACATAATCCCGTTGCCATCAGGAATATAACCGCGACGGACATAGATTCTTTGTGCCGCACCATAGTCTCTGTACAATCCCACGCCGATACCGATACGCGGCATTTTTTGGCGGACGATGTTCTCGAATTCTTCTAGGATGCTGTTAGCTATGCCGTTTCTCTGGTACGCTGGGAACACATTCAGATCATTGATTTCCGGAATATTCTGATCTCGAAAATATGGATAACTCGATTCGTATTTCAAGTGGGAAACACCAGTCAGCTCCTCATGAACAAAAGCCAACAAGGTGACACGCTTGCCGATTTGGTTCTCATATTCGCAATAATCATAATACTCATCCGGGCGATTTATATTTTGCTGTTGAAACGCTTCTTTCCAGATGCTTTTCAGCTCCGTGTTATCTAACACCTTTAATGTAACGTCCATTGGTTTACCTCGCTGTTATGTATTTTAATGGTAGGATTCAACACTGATATTGTCTCATCTAAAATCTCGTATGCCTGCCTCAAACGCCTCAGCGTCTTGATGAATAACTCCATGCAGCGCCTCTTGCAAGGCAAATGTGCTTCTATAAAAATGTACACGCTCCGCAATTTGGTCTCCATTCGGATACATGGCGATGCACTTTTCGAAGAACTCTTGACCGTACCCCGACAGAATTCCCGCTAGATCATAAGCCGGATCTCCAATCCCAGAGCCTCCAAAATCTATAATACCCGTAATTCGGCCTTTCTCCGGACTCCAGAGGATGTTGGACGTGCCAAAATCACCATGAATGCAGGTTGGACGAATGTCATGATTCGCAGGGTTGTTCAGAAACCTGGTGAAGTTGCTTGAGATTTCCTCTTGTGCATCAGGCCTGATATAACGAAACAAATGGTCTTGAATTTGAGTGTACAATCCGGACATCTCTTCGTGGACATTTACGATATTCGTATCGTCAGCAATCCATTCATTGATCTCCACAGCATGAAGTTGAACGAGAAATTCGACCAACTGTTCCGCTACCCTATCCTCGATGTTCGAATTCCGGTGTGGAAGCAGATCTTCTGTCCATAACGGTTGACCTTCGATTAACGGATAGCCCATGAACATTTTGCCCACCTGCATATCGTCAAATGAAACATACATCGGATTCGGTATAGGCAGCGTTACCTTGGTCTTGATCCCATTCAATAACTGTGTTTCTCTGATCATGGCTTTGAGACTTGCTGCGTACTTAGGAAATCTGAAGACAAGCGTTTGATTCACAATCAACACATCGTTGTTCTGACCGATGCTGTCAATCTCAACGTCTTGAATATGTAAATGTGGATAAACTTCTTGTATGCGCTGGGTATATGATGGATTCATGTATAAACTCCTTCTACTTGCGAATGTCATTAACCTCTATTTTAATGCTTTTCCTTAACTTGGTAAATCATTATAGAGCAATTTTGCAATTTCGTTGGAATCACTCTTGCATGACAAGCCCAATGATGACATTATATTCCACGTAAGAAATCTGTCGCGATGAGGAGAGAATCCGGAAATGAAAAATTTAGGGAAAGTGCTGGCTTTAACTCTGCTTACGATCTGTTACATAGGGACGAATAGCGGAGTTGCGCTTGCAGATGAGACTCCGTTCAAGGATGTACCATTGAATCATTGGGGTTACTCTCACATTCAATGGGCCGTGGAGCAAGACGTGGTTGATGGGTATCCGGATGGAACATTCAAGCCGAAACGGGCCGTGACACAAAGCGAATTTTTGACGATGCTCATTCGAGCTGCCTACCCGAAGGTTATCCCTGACGACTCCTCAGCGACACCATGGGAAGAACCCTATATCACGTATGCCCGGAACTTAGGCTGGAAGGCTGCGTCACCGAAGAAGAAGCTTACGCGCGGATTGGCAGCTCAGTTGTTGGCGAACGCCACCGGCAAAAATTACGATCTAAAGGATTCCATCCAATACATGCTTGACTTGGGCCTTGCACAAGGAATATCAGGAAATAACATTGGGAGCTATCAAGCAAATCAAGAAATCACACGTGCTGAGGCCGTGGCCCTAATCGAGCGGTTCTCCATGAAATACAATGAGCTGCATAACGTATCACCAAGCTTGGAGATTTACTCTCACGCTGATTTATTCCACGAGTATACAAACAGCACCTATCACTTTCGACTCGAGATTCCCAAGAGCTGGGACACGCGCTATGAAGTCCGTGATCAATCCAGCGGAAACGGCCATCATCTGAACTTCGTCAATACAATGACCCAGGGCACACTGTTCACCATCTCCGTCTGGTCCAAGAGTGACTGGGCTGAGCAGGAGGAAGAAATCAAGGGACAAATACCAGCTGTACAGCTCGGGGAACGAGGTAATCAGGTGTATGTATTCCACACGCCTACTGATGTCCAATACGATCCATCGGATGATAACGCCAAGAACGAGTATCAAGGCATGTTTTTAGACGTACAAAATATCAAAAGGTCGTTCCAAATTTCTGATAAGTAACTTTTCTTAATTTAAAAGCGGCCAGGACAAGTGTCCTAGCCGCTCTTTCCTTCTGATAACTAACCCGATCACGCCTATTATTTCATTCGTTCTGCCCGAATAATTCTACGGATCGATTGCTCTGTTAAATAATATCGTTCTGACAATGTACGGATGGAGTCGCCATGCATATAACATTTGAAAATGTTCTGATTCCGAATATCCAGATCCTTCTTTACCCCGGTTTGCTCTCCCCAGGACTTCCGATTCTCCGACTTTCTCGGAATATAAATATAACTTCCATCAATATATTGTTGAATGGTTTTGACTATGTGTTCAGGCAAAATATCTAGTGCATTCTCGTATTTCATTCTCCCTGCTCCTATCTACATAGAATCTTGTAAATAGTGAGCAAAGCCAACACATGAAATATTGCAGCTCTAATTAATGTTGAAGAAGGCTCCGAACAAATTCTCTGCTCGATATTTCCGTGCTGCTTTGCCCGGAGCCTGATTTAACGACTTGAACGGTTGTGCTTCTAATGTGAGCCATCATGATTTTCACCTCGCCAAATTTGAATAATAATTCAAAGTTCACTCGCTTCTACTCTCTATTCTAACAAATTCAATTTCCTTTGCACCAGGCTCGAATAACAAAATAACGGATAAGCGATCCACATTCCCGTTCGAGTCCGTAAGAAAAGTCGCTTTGGTTTTAATATCAAACTCCGTAACATGGAGTTCAAACTGATTCCCATTTTGATGGGTGAGGGGGAACTTCATTGTGCCCGAAGCTCTCCATCTGTAAGTTCAACCATCATTTCTCCATACGCTGCATGAACATACGTCCCTGTTAAATCTAATAAGGAACTGGACAATGGAACAATGGGTTCTTTCGCACCTGAAGTTGCCTCACGGTTTGTGGCCGGCTCGTTCGCAACGGTTGCTTCCTTCTTTTGTCCCAACGCTTGTCCACTCCAGTCCTCGACCTCGCCACCGAGCAAAGAATCGAAAATGTAATTGGCTATAAATACAGGAAGCGGAGTACCATTGAGATTCGACAACACCACGACGCCAATCTTCTCCGTAGGAATAAAGGCAACATGTGCGGTGAAGCCGTCAATATTGCCTCCGTGACTCACCATCCGTAAGCCTCGATAAGGTTCGATCAGCCAATCCGCTCCGTTGCAAAAGCATCAAACATTTTGAAATCAGGAAGATACTCCTTCACAGGTATATCCAAATCCAAGATTTTTTCACCCGCCAGAATTCCGGCTGCCAGTGCAGTAAAAGCTTTGGTGGAGGAACCGATCGCGAACAGCGTCTCACTTGTCACAGGCAGGCTTTGGGCGATATTTCGATACCCGTAACCTTCCATCATGACGATCTCCTGATCCTTGACCACCGCAACGGACAACCCCGGAACCTTCCATGCCTTCATCTGCTCCTCGATATATGTATGGATGCCCTTTAACGATTCCATTGTCATTAAAATCTCTCCCATATGATCCCCTTTCCTTCAACTATGCAATTTTATGAAACAAAATATATTGACCGACATCCCATGCATCATACATCATTCGACACTCCAAGATACATTTCCTTGCTAACCCGACACTCCACTCCCAAGTGACTAGGTCCTTGTTCCCCTTTTAACCATCAGTCCGGATTGGACTCGCTCGGCATGGTATACTTTTCCCAAAATCCAGTTATAGAAGGAGTCTCCTTTCGTGTTAAAAGAGCGCATTGATTTCTTGTGCAAGAAAAAAGGAATAGCTCGCAAAGAGCTGGTAGAGGGATTAGTGACAACCACCCATTTTGCGAACATCCTTGCCGATCGTTATCCACTGGCCGAGGACCTTGCCGAGCATCTGGCACAGCGTTTGCAAGTGACCCCCTCCTACTTAGTCAATGCAGCTAATTCCGATAAGGATACACTCGAGACCGCGGAACGCATCTTTGAAGAATTATCCCAATCGGTCTCTCACGTTACGGAGGAGCGCATATACGATCTACCGGATCGACATGACAGTCTTACGATAGAACTCACAACGGCCTTAATGAAGGCGGTCTATTATCAACAAGTGAACGATGCGGTGTCCCATGAATATCTGCACCAGAATTACCTCAATTTTTATCTGGAAAAATACGGCCGTCCCGATGACGCAGAACTCCCGCTGCCCGCGAAAAAAGCGATGCTGTTCTATAAAATCCAATTCTATCGATCCAAGAACCGCTATCATGAGGCTTTAAGCCAAGTGAACCGATTAAGCGAACATGTTCAGATCGGCACCGATTTATGGCTGACCACTCAAAACTTCAAAATGGAAGCCTGTATATTTTTGAAGCAATATGACCAGGCCAAGCAGGTGTTTGAAGGAACGATGAGACAGGTTTATGAAGACCGCTTGTTTCACCGCTTATCCGATCTGTACATCGCGTACAGCGGCTACTGTTATTCCATGGGACTGTATCAGGAGGCGCTGGTCTCCCTCTCTATGGCAGAAGCCCATTTGGTCTATGCGGTAAACCAGGGGAACATGGTGTCAACCATCCTGAACAATCGGATCATCATGCTGACGATGCAGGGAGATCATGAAAAAGCGGAAGAAGAAATCAACCGTTTCGAAGGACTACTCGCGCGGGAAGTGGCGGAAGTACGGCAGCAATTCCGTCCAGTCGTATTGATTTACCGGTGTGAATTGGTCTTAGCACAAAAGCAATGGGGGCTTTTAACCCAGTATATTCAGGAGCTGAAAGCGATCGAGCTTACAACGGATCAAGAGATGTCGGTTGCCTACTACCAATGTCAGCTAGCCTTGGCACACGGTCATCATGATGAATTTATGGGGCATGCCCTGTCTTGTCTACCATACTACGAATCCAATCATCTTACATTGCGACTTGAATCCTTATATGAAGCATTGGCCGCGGTATCGGAGGAATTAAGGAAATACAAAGAGTCAGCATCTTACTACAAAAAGCTGGTCTATCTGCTTCGAAGTAAATAATTCATGAGCTTAAAAGGTTACAAAAGCATGTTCCACCCGCAAAACTTTTGTTGTTCCCTTCATTTTAATCGCTGTACGACAGGATAAAGAGTGCACAAACCTTTGAATACGGCAAAAGTTTGTGCAGAAGTATCGTGTTGATTTACTCCTAATGCCGGAAGTTTTGTATCCTTGCCAAACCATTGTCTCCTCAGACCCCCACGGGTAACATGGAATTATAAATAATTCTACTAGTGAGGTGCTAAGCTTATGGGATGGTTTGGAAAAAAGAAAAATCCGCAGGACGCGCTGGAAAAAGCAGATAAAATGATGAACAAAGGTTTAACCGGCATGATGATGAAAGGTTTTGTTCCGAAAGAGCATCGCAATGCCATCAATCAAAGTTTGGAGCAGGCGAAGCAAGCGCAGATGGCAGCCACCGGAGCCCTGGCATTAACGGCCACCGCTAAAGTACGAACCGTACGGGATACCGGAAAGCTGATCAATTTCGACCCGGTTGTCATCCTGGAATTGGATGTAACCGAGAACGATGGGAGCCAATATACCAAAACGCTGGAGACCCTCGTATCGAAACTACAAATTCCTAGAGCCGGTGATATCATTGGTCTTGCCCAGCATCCGGCCAATTCGTCAGAGCTTGTCTATATGGGACCGATTGGATGAATATAGGCAAAATAAAAAGGACCTCATTCAGGTCCTTTTGTCATGTGCTCATAGCTTCCTGCAATTTCTCATTCAACAATTGGAAAGCTTCTTGAATGCTTTCTCTCGGTGTTTTACCGTACCGTTCCCCAATGTGAACCTCCGTATAACATTGACTTTCCCCTGCTTCGTTCAGATAACTGATCAATCCGATGCCCGTGACACGGAAAACCTCGATAAGAATGGGTTCAAGCTGTTCTTTGTTCAATTCAAAATGGACATGAAACATATTCGATACGGGCACCGCAGGCTTCGTATTCACGCCCTCGCACGAATTAAACAAAGCTGCAAGCTCTTTAGCCTCCTGGTAATATCGGCCCATGTTACCTATTCTTTCCGTGTAATAATAACTTGAACTAATGATATACGGGTATAGGCTGACCAGATCACCGCCATGACGCCTTTTCCATACCTTAGACTGCGCCACGAAATCGGTGCCGCCAGCCAGAATGGCGCCGGCAATCCCACCTATACCTTTATAAAAGGACACATATACACTGTCAAACAGTGCACAGATTTCTGCCGCGGTTTTTTGATAATAAGGGGTGATCTCGAACAATCTTGCCCCGTCCAGATGCAGCTTAATGCCTTGCGAACGGCAATACGCCGATATCGCTTCCAACTCTTCGTATTCGGGCAGCTGCCCTCCAATTTCACGCTGCGGCAACTCCAGCAGCAAACATGCAATGTCACGATCCAGGCTCTGCACGTCTTCAAGCGTGATCAAACGCTCTTTATCGGCAAGAAGAATCGGTTCGATCTGATGCAGCTCCTTAAGCCCGTCCTCTTCGTGAATCTCCAGATGACAGAGGGGATGATAGGCCACTCGTTTCAGCCCAGCATCATCGCACCAGATCCGCAAAGCAATCTGCTGCGCCATGGTTCCGCTTGGGAAAAAGACAGCTGATTCTTTGCCCAGAACGTCTGCCATGCGCGCCTGAAACTCCTCAATGATGGCCCCTTTGCCGTATGTATCCCCCATCTGCGACCCATCCACATCCCGAAATGCTTCAAGCAGCACCTCGAGATTCCTGCGGCTATGTCCAATCAATGGATAGGCTGTTTCGCCATAAGCTTCACTAATCGATTTACGTTGTTCTCCCATGTCGCATACCACTCCTTCTCTTCAACCGATAATAAGAACAAATCATCACAAAAAAAATTTAATTTCCTCACTTATCAAGCATACTAGATAAATGAATAAGTGAGAAATCATTTTCACTTCCACAAAACCCTCGGAAAAACTTGACAAAAACAAACGGTAGGATTACATTATATATGAGCATATGCTCATATTATATATAACACAAAATGTTTTATGATCTTTGATTACAATCAACAGATGGATCCGAAGGGAGTTTTCGATTATGCATCATCATAACCACCATCATGGACATGACCACAGCCACCATGATCATGCCCGCTCAGGAAACAAAAAAGGCCTTGCCATTGCCCTCATCATCACAATTGGCATCATGATTCTAGAGTTTATAGGGGGCTTGCTAACCAACAGTTTAGCTCTGTTATCCGATTCCGGACATATGTTAAGTGATGCCAGCGCATTGCTGCTCAGTCTGGTCGCATTATGGTTTGCTACGAAGCCAGCATCGCCGAATAAAACCTACGGCTTTTACCGTTTTGAAATATTGGCAGCACTATTAAATGGAGTCGCCTTGTTTGTCATCGCCGGTTTTATCGTATGGGAAGCGATTCAGCGCTTTGATAACCCGCCGACCGTCGCCAGCGGAAGCATGATGCTCATTGCGGCCATCGGGCTGTTGGCTAACCTTCTCAGTGCCTGGTTCTTGATGCGGACGGGGGATGTGAAGAACAATGTGAATCTCCGCAGCGCATACCTCCATGTTATCGGTGATGCACTCGGCTCAGTCGGCGCAATCATCGCCGGGATCGTGATGATTGCCTTCGGATGGTACATTGCGGACCCGATCATATCCATCCTGGTGTCGATCTTGATTCTGAAGAGCGCCTGGAGAATCATACAGAATACCGTTCATATTCTGATGGAGGGCGCACCGGAAACGATTAACTCTGAAGAGGTAACGAAGTCCCTCCTGTCTATTCCTGGGGTCACCGGCATCCATGATCTTCATATTTGGACGATTACGTCCAATTTCGACTCCTTGAGCTGCCATCTCGTCGCCCAAGATGACGCGAACACTTATGAGATCCTGCAACAAGCGATTGATCTTCTGGACAGTCGATTCCACATCGAGCATGCCACGATCCAGATTGAGAATTCCACCATCACCCATCGTGATCATAAAGTCTAATCTCTTCTCTGCGGTAATCCTTTAGTTCATGAAAAGGGGAAAAAGAGCTGCCGAGGTTTACACTTTTTACAAATTCGGTTGACCTCCATAATGAGAGTATCAAGGCATTCTACTGGCGTTACAGCGAAATCTGAATGTCTGATAGGGAGGTTAACATGATCAACGATGTATATACACTGGAAAAGCTGAACGAATACCAGCAAGCAAAATGGGACGAACTTGATCGTCAAGGAAGATTCATTATTCATGACGAGATCGCGTGTGAATCGCAGCATACCTCAACCCATATTCGAATTCTCGATAAACTTCATGGCTTCTTTCGAAAGCGGAGATCCCGAAGAAGCCGTACGAAATCCTTATAAGTAAAAAGAGCAAGCGCGAATAACCGCGCTTGCTCTTTTTATGGGAAGAAATCATTCTCGCCAAATCTGCTTGAAGTCCAGCCATCCCAGATTATTGATGACAACCCCTTTATAAGAAGGATCCAAGCTTGCGTAAAATCTCGTGTGAGTCAAGAATGAAACATGCGCTTCCTCCCGAAGCCTCTCTTCAATATGGGATAAAATACTCAAACGCTCCTCATACCATTCGCTGGCAAGCGCATCATCTATGCATTCTTTCACCCAATGATGCAGCGAAGGATCCATGAACTCTTTAACTACGCTTCCCTTCTGCACGTAGTTCTCGATTAAACATACTTCTTCACCTGGAAGAACAAGGCCGTGCAAGATACAATCCATGCTGTGCATCACATCCAGTTGGTGCATGGTATCCATCCTCTCCTCTCGGATGATCAATGGAATCCCGATGGAAGCGCATTGATTCTGAACCCATTCGGCATCTTTAATATGCTTAGCGAGCGTAGCCATCGTAATGGGAGAGCCGTCATAACCCGACTGTTTCAGCAGTGACTTTGCGAGTTCGGGATCATATCGGTCTTTACGATAAGGCGCTTGCTCATCCATGATGAACCCTTTGGCTGGATAAAGCCGATTGTCACCAAGTTCGCGTATCATCTCCGCACGGTTCAGAATGAGGTTGAATGCCCGGCGAAATTCGATGGACTGATAAGGCCCCGGCTTTTTCATATTCCATGTAATCAACGTCGTGCAGCCTTCGGAGGATTCGATGACATCAACAGCATGCTTCTCACCGTTATGATCGATATGCTCCGGATTCCGCAGCAGCCGCTCCCAGCTGACCTCGCAATGCTCCGCATCTTCCGGCATCAAGATAATGTGGATGTTGTCCAAATGCGGTCTCCCATGATAATAATGGGGGTTAGCATGAATGGTGAGCCGATCATCGGTCCATTCCTCTACCCGAAAGGGGCCCGTTCCAACAGGTTGCTTCCAGAACTGTTCTTCATGGACGCTTACCAAATGTTTAGGCACGATGGACATGCAAATGGAGCTAAGAAACCGAATGAAAATTCGATTCGGCTTGTTAAGAATAAAACGAACCTCACGGGGGGACACCACCTCTACCCGCTGCAGTTCACGCACGATCCAAGCATTTCGTTTATCCCGTCCCAGGCGTTCCACCGAGAATTTCACGTCCTCCGCCGACAATTCTTTACCGTCATGGAACCGTATTCCTTTACGCAGATGAAAGGTCCAGATCGTTCCATCCTCATTGCTCTTCCAATAATGCGCGATAACGGGGAGGTATTGATCATTTGCATTATCGTATATCACCAACCGGTCAAATATCTGCTGGATCATGTGAGCTTGAAAACTGTAGTAGCATTCGGCGGGATCCAACGTTTCAATCAGGCGGTAAACCGGAAGCCGCAGAGAATCCATTGCTTCTTCTTCCCCTTCGTTCATCTCCTTGCTAAAGCCAAAATGCCCGTTCATCCATTCCACATAAGAATCATTGGTGTGCATACCCTGACCATAGGTACGCAGCAGTTCGAAGGCTTGCTTATATTCCCCTCTTATCGCGAGCTGCTGCGCTGCTTCCTTAAGCAGATCTGCTTGATCGGCTACAAAGGTAAGCTTGGAACGGATTCCTCGCCCACGTCCTGCCTTCCATATAATCCAACTCTTCTCCTCGAGCTTGCGTATAACGAGTTTGGCATTCCGCGTTGTGCAATACAGCGTATCGGCGATCTGCTCAAGCGTCACTTCCGTAGCCGTATTGGCTGGAGCGTTAACAGCAAGCTTCTGGTGCAGCATGAAGAATTGTTCGTACAGCATTGCAATCCGCTCCCCCCTGGTAAAATCTATACGCTTTATTCTACTTGGAGATCGTTTCGAGCGCGAGTACCTTTTCGGTAGAAAACCATTATATTCAAAAAAGAACAAAGGCATTCATCCTTCACAGGATTGAATAATGAGCTCTCCCGCTTCCTGCAGAGTCAGTGTAAGCTCCGTGCCCTCGGTCATTTTCTTCAGTCGGACCATGCCCGAAGCCGCTTCATCTTCGCCAATCAGGATAGCATAAGGGATGCTTTCAGCTGAAACGGATGCTAATACTTTTTTTAATTTGCGCCGGTTGTCCGCCAATCGAGTATGAATCCCGCGATTCCGAAGTACTGCTGCAACCGTCAATCCTTCCGGAACGGTTTCTCCTATCGGGATAACCATAACGAGCGGCTTGTTCGTTTCAATCGGACGGTTCCGGATCATCTCCATGATGGATTCCATGCCAAACGAAAGACCTACCGTAGGATAGGCAATATCCTCGCGTCCAACGAGCTGCCCGATAATCGCATCATATCTGCCGCCTCCGCCCAAGCTTGAACGGAAATCGTGCAATGCGTCAAAAATTTCGTAAACGGTTCCCGTGTAGAATGACAAGCCTCTTGACAGAAACGGATCAAATACGCAGATGTCTTGCAACCCGACGCGCTGCAGCATATTTTGCAGGATCTGGACTTCTTGTGCTCCGCGCTCGTTGTCCAGGCTGTATTTGCTCGTTATCTGCTCAAATGTCGGCTCCTTGAGATCAACAAAATCGAGAATTTGATGACAAATCTCCGGTTCGAGTACCTTCGCCGAAAGTTCTTGCCGAACCCCCTCTTTGCCAATCTTATCGAGCTTATCCAGCGTCAGCATGACGGATGGTTTCATCTCTTCCGGTACGCCCATAGCGCCAAGAACTTCACCCAGAAAGCTTCGATTGTTCCACCTGAGAATGATCGGAATCTCAAGTCTCCGAAACACTTCTACTGCAAGCTGCATTAGCTCAACTTCCGCTTCTGGTCCCGAGATCCCCACCACATCAACGTCGCACTGCAGAAACTCCCGCAATCTTCCCCGTTTCACGGGACCATCCCGGAATACCTTCCCCATCTCATAACGCTTGAATGGCTGGCTGATGACGGGATTCAGCGCGATCACCTTAGCGAATGGAATCGTCAGATCGTACCGGAGCCCCAGACGTCGCGTGCCTTGATCCGTCAGCTGGTACATTTCCTTCAGAATTTCTTCCCCTCCTGCGTATTTGGAAGACAACAGGTCCGATTCATTCAGAATGGTTGTCTCCATTTCAGCATAGTCATAGCATTCAAACACTTCACGCAGCGTCGATTGCACCTTTCTTCGGACCGCTTGCTCTTGGCCAAAATAATCATACGTTCCTTTTACGTTCTGCATCGCTACTCATCCTTTCGTTCTAATGAAAATAAAAAACGCGCCGGACCTCATGGTCCCGCGCGCTTGATATGCGGCAGGGAGGCCAACGCGAACAGCGTTAGCCCACCCTGTAGAATGACAGGCGTGCTAACGCTGCTTGTGATGATGAAGTTGATTGAATTTAATGTTTATCATATTAGTATCCCCTTCACCTTTTTTAGCTAGTGATTAAGGGGGATTATAGCGCAATCCATTTATTAATTCAAGGGCAATCCATTCTTAGATGGTGCGCGACCAATGGCGATGCGCCGCGATCGCCTCAATGAAGGCTTCGCCAAACGGCTTCAGATCCACATTCTCCTGAGCAACAACGATCCCTTCGCCGCTGGATGAAGGAAGTAAATTAGCCCCTTCGGCGATGGCTGCGATCGGTTTGAAATGCTGATACGCTTCCTTGACGAAATCCAGCACCTTCTGCTCCGCCAGGAGCTCCGATACACTTAACGCGCCGCCTGCGACAAGCACCGCATCGAACAAGACTGAATCCGCCCCCAGCAGCGAATGGTTCACTTCCAATTCCGCGCCGGCCTTGCCTTGAATTGCGCCGAGCTTGGCGCTAACCACTTCGGTGATGATGCCGGCTTGCTGCAGCTGCGTAAGCACAAACGGGAGTTCATCCGTGAATCCGTTGCCTGCCAGTACCGCCACTTTACGGGTTAACGGGAGCTTCACGGTATTCATCATGCTCAGTGCCGGAGAAGACTCGCTGGAAGCGGATCCACTGGTTTGCGGAGGCATGGTTCCAATCCCCTCCGAAATTCGGGTGGCAAGTTCGCTATCAACGTTCGCGAACAGGTCGACGACCTGCTGGCGAATTTCCTTTCGCTGCACTTTACCAAGCTCGAACTGGAATGCGGCTACGATATGCTGCTTCTCGACCTCAGACATGCTGTTCCAGAACAGGGCTGCTTGGCTGAAATGATCCTTAAAACTGTCACTGCGTGCCTGCACCTTACGTCCTTCCACCTTCTCGGTATAATGCTCGTAACCGCCGCGCTCCACTGGAACCGGCTTCGGCGTGTTACCGGCAATGCCGTTCTTGTGGTAGCTGACGGGTCCCTTATTAATGGTCATACGGTGCATCCCGTCACGCTGATTGTTATGAACCGGTGCAATCGGGCGGTTGATCGGAATTTCGTGGAAATTGGGTCCACCAAGCCGTGAAAGCTGGGTATCGGTATAGGAGAACAAGCGGCCTTGCAGAAGCGGATCATTGGTAAAATCGATTCCAGGTACGACATGTCCCGGATGGAATGCAATCTGTTCCGTCTCCGCAAAAAAATTATCCGTATTGCGATTGAGCGTCATCTTACCGATGATTTTGACGGGAATGAGTTCTTCGGGCCAAATCTTGGTCGGATCAAGGATGTCAAAACCAAAATTGAATTCCTCATCCTCCCGAATCATTTGAACACCAAACTCAAATTCCGGATAATTCCCTGATTCGATCGCATCCCACAGATCGCGGCGGTTAAAGTCAGGATCCTTGCCTGCCAGCTTCTGCGTTTCATCCCATACGAGGGAATGCGTGCCGAGCACGGGCTTCCAGTGAAATTTCACGAAATGCGCTTGTCCTTCTTCGTTCACGAAACGGAAGGTATGGACGCCGAAGCCCTCCATCATTCGGAAGCTTCGCGGAAGTGAGCGGTCGGACATCGCCCACATAATCATGTGCGCGCTTTCCGAATTGTTTGCGACAAAATCCCAGAACGTATCATGGGCGGATTGCGCCTGCGGAATCTCGTTATGAGGCTCAGGTTTAACAGCGTGAATAAAATCAGGAAACTTCATGGCATCCTGTATGAAAAAAACCGGCATATTGTTGCCAACCAGATCATAATTCCCTTCTTCCGTATAAAACTTGGTTGCGAAACCGCGTACGTCCCTGACAGTGTCCGCTGATCCCCTGGAGCCCGCAACCGTGGAGAATCGGACAAACACTGGGGTGACGACGGAAGGGTCCTGCAGAAATTTGGCTTTTGTATAATCTTTCATGGATTCATATAGCTGAAAATAACCGTGAGCCCCAAAACCGCGGGCATGCACAATCCGTTCCGGAATCCGCTCATGGTCGAAATGCGTCATCTTCTCTCTGAAATGGAAGTCCTCCATCAAGGTCGGACCGCGCTCTCCCGCTTTAAGCGAATGTTCATCCTCAGAGACCTTAAGTCCCTGATTGGTTGTCAGTTCCTTAGCGTCATTGTCTACCGTGAACTGTTCCAGCTGTTGGTCCTTGCTCGTCTTGTTGTAACTGCTGTTAGCATTCGAATTGGCGTTTGAATTGTCCATTTGTCGGAACCTCCTGGTATGTAGGTAGTAGATGAGTGTCTGACGAAGTTGCACTTGGTAATAGATCCGCTTGCGAACCCGAAATGTAATTACCCTGCAAAATGGAATACGAATCCAGCTTCAAACTTCCTTCATGAAAAGCTCATCAAACCGTTCGATTGGGTTTCGCGCCTACATCTCCTGTCTCCAGCAAAAAACAGCCCTCCTCCCTGGAGGCGGACTGCTTTGATTGTAATTCAATGATTGTCCAAACATATGCTGCGATTTTGCACATAACACACCCGCTCCGATATCTCGATGAGACGACGGATCCCTTCTTCCAGCTGAATCTCGCTGATATACGAATAACTCAGCCTGATCCATGAGTCCATCTGATCCAGCGGGTCGCAGATACGCCCCGGCACAAACGCTACCGATTCCGCCAGGCATTGCTGCAGCAACGCATCCACGTTGACGTTTTCCGGCAGCTGTATCCACAAATTCAAACCGCCGCCGGGGCTGTTCCATCGCCATTCTGTAGGCTCAAGCAGCTTCTCCATCCTCTCTTTACGAAGCTCCAGCGCAATCCGCAGCTTGGCCACATGCTCCTGAAGTCTGCTCGAGAAGAAATAGTGCTGGAAAATCTTTTGCGTCAGCAGCGGCGTCCCGTTGTCCGACAACGCCTTGATCGGAAGGATGACATTCATCAGTTCCGGACGGGCAGCCAGCACCGATATCCGCAAGCCGGGGGCCACATATTTGCTGAAGCTTCGAATGTGAATGACATAGCCTTCGGTGTCGTAGTAAAAAAAGGGCAGCGGCGGCGGATCTCCAAAATAAATGTCGTGATACACCTCATCCTCCACCAGAATGCACTGATATCGCTCCGCCAGTTCCACCAGCGCCTTGCGCTGTGTGATCGGCACCGTATATCCCGTCGGATTCTGAAACGTTGGGTTCATATAGAACAGCTTCGGTTTCTCCGCTCGCATAAGACCTTCAATTCGTTCAAGGTCGTACCCTTGCGGTGTAATCTCAATTGGAAGCAGTTTGACATTTTGCTGCACAAAAACATCGATCGCCGGACTATACGTCGGCCGTTCGATCAATACACAGTCTCCGCTTTTGACGAGCGAACGCGAGATCAGGTCGATCGCTTGCTGGGATCCCGTTGTAATGAGCAGCTCTTCCGGATGGACCGTTATGCCTTGTTTGTCCATAAAATAGCGAGCCATCTCCTCGCGCAGCTCCAAATCTCCGGTCACGGAAGAATACGTGCTTAATACTTTCGGATACATGTCAAACACTTGTTTCACGTGATTGGACAAGAATGCATTTGGCAGCAGCCTAGGATCAATCAGCGCTTCTGACATCTGGTATTCGACCTGATGCCTGTGAATGTCGGACAAGCGGCTGCGATTGACATACACCGATTTGGCCTGATATGCCCATCGCGGGCTGGTTGTAAGGGATTCCGGTAATGTGTCTTCCGTCTTACCCGCTACGAAGTACCCTGATTTATATTTCACTTCCACGATCCCGTCCTCAAGCAGCAGCTGATAAGCCTTCAGCACCGTTAATCGGTGAACGTTCAAACGCTCCGCCATCGCCCTCACGGATGGGATTTTGTCAGTCTCCTTCCACTCTCCCCGAGCTATTCCTTCCAGTATCGTGTCATAGACCGACTGCTGTAATGTTCGCTTACCATGATTTTTGTCGTCCAGCGTTGATAATTCCATCTGCTCCTCCCCAATCCACATAAATCATATCTGTTCTACCTATCGCCAATCTGTTCTATTAACTACCTATTATAGTATAGAAAAAGGAGGATGCTACATGATTATTTTTAACTACTTGCTTATGTGCGCCATTTTCAGTACGACGTTTCTCGCCATCAAGATTGGCGTTGAAGCAGGACTGCCGCCGTTTCTCTCAGCGGGGCTTCGATTTCTTCTGGCGGGCGCCTTCATCTTCCTATGGATGATATGGCAGCGGAAGGCAAAACCGAGCCTTCTCCTGCGAAAGGAATTCCTTTTAATTGGGATGACCAGCACATTCTTGACGTTTGCAACGCTGTATTGGGCCGAGCAGCACGTGTCCTCAGGGATCGCCGCCATCCTATCGGCAACAGGCCCCATGATGATTCTGATGATTCAATCGGTTGTGATGCGGAAAAATGCCCGGCGCAGTGATTATTGGGGGTGCGCGGTCGGTTTTGCGGGGGTATGTTTGCTCATTATGCCCGAGCTAGCGATGGGGAGCGATCTCATCTGGATTCTGAGCTGTATCGCAATTCTTATAGGCGAAATCGGTTATAGTGTGGGCTCCCTGGCTACCCGGAAGTTGTCCTTTGACATGCCGAATGTCTCACCGATTACGATCAATGCGGTACAGATGATGTATGGCGGCGCAGCCCTATTGCTGTTATCCCTGTTCAGTGAACAGGTACAATGGAATGGTATTCTAACGTTGCCAGCCATCGGATCTGTCTTGTATTTGACGATGGTTGGCTCGATGCTGGGCCATAGTCTATATGCCTGGCTGCTAAAAGCAACGAATGCCTTTTTCCCGTCCACCTGGCTCTTTGTTTCTCCAATCATCGCGTTGGGACTGGGCGCATTTCTGTACGACGAAGCAATTTCTTCCTATTCCATCATTGGCAGCATGCTCATCATCGGCGGGATTCTGATCGTGAATCTGCCTGAGCTTCGAGCACGCCGGACCGCGCGCCGTGTGGCTTCAAGCACTTGATATCGAACCTGCAAGGCTCCAAGGATTAACGCAAAAATTAAAACGGCTGCAACTCGTAAACCTCATCACGAGTAGCAGCCGTTATGTTTCATTATTCAAGGTTATGATTCAATACTTAATCCACTTTGGCACGATATGCCTCTGCGGTGAGCAGCTTTCCGAGTGCCTCCTCCAGGTCACCTTCCACCTCAACCTCAATGATCCATCCGCCTTCGTACGGCTCTCCGTTCACAAGCTCCGGCTGATCTTCCAGGGAAGTATTCACTTTCGTGATGGTACCGGATACAGGGGAATACAGTTCCGATACGGTTTTGACCGACTCAATCGTACCGATGCTGTCACCTGCAGCAACGACAGCGCCCGCCTCGGGGAGTTCTACGAATACGATATCTCCCAGCTGGCATTGCGCATGATCAGAAATACCGACGCGCACCACATTTCCATCTACCTTCAACGCCCACTCATGATCGTCGCTGTACACCAAATTCTCTCTGATTTCACTCATTACGGATACTCCTCTTTTCTTAAAGAAATGAAATTAAGGTGGATAAATGAAAAAAAGGACGCGAAAAAAGGCATTCGCCTTCTCTCTGTCCTCGGTACCTGAGAGTTTATGATCGACCGCTTCTTGTTTTCGGTTCGACCTTTCCCCTTGGGTGGCTTGCGCACTCTCCAGAGCTGCGTCAGATGGCGGTTCGTTTACCTGAGAGATTACTCGTCAGCCTGGCAGGCTTAACGGTTTGCTCCTTCGGTGCCGCCAAGGTTTGAACCTTCTCGTGGCGGTCTCTCCCATCCATCATCATCCGCATATTCGGTTGGCTTATTCTCCCACAGAATAAAACAGGGATGCAGTGATGTCAAGATATCTGACAAAAATTTTAAGAATGAAAATATTTTGGTGAAATAAAGGTTGACACTTTATGGAGAGGCGCGTTTATAATAATCACAAGAACGTAGAAAGATCTGACAACTCAATAATTTTCACGCGGATGATGGTAGCGGGAGAGATTACCGACAAGATTGACAGGTAGCGCCGAAGGAGTAAGCCGTAACACGGTGAATCTCTCAGGCAAAAGGACCTTTACCGGACGCACCTCTGGAGAGAATTCTGAATGTAGAATCACCCACGGGGAAACTCACACACGCTTGACATTATACTTACATGACATGTGGGGTAACTCTCAGGTACAAAGGACAGAGCAGAAGGATTACGCAACGAGCGGGCTTTTTTTAGCACGGCTTGTTATCCTTCTGTCTGTCCTTTTTTGGTGTTTACCCGATTGATCATGCCAATTAGAAGAGGTGAAGAGATGAGTTCATTACAACGTACACCGCTTTACCCGCTTTATTCCGAATTTCCTTCTGTCCGCTGCATCGACTTCGGCGGTTGGGAGCTGCCCGTGCAATTTTCCGGCATTGTGCAAGAGCATGAAGCCGTACGAAAGCAAGCCGGCCTGTTCGACGTCTCCCATATGGGTGAATTTATCGTCACCGGACAAGACGCTGAAGCTTTTATCCAGAAGATGACCACAAATGATGTAACCCGCATATCGATTGGCCAGGCCCAATACACGTTAATGTGTTACGACAACGGCGGTACTGTAGATGACCTGCTTGTGTATAAACTGTCGGCAGATCAATTCATGCTGGTTGTAAACGCATCCAACATCGACAAAGACCTCCAGTGGCTTCAAGATCATCTTGCAGGTGATGTCACCATCCGTAATGTGTCCGCTGAGACGGCTCTCATTGCACTTCAGGGACCTGCCGCCGTGAACATCATGTCACAGGTAACCAATGAGGCGCCAAGCGAACTCCCTTCCTTCCATTTTATTCAGAACGCACAGGTATGCGGCTGCACCGCCCTGCTCTCCCGCACCGGTTATACCGGAGAAGACGGCTTTGAAATCTACTGCTCCGCTGGGGATGCTCCCGCAATTTGGAGAGAACTATTAGCTGCCGGAGAACCACATGGTCTTGTTCCAACCGGACTCGGCGCCCGCGATACACTCCGTTTCGAAGCGAAACTGCCCTTGTACGGGCAAGAGCTTTCGAGCACGATTTCTCCGCTTGAAGCCAGTCTCGGTTTCTTCGTGAAGCTGGACAGCGGCGATTTCATCGGTCGGGAAGCGCTTCAACAGCAGAAGCAAGACGGTGTACCGCGTAAGCTGGTCGGCATTGAACTCATCGATCGCGGAATTCCGCGCTCCCACTATCCTGTATACAACGATGAAGGAGAACCCATCGGTGAAGTGACCAGCGGTACCCAATCCCCTTCACTCAAGCGAAATCTCGGATTAGCCCTGATCGAAACCTCATATACGGGTCTCGATACCGAGGTATGGGTCGAGATCCGCGGTAAGAAGTTAAAAGCCAAAGTGGTAAAGACACCATTCTACAAAAGAGGAGCTACCTTAACATGAAGCATCGTTACTTGCCTATGACGGATCAGGATCAAGCCGATATGCTTGCTGCGGTCGGCGCGGAAACGATCGAAGATCTGTTTGCCGATATCCCCAAAGCAGTCCGTTACAACGGCGTCCTCCCCATGTCAAAACGGCTGGGTGAGCCTGAGCTTCTCAAGCATATGCGCCGCCTGTCAGACCGCAATGCCGATTTCGACCGTTATACAAGCTTTCTGGGGGCTGGTTTGTACGACCACCATATTCCGGTCGTGCTCAATCATGTGATCTCCCGCTCTGAATTCTACACCGCGTATACACCGTACCAACCGGAGATCAGCCAAGGCGAGCTGCAAGCGATTTTTGAATTTCAATCCTATATCTGTGAATTGACCGGCATGAAAGTTGCCAATGCCAGCATGTATGACGGTTCCACGGCACTTGCCGAGGCTGCGGCGCTCGCCAGCGGGGCAACCAAACGGAAGAAAATCGTCATTTCGCGTGCTGTCCATCCCGAAGCCCGGGAAATCGTTCTGACTTCGGCCCGCGGACTCGATCTGGACGTCGTGGAAGTCGGCATCGTCAATGGCGTTACCGACCAGGATGCACTCGCTGCTGCCATAACGGATGATACCGCCGCCGTGCTGCTGCAATCACCAAATTTCTTCGGCTGCATCGAAGATGTGAAATCAATCGAGCCGCTGGTTCATGAGAAAAAAGCACTGCTTGTGCTGAGCGTAAACCCGCTGTCCCTCGGTTTACTGGAATCCCCTGGCGTGCTTGGAGCCGACATCGTTGTCGGCGATGCCCAGCCGCTTGGCATTCCGGCATCTCTCGGCGGACCAACCTGCGGATTCTTCGCGGTATCCGAACCGCTGATGCGCCGCATTCCTGGTCGTATCGTGGGTCAAACCGTCGATCAGGACGGCAAACGCGGATTTGTACTGACACTGCAGGCGCGAGAACAACATATTCGCCGTGAAAAGGCAACGTCGAACATCTGCTCGAACCAGGCGCTGCTCGCGCTGTGTGCGTCCGTATATATGTCTACCCTAGGTAAAGCCGGCATGCAGGAAGCAGCGCTGCTGAATGTGCGCAAATCCCATTACGCTGCCGACCGTGTCGCAAACGGCTCCCTCTCCCTCCCGTTCAGCTCGCCGTTCTTTAATGAATTTGTGGTGAAACTGCCCGAAGGAACGAATGTGAAGGAGATCAACTCGAAGCTTCTGGGTGCAGGTTATATCGGAGGTTATGATCTTGGCGCTGTGTACCCTGAGCTTCAAGGAAACATGCTGATCGCCGTGACCGAACGGCGGACGAAGGAAGAAATCGACCAATTTATTGGTGAATTGGAGGCGATCGTATGAAACCGGAAAAAGCCTTGATATTTGAACTCAGCAAGCCCGGCCGTGTCGCCTATTCCCTGCCCGAATGCGACGTCCCGGAGACCGACGCCGCTTCATTGATTCCGGAAAGCCTGCTTCGCAGCAAACCGGCGGAACTGCCTGAGGTCTATGAAGTTGATGTCATTCGTCACTATACCGAGCTGTCGAGACGGAACTTTGGTATCGATAACGGCTTCTATCCGCTCGGCTCATGCACGATGAAATACAACCCGAAGATCAACGAGGATGTTGCCCGTTTTGCCGGCTTTGCCAAGATTCATCCGTACCAGCCTGAAGAAAGCATTCAAGGCGCTCTGGAGCTGCTCTATACCCTGCAGAATGATCTCGCAGCACTGACCGGCATGGATCAAGTAACGCTTCAGCCCGCTGCGGGAGCCCATGGGGAATGGACAGGGCTGATGCTGATTCGTGCTTACCATGAAAGCCGTGGCGAGAAGCGCACCAAGGTCATTGTTCCCGACTCCTCGCACGGTACCAACCCTGCCAGTGCAACGGTAGCCGGTTACGACACGATTACAATTAAGTCCAATGAGCGCGGCATGGTGGATCTCGATGCCCTTCGCGCAGTTGTCGGTGACGATACGGCGGCTTTAATGCTGACAAACCCTAGCACACTGGGGCTGTTCGAAGAGCAAATCGTGGAAATTGCGGAAATCGTGCACGAAGCTGGTGGCCTGCTGTACTATGATGGTGCCAATTCCAACGCCATCATGGGCATTACCCGCCCCGGCGACATGGGCTTCGACGTAGTCCATCTCAACCTGCACAAAACGATGAGCACGCCGCATGGCGGCGGCGGTCCCGGTGCAGGCCCAGTTGGCGTGAAGAGCCTGCTGATCCCGTTCCTGCCAAAACCGATCGTGTCCAAACGTGAGGACGGCACCTTCTATTGGGATTACGACCGTCCACAGTCGATCGGCCGCGTGAAGGCGTTCTATGGCAACTTTGGCATCCTGGTCCGGGCCTACACGTATATTCGCACCTATGGACCGGATGGACTGCGCCGCGTCTCGGAGCTCGCCGTGCTGAATGCCAACTACATGATGCATCGTCTGGCTCCATACTACGAAGTAGCCTACCCAGGGCTGTGCAAGCATGAATTTGTGCTGTCCGGCAAAAAACTGAAGGAGTACGGCGTGCGCACCCTCGATGTTGCCAAGCGGCTGCTTGATTTTGGTTATCATCCGCCAACCATCTACTTCCCGCTCAACGTAGAGGAATGCATCATGATTGAGCCGACCGAGACCGAGAGCAAAGAAACGCTGGACGGTTTCATCGACACGATGATCCAGATTGCCAAAGAAGCCGAAACCACGCCGGAGGTTGTCATAGGCGCCCCTTATACCACGGTCGTGAAGCGACTCGACGAAACGACGGCGGCACGTAAACCGGTTCTGAACTGCACCTGCGGTTAATATTGAGTTAATCTATACTCCTTAAGAAAGGGTGTCCCCTCGCCGTAGGATCGGCGGTAAGAGACACCCTTTTTTTGTGCTGGACAATATAGGGATTTAGTCACCTGTTTAATGACTATTTCAGCAGCAGCCAACTTCCCCTCTTACGATGGGACTAACTCCCCGGATAAAATTGGGGGGGGCATTCCCATTCCAGCCCAATAAACCTACGGTCATTCCACAAACTATCCATGCTATCCATTAGCAGAGTCCCTTCCGCCTCCTTCTTGTTCTCTATTAGAAAGCCCAAATATATGATATAAAGTATATAATTATATACGGCTTACTTCTACCAAGCTGACCAAAGACGAAAGATGCGGTGATCGAATGAGTAACCCGATACATGGCCTGGACGCAAACCAATATCTTGAGCGTATTGGATACACGGGCCCGATTGTAAACAGCGCTTATATGCTCGCCAGATTGCAGGAACAGCATGTGCATACCGTACCCTATGAAAATCTCGATATCCTTGATCGAATTCCACTTTCCCTGAATATCCCCAATCTTTACGATAAAATCGTAACCCGGCATCGCGGCGGCTACTGCTTCGAGCTCAATGCGCTATTTGGCTGGCTGCTGCAGGAACTAGGATTTAAGGTCACTCATTATTTCGGACGCTTCTGGCGTGATGAAACCGATACGCCTGCCAAGCGTCGGCATCATATTCTGCAGGTGGATATCGAAGAACAGCGATATATTGCCGACGTCGGTGTCGGAGGAGCCGGACCGCGCCACCCTCTGGAATTGGTTGATGGCCTTGTGCAGACTCAGGGGAACGAGACCTACCGGCTCGTCCAAACCGAAGCGTATGGCTGGATGCTCGAAGAGTGGAAAAAAGAAGCCTGGGATCCCGTCTTCTCCTTCACGGAGGAACCTAACTTACCGAGAGATTTCATCACCACTTCATTCTGGTGCGAGTATGCCCCCGATTCACCCTTTAATAAAACGGCTCGGGTATCCATACGTACAGCGGAAGGCAGAAACACCGTGGATGATGACGAATTCAGAATTTACAAGGCCGGCGGCGTCCACACCTTTAAACCGGGCAATGCACAGGAATATGCCGAAGCGCTCTATACATATTTCGGCATCCCTATCCATAAATAAGAATAAACCGGGCTTTCCCATGCAGGGAGCCCGGTTTTATTATTAATATTCGATTTTGCGCTCAGCAGAGCTCCACGCTTGAAATGGCAGTAAATAATCCTCTGTTTGAACCTGCTTCATAGGGATGGAGCGCTGGTCCAATGGCATCGCAATTTCATCGTATATAAAATGATCATCGAATCCGATCTCAGCCGCATCCTTCTTCGTGCTTGCATAATAAACGGCATCGGGCCTGGACCAGTAGATGGCCCCCAGACACATCGGACAAGGCTCGCAGCTGGTATAAATCGTACAGCCTTTTAATTGGAAATCCTCCAGGTGCAGACATGCTTCCCTTATGGCTTGCACCTCGGCATGAGCCGTCGGGTCGTTCAGCGCGGTAACCAGATTCCGGCCCCTGCCAATCACTTGACCCTCCTTCACCACAATCGCTCCAAAAGGACCACCCTCCACAAGTTGAACGTTTCGATGGGCCTCTGCAATCGCTTGACGCATCCAGTACTCATGATGATGTTCACTCACAGTGTACAGCTCCCTTCCCATGTTCATTCTGATCCCGGTGTGCGTATTCATCATCCATGACAATCTCCTGGAACAGCTAATTATCATCATAGCATATCTTCCATCGATCTCCTCAATTTTTCCAATCCAATGGAGAAAAACAGATTGACGAATCGTATACAAATGTATACAATCACTTTAAATGGTATACAAACGTATACGTTATTATCGTTGAGGAGGTTGATATTATGCGCCAAGAGGAACAGGATACATCGAGTCAAGAACGGTCGGAGCCTCGGGACCGGGATAACCATCGGCACAGCGGAAGACACGGAAGACGGCGTGAGGAAGGCCACGGCGGCAGGGAAGGCGGCAAGATGGCGCAGACGTTCCGCCGGGGGCGCGCGCTTTCTTTTCTCGACAATTTGGTTGTGAAACGAGAGACCTTGAAGAAGCAAGTCAATGACCCGGACTTTGAAGCCATCAGAGAAGTGGTCAGCGGAGAGTTGAAAGCAGTGGACCAGATTATTCAGGAGTACATTCAAGCTTTTGAGCTGTATGATACGAAACCATCGCAAGACAGCCCCTAATGGCTGTCCGCTAATCTTAACCCAATAACCCTGACAGAGGTAGAACCTGGAGTGTGATAATTCTTGATCAGAAAGTTTTTTTCGTACTATCGGCCGTACAAGGGATTGTTTATTTTGGATTTTACATGTGCCGTTATTGCCGGACTGCTGGAGCTTGCTTTCCCGCTTGCCGTCAGCAAATTCATTGACGATCTGCTGCCAAGCCAGGATTGGCCGCTTATCCTGATTGCCTGCATCGTCCTTCTCTCCATCTATGCGCTGAATACCGCGCTGCAGTACATCGTAACTTACTGGGGGCATATGCTCGGCATTAATATTGAGACAGATATGCGAGAGAAAATGTTCTCCCACATTCAGAAGTTATCCTTCCGTTTCTTTGATAATAACAAAACTGGACATCTTATGGGGCGCATCACGAATGATCTTAATGATGTCGGAGAAGTAGCCCACCATGGACCGGAAGATGTGTTCATCGCTGTTATGACGCTGCTCGGTTCCTTCTCCTTAATGGCTTACATCAACCTGGAGCTAGCTTTGCTCACCTTTATCATCGTGCCGCTGATGGCATGGCTGATCATTAAATTCGGCAGCAGAATGACCACGACCTATCGTCAACTGTTCCGTAATGTAGGGAATTTCAATGCCCGCATCGAAGACAATGTTGGCGGTATCCGTGTGGTCCAATCGTTTGCAAACGAAGAGCATGAGAATAAATTGTTTCAGGAAGAGAACAAGCAATTCCGGGCCACCAAACTGCTGGCTTATAAAACGATGGCAAAAAGCTCATCCATCAGCTACATGCTGATGCGTTTGATCACGGTATTTGTCATGATCTGCGGCGCGTGGTTCTTCATTCAAGGCAAAATTGAAATGGGTGAATTCATGGCCTTCCTGCTGCTCTCCAACATCTTCTTCCGTCCGATCGAGAAGATCAATGCCGTCATTGAGAGCTATCCCAAAGGCATTGCCGGCTTTAAACGCTACCTGGAGATTATGGATACCGATCCAGAAATCGCCGACGTGCCTGACGCCGTATCCCTGTCCTCCGTGCGAGGAGATATCCGCTTTGAAGGCGTTACCTTCGGATACGAACCTTCCCGGACGATACTGAATAACATACATCTCACGATCCGTGCTGGAGAAACGGTCGCGTTTGTCGGACCGTCCGGTGCGGGAAAGACAACCATCTGCAGCCTTCTCCCCCGCTTCTATGATGTGGATCAAGGCAAGATCACAGTGGATGGAATTGATATCCGGAATATCAAACTGCAAAACCTCCGCAAGCATATCGGCATCGTGCAGCAGGATGTGTTCCTGTTCTCAGGTACGATTCGCGACAACATCGCTTATGGCGATTTACATGCAACGGACCAGCAAATCTGGGAAGCCGCACGGCGTGCTTCGCTGGATGAACTGATCCGAAGCTTGCCGGACGGTATGGAAACGGTGATCGGGGAACGTGGGGTTAAGCTGTCTGGCGGTCAGAAGCAGCGCTTGTCCATCGCGAGAATGTTCCTTAAGAACCCGCCAATCCTGATCCTGGACGAGGCCACGTCGGCACTCGACACAGAGACGGAAGCGCAAATCCAGAAGTCCCTGGCTGAGCTGTCCGTCGGCAGAACAACGCTGGTAATCGCTCACCGACTGACTACCATTCAAAGCTCGGACCGAATTATCGTCGTCAATTCCGATGGTATTGCCGAGCAGGGAACGCACCATGAATTGATTCATTCCGGTGGTGTGTACAGCAGACTTCATCAAGCTCACTAAACGAAGCCAACAATCCAATGTTATACATGACATGGATATTAAACTGAAAGTCATGAAATTCCGCAACAAATATGTAAAAGGATGACTCCGCACGGAAGGGAGTCATCCTTTTTTTCGAGACGGCTTAAGAATCTAATCCTTCTGACAAGCTGTCATGATATCACGCAAGAGAACTTCTGTCGCATTGTCCTTGGATAAAAAAGTTGCCACGCGGAAACATTAATGGCGTACTACAATGACATCGTTTCAGGAGGCGCTTTATGTTTTATATCTACAGTGTCGGTCTACTTTTTGGCGGGCTGTCGATCATCAACCTTGTCTTCTCGTACCAAACCAAGCATATCCAGCATTTGTTCTGGCCAACGCTGCAGTTTCAGTTATTCATGCTTCCTCTGTTTCTCATTGCTAACATGTGCATCGGATACGGAATCCGTTATGGATATAAAGCCACCGACCAGTTAGGCTATACGTTGATCTTCTCCAAATGCCTGGAAATCCTGATTTCGTTAGGAGTGGCTTACTTGTTCCTGAAGGAAGTTCCAACATGGAAAAATTGGGCCGGCATCGGGATCATTGCGCTGGGCATATTCCTTGTTAAACAGAAATGAACGCGTACACTCCTTGGACGTCTCTCTCGCTCGCTTAAAGTCATCCTTTGAGTTATCTTAGCGGAAAAATAGACGCGGACGCGGGCGTGACCGTTACCTCTTCCCCATCCACCCTTGTTCAAAGGCATAACGGGTCAGCTGTACCCGATTCTCCAAATGGAGCTTTTGCAAAATGTTCTTCAGATGGTTCTTGACCGTATTCTCGGATATACACAAGGCAACCGAAATATCGCGGTTGGACAACCCCTCGGCTACGAGTCCCAAAATTTCTTTTTCCCGCGCCGTTAATGGACTATTGCTTAGATTCGGCTTGTCATGCTGCGAAAACTCCTTCAGGATACGAAAAGCAAGTTCCCTGCTCATCGGTGCTTCGTCCACGGCAATGGCTTTGAGGTACTCGTGCCATGATTCGGGATTCAGATTCTTCAGCAGATAGCCTTGCGCTCCACGTTTCAGGGCGTCAAACAAATGAGCGATATCGTCGGATACTGTAACCATGACAATTTTAACATAAGGGAATTTGTCCTTCACTCGCTTGGTCGCTTCCAATCCGTCCATCCCAGGCATCTGAATATCCATCAGGATAATATCAGGCATCCATATTTCGGTCAGTTCCAGCGCTTCCTCTCCGCCTTTTCCTTCAGCCACAACCTCAAAGGTCGGGTCGCTGCTTAGAATGGTGCGAATTCCTTCTCTCGCAAGATCGCTGTCATCGATGATTAACACGCGAAAAGGCTGCTCGTTCATGCGGTATTCTCCTTCCGAATGCTGATTATCGTCTTGTTGTTATGTCTTTCTACCATGAACTTCCAGCCCATGGCCTCGGCCCGGTCCTTCATGATTTTGATTCCATACCGGTTGCTGCCGAGCGGCTTGTCCAACTCAAAACCTTTGCCATCATCGCTGATGGAGCAGTGCCAGCTTGAATCGGCCGCTGTCGCAGTTATCTTCACATGGTTCGCTTCGGCATGTTTATGAATATTCAACAAGGATTCCCTGATCGAAGCCAGCAGTTCCACCTTTTCTTTGGCGGACAGCAAGGCATCCGGGATTTCCCATTGAACGTCGAAATGCAGATTGGTCTCCTGCTTGATTTCCTCAATTAAACTGTTCATGCTATGCATCCACGGAATGGCTTGCGGATCTGCCGGATATCGGAGATTAGCAATGGCTTCTCTAACGTAGGTATTGGTTCGGTGGACACTTTCCTTAATTTCCTGGTATGGAATGTCTCCGGTTACTCCCGATTTCTCAATTCGATCAATTTGTGCGTTCAGCAAGAATAAGGATTGGGCGATTCCGTCATGAAGCTCCCGGCCAATCTTCTCCCGTTCATGCATGGCCGCTTGCAATGCCCTAGATTGGTTCAGTTCCTCCTGATTGCGTTCAATCAATGCGAACAATTGAGTAAGAAACAGTATGGAAACCAAGAACACGATAACAGGTGCCAGCAGGTTGCCAAGATCCATCGATATATAAGGCAGCAGGAACTCATGCCGAACATACTCCCAAATGCCAATCGTCAACGTAGGAATGATCAGAATCAACCATTTCATTTGTTTATAGGACATACCTTTCCTCCTATTTCAATCTAAAACTTGAATGTACCGCCTCTTTACCTATCATGTTACCACTAGATATCCCTTCATTGTAATCAAATTTGGCCATGAACGGAATGACTCTAAAGAGCTACTAACCTTACCAAGTTTCACCCGTACTGTAATAACCTATTTACAATTCAAGTATAAATCGCGTATAAAGAGTAAAAGATATCCATTCATTCCATTTCCGATGAAGGGAGCTGCAGTTAGATGAAGCAAAAAATTGCAGTGATCATTGTACACGGATTGGGAACACAAAAGAAAGACTATGCGGATAAATTTATGAAAAAATTGAGAGAAACCTTCTCTCAAACCTCCGGTATTCCGCATGAGCAACTGGCCATGGAGGCTGTGCATTGGGCCGATGTATTCGCGGCACGCGAGTCTGAGTTAATCAACAGCAGCATTAAACCTTACCGTTTACGTTATCAGCACCTTCGGCAGTACGTGATCCACAATCTGGCGGATGCCGTGGCTTATCAGCCCGTAGAATCCGAAGATCAGAACTATGAGGCCGTTCATCGGACGATCAGTGAGGCGCTCCACCGACTTGCCCTCTCTGCCGGCCCCGAGGCTCCATTATGCGTGATCTCACATAGCCTGGGATCTGTAATCGCCAGCAATTTCTTCTATGATCTGCAATTCTCCTCCCGCGGGCATCGTCTAGTCGTCGACCCGAAAGCTCCGCTGGAGCGCGGAGAACTCCTGACCTTATTCTATACGCTGGGAACCACCTTGCCATTGTGGAGCATGCGGTACCGCGATTTTGACAAGCCGATCAACGTCCCTTCCGGGCATCTGAAGCACTATCATGATCAACTGCTGGGGGAATGGGTCAATTTCTATGATAAAGACGATATCCTTGCTTATCCCCTTAAGAGTATAAATGAAGCATATGACCGCACGGTACGAAACGATGTATCCGTTAACGTGGGAAACTGGTTGACCTGCTGGAATCCCCTGTCCCACAGCGGTTATTTCTACAGCAAACCGATTCTGGAGTATATTGCTTCAAATTTGGAAGCTACCTGGCGGAGCGTCAACCAAGTAAAATAAAGCAATGCCGCAAAGACCAGGTGTCTTTGCGGCATTTTTATATCAGATGGCTATATTCATAACCCATTGTTCTCCCGTAGGCCCGATCCTTCTTCTGCCCGTATCTTCGAAACCAACCCGTTCATACAGCTGCTGAGCCGGAACATTCTTATGGTTCACGACCAACACCACTTCATCGCAGGAAGGAAACTGACTTCGAATGAACGATGGCAGCGCAAGCATCCCTCTGCTGGCATACCCCTTACGCTGCTGACGATGGTCAATGGATAAGGTAGTAAGCAGCATGGCATGAGAATTGCTTGTATACTCCTTGACGCGCTCCGTGGCGTGCAGGATAAAGAAGCCGACAGGATGATCATCAGCTAAAATGACGATGGGAAACTGACCTTCCACTAGGTTTAATGCTTCTTTCGGATGAGCGGTAAATTGGACTTGATCATCCGGAAGCTCGAATTCATTCAAGACAGGCAGGTGTTCTGCCGAACGGAATTCCAGCTGAATTTGTTCCGCTTTTTGCATGGGGGGATATCTCCTCTGTCTATGGTGAAATGGATACATCTTTTACTCTATCGATTGCAATCTTGATCTTACTTATTATCCTGTTTCTTCGCCATACCACAGCTGCCGGAAACTTTCGCTTGAAGCCAGCAGCTGTTCTGCCGTGCCTTCAGCCTCAATCTCTCCGCCATTCAACACGATGATATGGTCCGCATGGTGAAGTGCTGCTTTTCGATGTGATACGACAAGGCAAGTCGCCCCGCCGCGCTCGCTGAACAGCCGCTCCCATAACTTACGCTCGGTCTCAACATCCAATGCGCTGGATAAATCGTCAAATACATACAGCTCCGCGTCCCGTACCAGCATCCTTGCGGCCGCTGTCCGCTGAGCTTGACCGCCGGACAGCTTGACTCCTCGTGGTCCTACCATCGTCTCCAGGCCATGCTGCAGATGCTTGATATCTTCTTCCATTACAGCCGCATGTAGTGCGCGGTCCAGACTGCCCGGCTCCTCGATTATACCTAACAGTATGTTGTTACGCAGTTTATCACTGTACAGTCTGGGGATCTGCGCAGTATACGCACTTTGTGGAGGTATAAAGAAATCAGCGGGTTCTGTTATCCTCTCACCGTTCCACCGGATCTCACCCTTTTCAGCTGGCAGTAAGCCCAGCAGGGTGCGAACCAGCGTCGTTTTACCGCTGCCGATCATCCCTGTAACGACAGTAAAGGTACCACGCTTCAGGGTCAGATTGATATTCGATATACCGCGTCCGGTTTCGGGATATTGATACGACAGCCCTTGCGCTTCAAGCAGTGAAAGAGGTGGCGCCTCGATATAAGCCGTTTCCACGCCGTCTTCGGCTGCAGAAATGGTGGAAGGATGGAATCTTTCATTGGTCAACAAATCTTTCTGTCTCCTACGACTAGGATTAGCTTCCTTCTCTTTATTCTGTTTGTTCTTAACCTTACCGATACCGATATAATTGGCTGCTGTAAGCAGCGAAGCCGGTGCCCCTTGCAGCATGGATTGGATCCGCTGAAAGCTGACGCCCATCTGCTTGTAATAGGTCATGAAGTTGCCTACGTTCGATATAAGCTGTGTGACAAAAGTTAAATAATATACAAAGAGCGACAAGTCCCCAACCGTAAAATCGCCACTTCGCATCTTAAGACTCGCAAGCACGAGGATCAATCCTGTGCCGAGGTTGACGGAGTTGGTGAATACGGAAGATAAGGTCTCCGTTAACAGCTTATCCTTCACCATGGATTGGCGCCGTTTCTCACTAAGGCTTACAAACCGTTCCACTACACGTTTCTCAGCCCCTGCGACTTGGATGGCCTGTACGTTGGCAAACATTTCACTGATCGCCCCGGTTACCTTGGCCGTCGATTCCCGGCTTGCCGCCCTGTATTTCTGGATGCGAGCTGTCGCAATCTGGGCCGCAGTGACCACTAGGATCAAAGGAACGAACACGAGAATCGTCAGCTGCAGATCAATGGATATAAGAATCCAGCTGGCAACGATAACGAATCCGACCAGTCCTAAAGTATCCACCGACCAGCTTGTCGCTTCTTCGGCCTGATCGACGTCATCCCGAAAATTGCTGATGGCTTCACCTGGGGAGCAAGGTATCGCCCGAGCTCCAGGCTCCTTCATGACATGGGACAGCATATTGCGGCGAAGCAAGGTGCTGATCCGGAAGCGAAAATGCACGTCTGTCATGAAACCGCCGAAGATCAGCGCAATCCGGGCTAAAGCAGCGCCAATGAGCAGCACGGCAATCGCCCAAACGCCGTAGGGAAAAGCATATGTACCTTCCAGATGGTCAAAGAAAGCCTTGGTTAACAGTCCGGGAATCAGTGGTGCCATATGGATAAGGGACCATGCCAGCAGGTTGATCAGATACAAGCCAGGCCGGTACAGAATCAACCGCCAGAAAAAATGTCTTGTTTTCATGCCAGCACCTCCTCCATTCCAACGGCCAGCATGCGGCTAAACCGTGATTGCGGGTCTGAGGCAAGCTCTTCCCGGTGACCACTTTCGAGCATGCGACCATTCTCCAGAATAAGAATCCGGTCTGCACGTTGAACCGTAGCCAAGCGGTGGGCAATGATAATACACGTCTTCTCCTGCAGCAGACGCGTAATGGCTGCTTCAATCCGGTATTCCGTTAACGGGTCGAGGCGGGATGATGCTTCATCAAGGATGACGAGACCCGGATCCGTCAGAAAGACACGGGCAAATGCCAACAGCTGGGCCTCACCAGCCGACAGGCTCCCCCCGCCTGAGGCCAGGTTCGTATCGAGCCCTTCCTGAAGCGAAGCATACCAGTCCCCAAGCCCAAGCTCCTCGAGCACGGATATGATTCGGCTATCCGCGATACCTTCATCAAACAAGGTCAGATTATCACGAACAGTCCCTTCCAAAATCTCAATATTCTGCGTAACCATGGCGACTTTGCGCCTCAGTTCATGAAGCTTGAAGGCCCGGATATCCGTTCCTGCCAGCTCGATCCTTCCCTCTTGGGGATCATAGAAACGCAGCAGCAGGCGGGCGATCGTCGTTTTGCCGCTTCCTGTACGCCCGAGCAGCCCTAGAGTCTGGCCTGGTTCGAGCCGCAGCTGCAAATTTTCGAGCGTAACCTGCCCGCCCTCTTCATATGAGAAGTTTAGGTTGCGGAATTCCACCGACAACGGACCTGATGGAAGCGGAGCTCCAGGTCCGTCTTTGATCTGGGGCTCGGTTGCCAGCAATTCCCGGACCCGCATCAAGCTGGCATCTGCCTTTTGTAAGTCCTCTAATTGGGTACGGATCTTCTCAATCGGCTTGGCTAACAGCTCGGTATAATAAAATACTAAATAGATAGAGCCGATCGTCAAACCGCCATGTCCATTCTTCCACAGTATGGCGCAGACGATAAATGCGGCCGCATTGCCCAGCGCAAACACCAATATTGTTGTGCTCCACATAAGGAAAAATCCGATGAATGCACGAACTCGAACCGGCAGCATGCGTCTGGCCATCTCGTAGAATCGATTCATGACATATCCAGCCGCCCCGTTGGCACGCGTATCTTCAGTGCCTTCGAGGTGCTCGCCAATGAATCCGTAGAAATCCGCATTCAGCTCGCGCCATCGCTTCCATATCGGTATCGCAAACCGCCGAATATGCTGAATGACGTAGATGCTGCCGATAACAAACACTGTCATGACAAAACCAATCCAGAAGTTCTCCCGATACAGAAGAGCCAGGATCCCGATCATAAGGAGCAGATTGCCGAACAGATGGATAATAAAGCTGGAGAAGAAATTAGCAAGCGCATTCACATCGCCATCGACCCGTTCGATTAAAGAGCCGGACGTTTGCGTTTTGTGGAAGCTCATATCCAGCGACAGGCAGTGCTCCGCCAATTCAGCGCGAAGCTTGTTGGTTGTCGTCCAGCCCAGATTCTCGCTATAGTAAGCAGCCGCAATGGATACGCCTTGTTGGAGCAATGAAAATACGATAAAAAAACCTGCCGCATAATAAAGGGATGTCAGATTTCCCTCTCCTTGAGCCGTATCGATAAAATACCGGATGATCTGCGGATTAATCAGTTGCAGCCCGATTGAAAATAATAGCAGCACCGTTAGGGCTGCCAGCAGTTTCTTATGCGGGAATACGTATCGGAATAGCATCTCCCGGTACATGCCAATCCCCGTGGTCCTTCGCTTGCTGTTTAACGTGTGATCGCTTTGCATTCGTCTATAATCCCCCCGCTTCAGGTTAACCCTCTTGATAATAATAAGCTTCCTGGGAAGATATGACAAGAACATGGGTTCCTGTTTTCAAAAAAATTTACAGTCGATTGACCAGAAACCATCTGCTGCCGCAAAATCACTCTGATTAAGAACTCTTTTGAGCCCCGCGCCAAAAAGACCAGCCCCCTGAGCATGGGACTGGTCTTCAAAACCGTTTACGTATAGAGAATCAACATCTTATGTCTCTGCCACTAATTTTAAGAATTGATTAATCATTTCGGGGGTGATTTCCTGGTTCTCGGGCATTTTGACTGCCGAGCTCTTATTAACGGATTGGATGGCCACATTGGATCTAGCTGCACTTGAAGCGATACCGGATCGGGCTTGTCCATCATGCACATTGTCATGGTTAGCTAACATCATCATCAGAAAAGCACTTCCAAGTCCTAACGACCACATACTCATTTTGTTTTTCTTGTTCATCTGCGTTGCTCCTTCCATCACTTGTAGTGACATACTTAGTATAAGGTCCAAACCTTAACGAGAGATGAAGGCAACCTAAAATCCAGTTAAGTAAAGTGAGGATATGATCATATCCATGAAATTCCAACACCTTTGTAAAACGAACTATATTTTTTTATTGACAGACGCCAATCCTCGGTTTACATAATATAAATTATGTGATATTCAATGTGGAATACTTCCAAATTTGATCGAGCTTATCCGAATAGAAAGGAATCGTACTTCCACGTCCAAGCAATGCGGCGCATCGCTCGGGATCCTTCAGTCCGGAAGTGATCCCTCTCCCTTATATTACCAGACTCTGTTCATGCTCGTCAAAATCGGCAACAACCGCCCTCATCTCTTACATAACCTCAAGATGAGGCGGTTGTCACAAGAATTCCTTATTTCGTTACTATTTAGGTTTTAGAATTCATTCCAGAAAGCAACGTCTTCAAGCGGCAATCTTACCGTTGGCCGACCTGGAGCGGCTGCTTTGCCGATGGCAATCAACATGACGCTGCGGTAATGGGAAGGAATATTGAACTCTTCCACGAACTGAACTTTGTTATATCCGCCCATCGGTACGGTATCATACCCTCTGGCACGTGCACTCAGCATCAGCTGCATGGAGATCAATCCGGCATCCACATCCACGATGCTTTCTTTTAAAGATTGATCCATATTCGCATAAAGATTTTCGGCCGTATAGATAAAGCGCTGCTTGATCTCTTCGGTCATATAACCGGCTTCTTCAGACATGGAATATATCTTCTCGCCCTTCTCATACCACTTCATATCTCCCAGCACAGCAATGACGGCTGAGGCTTGAAGTACCTGCTCCTGATTATTGGCAATGGGATGCAGCTTTTTCAAGAGCTCAGCATCATCGATCACAAGAAAGCGCCATGGCTGCAGGTTGCTTGAAGAAGGTGCCAGTGTAGCGTCCATCAGGATCGCTTCCATCTCTTCTCTTGGAATCTTTACCGACGGGTCGTATTGACGAACCGAGTGGCGCTCCTGAATCACGGTTTGAAAATCGGGTTTTGTTATGGTAGACATGGTTTATCCCTCCAAAATTATATTGTGCATTTTTTTGCACAGTTTAGATCGCGCGTTAACTGTGTTATTTAATGCACAGTATATAGCAGACTGAAATTCTTTGTCAACAACATTTTGAAAGGTTCACTGAGCGATGTCCGCAATCGTGCGCGATTCCAGTATTTTTAAGGTACTGTCCTCAATCTCGGATAAAATGCCAACAAAGGATTCCTTGATTTCCTCAGCAAAACAATGACCGGAAGCTGCGTCCAGCATACTGTCGCTGATTGAGCTGTGGACCTGGAGAATCGAGTACACTTCAGCCAAAGTAATATCGCAGGCGTTCTTCTTCAGCCGGTAACCACCATCTCTTCCTTCACGCGATTCAATCATATCGGCTTGCGCGAGTGTTTTCAGTATGCGTCGAATCAACGTCGATTCCGAATGCAGATACGAGGCGATATCGCCGCTTGAGCATTTGCCGGAATGACGTTCAAGCGTCACAAGCGCCTGCACGGCGAGACTGAAGGTTTTATAGGTGGACGGGCAGGCCATTGCTGATTTCTTGGAGGCCACTTCTTTATTTACGCTCATGTTCCTACCCCCTTTTTAAGAATGAGATTGCCTTTAATAGGTGTTCTACAGCAGAAGCAGATGTTCCCATCTTAGCTTTTCATTATTGTAACGTAAACCTGACACTCCATCAAGCACTACAAGGACCATCATCTAATGGCCCTCGTCTTCAACCAGTGCTTGGGACTCATACAAATTCGCCTCTCGGTAATTCACATCCATTCTCAGATGGCTCGCAAGTGCCCGGTCAATATCGCCATGTTCGAACATGCTTTGAATCTCGTTACGCTCTGACTGAATGGCTTTAAGTTCCAGTTCCCTGCGTTCACTGCTAAGCTTCTGCTTTCTTCGGCTCCATACACGATCATTCTGAAGAAAATGCTCCATTGCACGATAGTCTGCAATAACCGCTTGCAGGACTTCCTGCCTCTGCGCCGGCTTCACCGTTTGGATCTCATGGATTGCTGCACGAATGGCCTCCAGCTTCAATGCCTTATACATCTCCCAATCCGGGTGATCCGGAGACATGGGCATTTCTTTGGACTCATTTTTTTTCAACAAGCGCTTTAAATTCCGCCATAAATTCTTCGTGAGCAGCCTGAACTTATATCGGCTGGTCAGCAGCATCTCAACTTTGTTCAGCGAGGACAGGAATTGCTCCGCGACCCTTGCAGAAGCTTTATGTTCCTTAAGCCATGTTTCTGTAACGGTCCGTTCCGCAGTAAGTCCGATTTTTCTAACGGTGATCGTGGCTTCCCAGAACTCTCGCATGTCGCTCTTATCCGTTATTTGAGATTGCTGAAGCCGTTTGGTATACGCATAAATAAGCTGAACCGCCTCCTCCCTGTTTTCATCCGTCATTTCTTCCCGCACGGTACGTATTCCCGCTTGCAGCATATGAAGCCGTGCTTCTTTCTCACGATCAATCACCGCGGCCGTATTCACAGGTTTCTCACGTGTCAGCAGGGGAAGCAGCACGCTCGCAATGACCAGAGTTAACAGGATGACACCCGCGCAGATGAATAACATTAAGCTTCGCTCTGGAAATGAACGATGGTCCGCAAGGGTGAGCGGGATGGAGAAAGCCGCAGCCAGCGTTAATGCCCCCCGTACGCCCGACAGTGCAGTCAGCAGGGAAGACTTGAACTGGCGGTTCGTTGAAGCCCATACCCATATGAAACGCAGCAATATCAGAACAGCCGTTATTAGTAATATATAACCGAGGACTTGTCCATTATTATAGGCAGGATCACTCCATATTTGATTGACGACCCCCGGGATTTCATGCCCGAGCAGAATGAACACCAGCCCGTTTAACGTGAACAGGATTACAGACCAGGTGCTGTCCGATACAACTCTAAGTTTAATGGATGCTGATCGCATACGATCCCTCTCCACGGCGTGGGTGACACCCGCCGCAACGACAGCCAGAATCCCGGACAGATGAAATTCCTCGGCTATAAGGTAGATGATGAATGGCGTCAGAATGATGATCAGCATATGAAGCGTGACGTCCTCCATACCGAGCCGGCGCAGCAGCATTCTGAACCAAATCACAAGAAACCCTAGAAGCGCCCCGACAACGATGCCTCCAATTGCAATGACAAAAAAACTGCCGATGGCTTTCGTTAAAGAAAAATAACCCGTCACTGTAGCTGCAATCGCAAAATTAAACGCAACGAGACCGGACGCATCATTCATAAGCGCTTCGCCTTCAAGTAAATGCATGATTTTCCCCGGCAGCTTCACTCTGCCTGACAGGGAGCCCACCGCAACCGCATCGGTAGGCGAGAGTATCGCAGCCAACGCAAAGGCAGCTGATAACGGTATGGTCGGAATAAGCCAATGAATGAAAGGTCCCGCGATCAGAACGGTTGCAAATACGAGACCTAGCGCCAACAGCAGAATATTGGACCTGAGCTTCCACAACTCGCTCCGTGGGGTCAGCTTCCCATCATTAAACAAGAGCGGTGCGATAAACAGGACCATGAACAATTCCGGATTCAGTGGCACGTGATGGAACCCGCGGATATAGGCGGCCCCGATCCCAAGCGCAATTTGAATCAACGGGACAGGAATGAATGGCAGAAATCGATTGATGATGTTGGAAATACCGATAAGAACCAGAAAAATAAGTACCATAAGAAATATTTCCACAGAGCATCTGCTCCTTCCTCGAGAAGAATAACTTATGTAACATGGGCATGTCTCTCAATAGACTGATTTAGGTTGTGTAGAATAGTAAAGGTTTATTTATGAGCTGGAAAAGTTTCAACCTTCATGCCGCCACAAAAAAACAAGGCTTTCTAAAGGAGATGTCCTTTAGAAAACCCTAGTGCTTGCAAATGCTTATTAATAGGCAGTCCAGCCTGCATCGGCTGTAACAACAGTACCGTTTACAAAGCTGGCTTCATCTGAAGCCAGGAACAATACCACTTTTGCGATCTCTTCCGGTTCCCCTGCCCGTGGGTTCAGGTTGATACCAGCCATAGCTCTTTCCATACCAAACGAATTCGGCGCGTTTAGAGTGGTGCCGATATTCGTGCTGACGCCGCCTGGAGCAACCGCATTACACCGGATTCCCTGCGTTGCATATTGAAAACCGACATTTTTGGTTAATCCGACAACAGCATGCTTAGCGGCCGTATACGCTGCACCTGCTCTGGACCCCATAAGCCCTCCGGCAGAAGCAATGTTGACAATGACCCCGCTCTTTTTCTCCAGGAAGATTGGCAATGATTTACGAATAGTTCTCATTGGTCCTGTTGTATTGATGGCAAATACGCGATCCCACAACTCATCCGTTAGATCCGCAGCCGGTACGAAGTTGTCCATAATGCCGGCATTGTTGATCAAAATATCAAGCGTTCCATATGCATTAACAGTAGCATCAACCAACTGCTGCACATCTTCTTCCTTGGCCACATTCGCTACCAGTGCCAGGGCCGTGCCGCCTTTTGCTGTAATTTCGTCAACAACGGCTTGCGCCGCCTCAAGACGCAGGTCAGACACGACAACTTTTGCGCCTTCGGCAGCAAACAGTTCTGCTGTCGCTTTTCCCATACCGGAAGCAGCACCTGTAACAATCGCAACTTTACCAGATAATCTCATGTTCCATACCCCCATTATTGGTTGGAATATCATTTTGGAAATTAGGGACAACAATCAACAACTGTACAATACACGACATATGTCAATTCTAGTATAATCGTAGTATGATTTAGGTCACAATCATTAAAAAACGTGGAAATGTACGATACCGAACAAAAATCATAAAATTGTTTATATTTTAACTATTAAATTCGTTATATTTTTAACCGAAAGGAATCGAATCTATGCAAACAAGCAATAAAATGACCGATCGTCGCATCGTCCGCAGCAAAGAAGCTTTAAAGCAAGCGCTTCTATCACTCCTCTCGCAGAAGAGCTTTTCCAGCATTTCCATTACGGAAATCGTAGAGTTAGCCAATTACAATCGAGGAACCTTCTATACCCACTACGACAACAAAGAGTCTCTTCTCGATGATATCCTGACTCCTTTAATGGAGGAGCTGATCGCATCCTTCAGGGCTCCTTACGGGGAAGTCGACGTGTTTCATATCGATGAGCTGCCTGCCAATGCGGTAAAAATATTTGATTATATTCACCAAAATGCAGACGTATATACGGCCTTATTCAAAAGCGATGTTCTACCCCTTGTCCGGGATAAAATGTTCTCGGCATTAAAACAAATCGCCATGGAGGACTTGGACTACCCCAGGGGAGAACTCAACCATGAACTACTCATCATCTACAACATGCACGCCTTACTCGGCCTGGTATTCCACTGGATCGAGAACAATTTCCAATACCCCGTCCCTTATATGAGAGATCAACTGGTTCTCATGATCAACTGGAGGCCGAGAAGCGTAAGAACACAGATTAAGCGCACGGACCTTACTTGAAATCAATGAGCGGATAACGTAGAAGAACCATCAACCCTTTCAAAACGCAAATTGAACGGGTTGATGGTTTTGGTTGCTGAATTAACGGTTTTTCTTACAAAGCCCCTGCCGCCGATCCGGTCCAGATCGTGAACCAGCCTTATCTCCCGCGGATATTCTTATTCTTGTTCCAGAGGAGTGGAGAGAACCGTCATGGTCGTTGTATGTCCATACTCGCTGCAATCATAGATGAAGGCTTCGAGAGACTTCATGGAAGCAGTTTCGATTTTCATAAGAAAATTGTATTGTCCGCTGACTTGATAAATCTGGGTGACCTCCTGCGACTGTTTGGCGAATGCCGTCAGCCGGTCACAATGACTGGCTTGAATCAGGATGAAGGCCGTTACGCCTTTCCCCATTTTGTCAGGAGATAGAACCGCACGATACCCCGTAATTACGCCCTTCTCCTCCAGACGCTTCACACGTTCGGATACCGCAGGCTGCGTCATATTGACCTTTCTCCCCAATTCGGAGAAGGAGATTCTTGCATTATTTTTTAACAGCTCCAAGATTTGAAGATCAAGCTGATCCATGATTACACTCCTCTGTCTTACCCAAATTCAATTTCAAAGTTGGATGTGCGAAACGCTTATAAATTCAAAGTAATACGGTAAGGATTCCTTGGGTTTCATCTGTAACTATAGGGCTATGATTTATACAATAGAGCTAGGTTAACAAGCATTCATTCAAGGAGGAATATTCTAGCAGATGAGATAGCAGATATGATAGCCATCGGCCGCCCATTGCTGGAGGATGCCAATTTCGGTGAAAAAATGCTGTCCTTAGCCTAATACTCCATCTCAAGTGACATATATTCGTTTATTTGCGCACTTCAATAAGAAAGCCAAAGGCCGCATCCACAAAGGTAGGTAGGTTTGAACCACCCTTGGATACGGCCTTTTCTTTAATATCGATCAATTCCATCTATAATCTAGAAAATAACGTCGAGTGTACTTTCGACGATTCGATCGGCCAGCTCGCGATTCATCGTAGCGGAGTTCATCACCCGCAGTCCATAGTAGCTGCTTAAGAATAAGCTAGCCAGCTGCTTCGCAGAGCGTTCAGCCGGAATTTCCCCCGATTGTATCGCCTCTTCCATCACGCTGATCAAGTCTTCCTCAAGATCATAAATATATTGCCCGAATATCCGTTCAACCATCGGGTCCCGCCCAGCCCGTTCCATACTGATATTAACCGCCATGCAGCCGCGGTGGTTCGGGTCCGAAAAATCCATGCCGATTGCCCATTCAAACAAGGCGCGCAGCCTATCCTTAACCGGGATGGACCGGCCCAGAATCTCTCTGGATATCTCCAGGCCTTCATCATTGTAACGTTGAAGCACCTGCTCGAATAACTCATTCTTGCTGCCGAACGCATTGTACAGGCTCCCTTTACCCAGCCCTGTCTTCTCGCAGAGCTCTTGCGTAGAACTCGCTTCATAACCCTTGGACCAGAATACGTCCGTGGCAGCATCTATGACAGCTTCCTTCTTGAACTCACGCGGTCTTCCGTTCGTGGTCATTCCCCTCATCCTTTTTGAACATGATCTTTGTTACCTAAAAGTATAGGGTTTATGTACCACTCAGTCAAATATTACCCGGGTTCCCCCGAAAAGATTCGTCGAACGGTTTCATATGCCAACTTCGGACGACGATATTCATCTACAATACCTTTGTTGTTCCGCGTGCATGAACGATTCAGCAGCCATCCAAGCCCTTCCGTCACTCGGCAATCGCTAAATTGCCATATAAACATCCCGGATATGTATTCGCGCTCCATGTATGCCTTCAGATTGCTCGCGATAATATCGGCCTGCCGTTCCTCAGAGCCTTTCTCCCGATTCGGACTGCGGAATCCGTAAAACCCGTCCCCTGAGGTTTATCGCTAACGCATGCGGATTTCATGATGAATTTCATTTCAATAAAGCATTTCACAAGTACAAAGGTATAGCACCCGCGGAGTTCCGCAAAACCTCAAAAGATGCGGATCATTCAGCCCTGTAACGGTTGCTAATTGGTGTCTCGGCGTGTACTTTCGAATCTAAGAAAACCTTTTGTAATCGAAATAAAATTCTAAACCAAAAACGGACTTTAGAGACGTTATTTAGCAGATAGCAGTAAATCGACTGCCAATGCCCATGATAACGACTCTGTTGTCCGTTTTAACTAGAAAATGATTCTTTTTTGTAACCTATTGTCTCCAGAAGATTTTTCATCCCGGTGGCGGGGCCGTGGATCGGCGGATGATCAACTCCGGGGGGAGCACAATACGCTGTACAGGTTCTCCCTGGCTGGCCAGATTCCTGACCACAAGGTCCACCGCCAGGCGACCCATCTGTTCCATCGGCTGGGCAATAACAGTGAGCGGCGGATCTGTTACTCGGGCCAGAATCGTATCGTCAAAGCTGACGACCGAACAGTCCTCAGGAACGCGCAGCCCGAGCTCGCGAATCGCCTGCAGGGCGCCGATCGCCAGCATGTCGTTGCAACAAAACAGCGCAGTAGGCGGTTCCTCCAGCTCCAACATAACTTTGGCTCGTCTGAATCCGTCCTCGATCTTATGGTCACAGGCCGCAATATAGTCGGGGGAAAGCCCTAAACCGAACGAGGCGGCAGCTTCGACAAAACCCCTTACCCGCTCATTGCTGCTCGTCACCCGTTCATGCTCGGCAAGTACGGCCAGCCTGCGGTGACCGAGACGAAGCAGATGCTCAGCAGCGAGACGGCCCCCTTCCAAGTCATGAACCCGGACGCTGCTGGCTCCAAGTGCCGGATTGTCCCGGGCGATAAGCGCTATAGCCAGCGAATGCTCCTGAAACGGCTTGAGCAGCTCACCATGGGATACGCCCGTACCGATAATAACGCCATCCACCTGCTTTTGCCTCAGCAGGCTGACATAGCGTTTTACCTTCTCTTCCTGGTTGTCCGTGCTGCAGATGATCACGCTGTATCCAAGCTGATGCCCGTGATCCTCGACCGAGCGTGCAATCTCGGCAAAAAAGGGGTTGGAGATGTCGGGGACGAGCAATCCCAGGGTATAGGTTTTTTTGCCGGCGAGGGCTGAGGCAATCGCGTTCGGCCGATAATTCAGGCGCTGCATGATATCCAGAATCTCCTCACGACGTTCGCGACTGATCTTGCCCTTGCCGTTCATGACATGAGAGACGGTAGCAATGGAAACGCCGGCTTCGCGCGCAACGTCATAAATAGTCGCTCTTATCATCCCTTGTGCTCCATTTGTTTAATTTTGGCTATTTCAATTTATTATGGGCTTTCATCTCGTTTAACGCAAGGCCGTTTTGTCGTAAATACTGCCTGCAGACATGCACACCTAGGATCCTGGTCCATAGCACGTTCCCTGACTTAGCTTGCTTTATCTCATAAGCCAATCATGATCCGGATCATTCCGGAATTTCCATATTCGCTTCGGCCCCGCCATGACGTTCAGGTAGTACACATCATACCCGGGAGGCGCGGATACCGGATGGTAGCCCTCGGGCACCATTACGGCCTCGCCGTCTTTGACCGCCATCGTTTCGTCCAGCGAACGGTCATCGGTATAGACCCGCTGAACGGCAAAACCGCACTCCGGCTGAACCCGGTAGTAGTAGGTTTCCTCCAGCAGCGATTCCTCCGGCAGCTCATCGCGATCATGCTTGTGCGGTGGGTAGCTGGACCAGTTGCCCCCATCCGTAAACACCTCGACCACCAATAGGCTATCCGCCGGCTTTTGCTCCGGCAAAATATTATGCACCAGACGCGACATGCTCCCGCTCCCGCGGTTCTCCACGCCGACATCTTCCGGCGCGATGAGACGGGCCGGGTGAGTGCCTTTCCCCGGGGCAAGACACACGGCCAGCTCCATTTCGGTTAATGCCGTGACCTCGAACTGTTTCTGTGATGGCACATAAACCGTATAGGGAGGCGTCTTTTCAAACACGCTCATGCGCTTGCCAATGTTGTCCCAGCTCTCTCCCCCTGCCTTCACGTCGGCTCGCCCGGTTAACAGAACAAGAGCCGCTTCTTGATCTCCCGTGGCTCGGCTCAGCGTCTGTCCTTCCCTTAAACGAAATACTTCAAAGCCCACATATGCCCAGCCTGCGCTTTCCGGCGTAATGGACAGCACGCGCCCGTCCAGGTCCGGCGTCGTTATGGGTACAATTAAGTTCGGCATGGTGTTCCTCCTCTTTTATGGATTTGGTCTGTTAATGATGTAGTTTCAATAGATACGCTCTCCCGTTTGAGCAAGATATTCCGGCGCTTTGGCAACAGCTTATCATATACCGATTTCAAGCAGATACTTAGCGAATACAAACGGTTATTTCTTCTTGTTCAGCCAGCTTAGGCATCTCCCTACATCATGCTGCCAATTACAGCCTCTCCAGATTTAGCCTGCCGAAATGCCGGTGGTGAGCTCGGCCAGCTTTACCGGGCGGCCCTGCTGCAGCGAACGCTTGGCCGCCAGGGCGATCAGCTCTGCTTGAAGGGCGTCATGGCCGCTGACCGGCACCGGGGTGCCGTTCTGCAAGCTTTCGATAAATTGCCGCGTCTCGTTCATGTACGCTTCCTTGTACCGCTCCAGAAAGAAATACAGCGGTTTGTCGCGGGTGACGCCGTCCGGACCGCTGATAACAGCGGTGCTTGGATAGTCGTTATCGGCGGATACGCTGCCTCCGGAGCCAAACACCTCGATCCGCTGATCATAACCGTAGACGGCCTTGCGGCTGTTGTCGATGACGCCAAGCGCTCCGCTTTCAAACCGCAGCGTTGTGAGGGCGGTGTCGATGTCGCCCAGCTCTCCGATGGCAGGGTCCACCAGTACCGCTCCCTGGGCGTACACTTCGATCACCTCGCTGCCCGATAGAAAACGGGCGATGTCGAAATCATGAATGGCCATATCCATAAACAGCCCGCCGGACACTTTAATGTAATCCGGATGGGGCGGGCTAGGATCGCGCGAAGTAATCTTAATCAGATGCGTTTCCCCGATTCTTCCCTCTGACACAATCTCCTGAACCCTGCTGAAGTTATGGTCAAACCGGCGGTTGAAGCCGATCTGCAGACTTACGCCGGCCGCTTCCACGGCCGCCAGCGCCTCGCGGGTCTGATCCACGCTCATGCTGACCGGTTTCTCGCAGAAAATATGCTTGCCGTTCGCCGCAGCCTGCTTGATCAGCGGGACATGCGTATCCGTCGAGGAGCAGATCAACACGGCATCGATATCCGGATGTTCCATGATATCGTTACTATTAGTCGTAACCATAGGAATGCCGCGTTCCGCGGCCCAGGCCCTCAGCTCGTCGTCGGCGAACAAATCGCTGATGGCCGCAATTTTCGCACCAGGCGTGCGCAGCAGATGATCCGCATGGATTTTGCCGATTCGTCCAACACCGATAATGCCGATATTAATAGTTTTCATATGAACGTCTCCTCTGCTTAAGGGCTACCAGCGCGCTGTTACCATTTTCTTGCGGGTATAGAACTCCACGCCGTCCGTTCCATTCGCATGCAGATCCCCATAGAAAGAATTTTTCCAACCGGAGAACGGAAAGAACGCCATCGGCGCTGGAACGCCGAGGTTGACTCCAAGCATGCCGGCATCGATATGCTCACGGAACTGGCGCACGTCGCTGCCATCCTGCGTGAACAGGCAGGCCCCGTTCGCGAAGTCCGAGCGGTTGGAGATTTCAATCGCTTCCTCCAGCGATTCCGCCCGCATGACGGACAGCACCGGGGCGAAAATTTCGTCCTTCCAAATCTTCATCTCGCTGGTCACCTCATCAAAAATCGTCGGTCCGACAAAATATCCGTCACCGCTCACGGCCTTGTCGCTTCGACCATCACGCACCAGCTTAGCGCCTTCTTGCTCGCCCGCCTCGATATAACGGATCGTGCGCTCCTTGTGAGCTTGCCTGATGACCGGTCCGAGGAAGACACCTTCGTCCGCTCCGTTGCCGATGGTAATCTCATCGGCCGCCTGCTTCAGCTTCTCCAGCAGCGGTTCCGCCACGTCACCCACGGCCACGACGACGGAGCAGGCCATACAGCGCTCACCGGCAGAACCGAAGGCCGCGCTGACGATCTGGCTCACGGCAGCATCCAAGTCGGCAGACGGCGTCACGATGCTGTGATTCTTCGCTCCAGCCAAAGCCTGCACGCGCTTGCCGTGGGAAGAAGCGGTTTTGTACACATACTCCGCCACCGGCTGGGAGCCCACGAAGGACACGGCGGCGATGCCGGGATGTTCCAGAATGCCGTTGACCACATCATGAGCGCCGTGAACGATATTCAGAACGCCCTCCGGCAGACCGGCTTCTGTGAACAGCTCCGCCAGACGCTGAGCCAAGAGCGGCGTGCGCTCCGACGGCTTCAGCACGAACGCATTGCCGCAAGCGATGGCGAGCGGGAACATCCAGCACGGCACCATCATCGGGAAGTTGAACGGCGTGATGCCCGCCACTACGCCGATCGGATACCGGTACATGCCGGACTCCAGGTTGGTGGCGATGTCGGGAAGCTGCTTGCCCATCATCAGCGTAGGCGCACCGGCGGCAAACTCCACGCACTCGATGCCGCGCTGTACCTCGCCGTAGGCTTCGGCATAGCTTTTGCCGTTCTCCGACGTAATCAGGCGTGCCAGCTCCTCCCAGTGCTCCACGAGCAGCTGTTGATACTTAAACAGAATGCGCGCGCGGCGAGGCACGGCCGTCTTGGCCCAGGTACGTCCCGCTTTGGCGGCCGCCTGTACGGCCTGATCCACTTCCCCTTTCGTGGATAACGGGACGTAAGCAAGAATCTCTTCCGTTGCCGGATTGTATACGGGATCAGTTGTTTCGGATCGGGATGGAACGAATTGTCCGCCGATATAATTGCTCAGGGTTTGCGTCATGGCTGGTATGCCCCTTTCGTTTGGATCAGTAAAGATAAAAAAAAATGAATGCTCTGCTCTACAAGAAATGAAGATTAGCAAAATCACAAGTAGGGGTGAAATTTCTAGAAAGAATACACTCTCAAGAACAGGAGTAATCTCACGAACAAGGGTAATCACAAAACAGGCCTTATCTCAAAAACACGAAATCTTATGAACGGGCAAAATCTCAGTATTGATAGATCTCAATAAAGATCCTGAGCATGGACTAAACTCAGGTATTGGCAGTAATCTCGCCTCGCTTGCAGCGCTCGATATAATCGTGAACCGCCGTGCTCGTCGGCATCGCATCGGAGCAGCTGTGGCTGGATATGACGATGCTAGCCGCCGCGCTGCCGAATTCCATGCAGCGCTCGATGGTCCAGCCCTGCATCAGGCCGTACAGAAAGCCGGCAGCGTATGAATCCCCCGCCCCGAACGTCTTGATGACTTTCGCCGGAAAGCTCCGAGCCGTATGGCTGGCACCGCCTGGGGTATATGCGATGGAGCCTTCCTTGCCGTGCTTGATAATCACGATCTTGGCGTTATAATCAAACCATTTGGCCGCCGTGATGCGATCGCTGCGCTCCGGATTACCCCCGAACTGCTCCATCATGTCAAACTCTTCGCGCGTGCCGAGGATAATGTCGCATGATTCCGCCGCTAAATTGTAATAGGTTGCCGTCTCCTGCGGGGATTTCCATGTGTACGGACGGTAATCGAGGTCAAACGCGATCACGGCGCCGTGGCGCTTGGCATAGCCCAGAGCCAGAAACACGGCTTCCCGGGAAGGACTAGCCGCGAGCGCGGTTCCGGAGATCAGTACCATTTTGGCGGAGGCGATCAGCTCCTCGCTCACGTCCCCTGTTTCCAGCAGCAAATCCGCAGCGTTGTCGCGATACATTAGAATGCTGCAGTCGGTCGGGCTCTTGATCTCGGTAAAGGCCAGACCCGTTACGGCTCCCGTACGATCGATTGTCACGCCCTTCGTCGTAATCCGGTTATCTTCGAGGTACTTTGTAATAAAACGCCCCATCTGATCGTCCGCCACCTTGCCGATGAAGCCTGTATTCAGGCCAAGGCGGGCCATCCCGATACAGATATTGGCGGGTGATCCTCCGACATATTTGGTAAACGTGGTCGTTTCCTCCATCGGCCGGTTAATCTCATTGGCATTCAGGTCGATGCACAGCCTCCCTACAGCCACAAAATCCATCGGTTTTGCGTTATTGAACGTGATTTCACTCATGGATAAACCTCCTTGATCAGATCGGCCGCGGCTGAGCATTCATATGACTGCATGACTCCGTTCGCTAATGGCCGTAATCATTTGCAACTCTCGTAATACTTACAGTTCAAAAATACTTCCAACCGGTAGACACTCCCAGATCGCTCCGCCCGCACTTGAATGAGTTTACTTTTGTCCGATAAGTATGTTACGATTCCACCCTCGAACTCAGTCGCATCGCCTTGAGCCTGGCTCGACCCTCGAGCCGTGGCTTCAGCCCTGCATCTTCGTCAGGTCTCCAGGCCGTCCAGGTATTCAATCGCCCGTTGAGCATACTCCTTGGCCGGATGAAGCGCAGGATCCTGCTCACCCTCCAGCATCGCCCAGCCGTCATAGCCGCGTTCAACAAGCTCTTTGATAATCGGCGCAAAATCGATGCATCCGTCGCCAGGAACCGTAAACACGCCCCTGCGGATGCAGCTTACGAAATCGCAGTTGTCCAGGCGCGCCTGTTCCAGCACATCAAGCCGAATATCCTTCAGATGGATATACGCGATCCGGTCATAATGCTTGCGGAGCAGCTCCAGCGGGTCGTTTCCCCCGTAATAGGCATGACCGGTGTCGTACAGGAGAGACACCAGCGAAGGGTCAGTCATGGACATCAGCCGGTCGATCTCGTACGGCTGCTCCACAACCGTGCCGCCATGATGATGATAAGCCAGCTTCATGCCGTAGCTTGCCGCAATCTCTCCAGCCTGGTTCAGTCCTTCCGCCAGGCTCTCCCATCCGGCGTCATCCAGACGGAGAACGATGCTCTCATTCGGCGTCCGGCGGGGATCGAAGTGAAGTGATCCCCCTATCTCCGCCGTGCTGATCACCGTGCTGCCGAACCCGGCCAGAAACTCTGCGTGCCGTCGGTAAGCCTCCAGCTCCTGCCTGCGATAGTCGGGATCGGAGAACAGCACCGACTTCCACTGGGAGACCAACTGAATGCCGCGCGCATCCAGCTCCCGTTTCAGCACTGCCCGATCCTTGGGGAATTTCCTTCCCATCTCCGTGCCTGTCAGACCCAAAGCCGCAATATCATCCACAATCATCTCAAACGTCGTGTCGTCTCCATGCTCCCTAACGTCCTCGCCAACCCAGTTAATGGGATGAATCCCTAGCTTGAACAGCCTGTCACTCATTACCATCGCTCCTTTGCTTGTTTAGCAGGGGTTTGCTTCTTTCCTCCTGGCCCTTAAGTTCGACCGGCTTCCTTTCCAGAGGCACTTGTTTATCCTTCTTTGCTCCGAGCCAAATAGTATGGCACCTGCTCCAGCTGCTAGTATGGTCTTGCTTCCTTGCTTCGGGCCGCCATCTGGCGCTGCGCTTCGGCCACCTTGCTTGAGGCCGACACCTCCGGCACCTCTACGCGCCACCAGGACTCATAACCGTCGGTGTTCGTTCCCGGAACGACCGGAATCTCGATCAGTGTCGTCACGTTTTCCTTCAGCGCCAGGAGCAGCGCTTCATGCAGTGCCTCCGGCGTGTTGGCCTTGTAGGCTTTAGCGCCGAGCGCACGCGCGTGCGCGGCAAAATCAATCGGGATGTACTCTCCGGTCAAGCGGCCAGTCCCCTCTTCTCGGCGTCGGAACTCATTGCCGAACCCGTCGCTGCCGTTGCTCCGCTGCAGATTATGAATGCATTGGAAACCGTGGTTGTCGAACAGCACAATCGTTATCTTCCGCCCTTCCTGCAAGCTGGTGACCAGCTCCGAATGCATCATCAGGTAACTGCCATCGCCGACCAGCGCATAGACTTCACGGTCCGGCTCCGCGAGGGCCGTACCTAAGGCGCCGCTCACCTCGTACCCCATGCAGGAGAAGCCATACTCCATGTGGTACGTCTTCGGTTCGGAAGGTCTCCATAACCGGTGCAGGTCTCCCGGCAGACTGCCTGCCGCACAGACGATGACGGAAGATGGGGAGATGACCTCATTGATGACGCCAAGGGCTCTCGTCTGCGACAAGCCGTCCGGATGCTCGGCAGCGTACAGGCGGTCCACCTCGCTGTCCCACTCTGCTTTCAAACTGGCAAGCTCGTTTTCTTCGTAACCCGCTTGATAGCCGTCCCTAGACAGCTTCTGATACAGCGCTTTCAACCCTTCCTTCGCATCGGCAATCAGTGCTTCACCGCCGAGCTTGGCGCCGTCCGCGCTGTTGACATTCAGGTTCAGGAACGATACGTCCTCCCTTTGAAACGCCCATTTGGAGGACGTTGTAAAGTCCGAATACCGGGTGCCGACGCCGATAATCAGATCAGCAGACGCCGCGATGCGATTCGCCGCCAGCGAGCCCGTTACGCCCATGGCGCCGAGGTTCAGGGGGTGTTTCCAGGAAAGCGCACTTTTGCCGGCCTGCGTTTCAGCGACCGGGATGCCGAAAGCTTCCGCAAATGCAGCCAGGTCCTTGGCAGCATCGCTGTAGTGCACGCCTCCTCCTGCAATGATGAGCGGACGCTTGCTGGCTGCAATCCGTAACGCCGCACGCTTCAGTCCTTCCGCCGACGGCGGGCGGCGGTCGATGACGTGTACCGTTTTCTCAAACAGCGAATCCGGATATTCGTACGCCTCGGCCTGCACGTCCTGAGGCAGCGCCAGCGTAACCGCCCCTGTCTCCGCCGGATCGGTCAGCACGCGGATCGCCTGCCGGGCGGCCGCGATAAGCTGCTCCGGCCGGGAAATCCGGTCCCAATACCGGCTCACCGGCTTGAATGCATCTGCGGCGGACACGGTGTAATCCGACGGGGCCTCAATCTGCTGCAGCACCGGGTCAGGCTGGCGGCAGGCAAAGTTGTCGCCAGGCAGCAGCAGTACCGGGATGCGGTTCACCGTTGCCGTAGCTGCGGCGGTGACCATATTGAGCGCACCGGGTCCGATGGACGAGGTGCAGGCCCAAATCTGCCGCCGGTTTTTTTGCTTTGCGTATGCCGCGGCGGTATGCACCATACCCTGTTCGTTTTTGCCCTGAACATAAACCAGGTCTCCCGAGCTTCGTTCCAAGGCCTCGCCAAGACCGGTTACATTCCCGTGTCCGAATATCCCCATCACCCCGTGCACGAATTTCGTCTCCACTCCATCAACAGAAATATACTGTGCATCCAAAAACTTCAGCAGTGCTTGCGCCATCGTTAATCGTGTCGTCGTCAACCGGTTCATCTCCTTTTCAACTTTTCATCGTCGTTGCATCCTATGGATAAAACTTAATGCGAATTAAGCGCTTAACCTGTTGGATCGAGGCGCCTAATCAACTAAGGGTTAAGCGCTTTACAGAAAGTGTATGCTTTACTGGCCGCCCAGCATGCCTTTCAATTTTATGATTTCCACGCCCGCCAGCATCATGATGCCGGTCCGGTCAGCCCCTACCATGCCCGAATGGCGATATCGGCGAACGCTGGAATCCGGAATTTCCAAAAAGGAAACGCTGTCATTTATTATCAGATTAATCATCTGCTCCAACTGATACAAACTGACGTTTATCACCAGCAGACCCTGGCTTCCAAAGGGGAGCGGCAAATTTTTGTACATGGAGATGACCTGCTTCGGTTCGTTCTCCCCCAGACCCGTCATGGAGCGTACGGCCGACGAACCCCGATAATCGTGCTCCTTCGCGGCGTGCTCGATAAAAGAACGGTCCGGAAACGATGAGAGGGAACTCTGTCCGCTGGTGGTCAGAACTGATTGATCCGAATGACAGTACAAATAGACTGATCAATCAAGTCGCTGTCCGTCTGCAGCACACGAAGTCGTTTCACCAGCGAGTACATCAGATTCTGGTCGGATGACGGGGTACTGAACAGATAGCTTGAGTATAGGGAACTTGCCTCCACTTCGTTCAGCACGTTCATCTCAATCACATGGATGGAGCGGTCAAGGTCTTCCATAATAAATCTGGTGGATATACCGTTTGCCTTGGCCGCCTCTTCGCGTGAGGCCTCGTTAAACATAATAAAAGAAAAAAACACGATAAGCGTAATGGTGATAAGGAAAATGGGGAAATAGGCAAGAAGCAGCTTGCGATACCAGTTTTGCTGCAAAGAGGTCATTACTTTCTCTTCCAGGTTAAGCGTTTTACTTATGCTTGTGCTATATTGTAGCACGGCTTTGTCCCTCAATGGAAGAGCGATGACTCCAATGGAAGTACTCCTGAAAATCTTCTTTTACCTTACACCATGGTCATTCTGATTCGGGAAACCAACTCAGACGATGTTATTAGTGCAAGATTTTACGAATACTGTCCTCTTCATCTCTAACACTTGAATGCAATCAGTTTCTTCCTGCTTCACGCCTCATTCGCACCGAAAAAACAGGTACAGTCTATCATCTTCTCAACACGGTACTTAAAATCATGACCACCCGTCCAACGGGTGGTTTGCACTTGGGGTATAACCCCCTGTTGCCAAACTGCGCCTAAAGACGCTAGCCTGACCACAAATCT